>JAEUGY010000073.1 GCA_016794625.1 Opitutaceae bacterium
AAACGCATCCGCACGTGGATCAATGGCGTGCCCGGACTCGACTATGTCGAAGCCGACGCGACCATCCCGCTCGACGGCCACATCGGCCTGCAGATTCATAGCGGCGGCATAGCCTGGATCGAAGCCAAGGACATCACCCTCGAGGAACTCCCTTCGGTCAAATAGGGGCACATTCACCGGCCGGCCGCTCGTGACTCCGGCCCACCCGACCGTGACTTCTCTCCTATTTCCCGGGAGGAGGGTTCATGGTAGGATGCAGGCATGTCTTCCGACTCTTATGACCACCGCACCACCGGAGGACTGTACGGTGCGATCGCCTTTGCGTTGGTGGTGGTGACGTGTTTCACGGGGTACTTTTTCAACCAGCGATTCTACCAGCCGGCCAACCTGGTACCGGTCACGTTCGCCCTCGGCGCGCTCTACGGCACGCTCGGCATCCTCGGCTCCGCCTTGCACACCCGCGGCGGATCGGGGCGGGCCCTCTACTTCGTACTGCAATGTGCAATTCTGACCGCCCTGATCTGGCTCAGTCCGCTCCGGGGTTCGTTTGCCATCATCGTGTTGCCGATCGTGAGCGAGGCGATTTTCGAACTGCGCCCGCGCTACGCCGTCCTTGTGGGTCTCTACCTCTTTCTCCAGACGATTCTGGTCTGGATGGTCCCCTATGGGCCGGCCGCCGTGCTTTCGGCCATCTTCAGCTACGCCGCGGCCTTTGGATTCACCATCGCCTTCACCCTGATCACCCGCCACGCGTTGGCCAGCCGGGAACGGGAAAAGGCGCTGCGGGAAGACCTCGAACGCGCCAACCACAAGCTGCGGGAAAGCGCGGCCCAGACCGCCGAACTCGCCACCACCCGGGAGCGCAACCGGCTCGCCCGTGAGATCCACGACGGCGTCGGCCATTACCTGACGGTGGTGAAAACGCAGCTCGACGCCGCCGCCGGCCTGATGGCGACGCAGCCCGAGCGGGCGCGCGAGGTGGTGGGGTCGGCCGCGAAACTGACCGCGGAGGCGCTTGAGGATGTGCGGCGGTCGGTCGGTTCTCTGCGCGCAGACAGCCCGCCGGTGGGCCTCACTGTCGCCTTGAACGACCTCGCCCAGCACGGCCAGCCGGTGCCGTCCGTCCAGATTGAGGGGGTGGCCCGCCCCCTGCCGAGCGGGGTGGAGCACGCTCTCTTCCGGGCCGCGCAGGAGGGACTGACCAATGTGCGCAAACACGCCGGCGCGCAGGAGGCGTCGCTGGTGCTCGACTTCCGCGCGCCCAATCAGGTCCGCCTCGAGATCGCCGACAACGGCCGCGGTGCCGCTTCCGTGGATCCACGCGGGTTCGGCCTCGTCGGCCTACGCGAGCGCATCGAGCTGCTCGGGGGTCGCGTCGAGGCGGGTCCCCGACCGGAGGGCGGATTCCGCCTGCGCGTCGAGGTGCCGGCATGAAGCCCATCCGTCTGCTTCTGGTCGACGACCAGTCCTTGTTCCGGGAGGCGTTGCGCACCTTGCTTTCGCTGCAGTCCGATTTCGAGGTGGTGGGTGAGGCCGAGAACGGGCTGCGGGCGGTCGATCTCGCACGCGACCAGCAACCGGATGTCATCCTGATGGACTTGCGCATGCCGGTTCTCGGGGGAGTCGAAGCCACCCGGCGCATTCTTCACCACCGGCCGGAGGCGCGCGTGGTGGTGCTCACGACCTTCGACGAAGACACCGAGATCATCGAGGCCCTGCGCGCCGGAGCGCTGGGTTATCTGCTCAAGGCCTGTTCGGCCGAAAAACTGTACGAGGCCGTGCGGGCGAGTGCGCGCAACACCTTTGTCCTGGAACCGTCGGTCGCCGCCAAGCTCATGGCCGAGCTCGACCGTCGGAGCCAGCCCGCCGCGCCCAAAGTCGCGCCCAAACTAGCCGACCCGCTCTCGGAGCGCGAACAGGATGTGCTGCGGCTGCTCGCCTCGGGCTGCAGCAACAAGGAGATCGGGTCGCGCCTGAACATCGCCGAAGGCACGGTGAAGAATCACATGACCAATGTGCTGGGCAAGCTGCAGGTCTTCGACCGCACCCAGGCGGCGCTGCGCGCCCGGGAGCTGGGTCTGATCTGAGAGAGGGGTGGCGGCGACACGCCGCCGGGTGGACGCACCCGCGGACCATGACCGGGGTCATGCCCGGCCATGACCTCGGCCTGACTTTCAGGCGATGTGGCGGAACGACGGGAGGTGTTAAGGTGGGCACGAACCCGCCCATGACCGCTTTTCCGACCGAACTCCGTTCCGCCCTGCAGTCCCTTCGGCGCTCGCCCGGCTACTCCAGCTTTGCCCTCGCACTGCTCACGCTCGGCATCGGCGCCACGGTCGCGGTGTACTCGTTGCTCGACTCGATCCTGCTCCGTCCCCTGCCCTACCCGGGGGCGGACTCCCTGGTGGGGCTCACCTCGCACCACGCCGGCAAGGGTCTGACCATGCCGTCGCTCTCGGCCAGCGACTTTCGCGACCTGCATGCCCGCGCCCGTTCCTACGTTTCCCTCGCCGCGTTCCGTCCCGGTTTCTCCTCGTACGCGCCCTCCGGGGGCGATCCGGTGCAGCTCGTCGCCGCCCTCGTGACCGAGGAGTTTTTTCCCACCTTCGGCGTCGCGCCGCTCCACGGACTGGCCCCGCGCCCGGATGCCTTCACCCTCTCCGGTCCGCGTGTCGCGCTGCTCAGCCACGCCGCCTGGCAGCGGCACTTCGCCGGCCGCCGCGATCTGATCGGCCAGACCGTGATCATCGACGATACGCCCACCACGGTGATCGGTGTGATGCCGGATCACTTCCGCGAACCCGACTTCGTTGATCTCTGGCTCCCGTTTCCCGTGGAGGCGCCGGAGAACCTTGCTCGCGACTCCCGCTTCTGGAGCACGATCGGCCGGCTCAAGCCGGGGATCCGGCCGGAGGAGGCCGCGGCCGAGGCGGCCGTGATTGCCGCGTCACTGGCTCATGAATACCCCGCGGTCAACGCCGGCTGGACCCTCCGCGCGCGTCCGCTGCTCGAGCTGCGGGTCGGCGATCTGCGCGGCACCCTTCTGCTGCTGCTCGGCGCGGTCGGCCTCGTGCTGCTGCTGGCCTGCGCCAACCTCGCCAACCTCCTGCTCGCCCGCGGGGTGGCGCGCCTGCCGGAGTTCGCCGTGCGCCTCGCGCTGGGCGCCTCGCCCGCCACCCTTGCCCGGGGGGTCCTGCTGGAGAGCGGACTGCTCGCCGCCGCCGGCGGCGTGGCCGGCGCGGCGCTCGCCGCGGTGGCGGTGCCGCTGCTCGCCCGGCAGCTGCCCGCCGGCCTCGTGCCCCGCTCGCACGCGATCGCCGTCGCCGGTCCCGCCCTCGCCTTCGCCGCCGGACTCGCGGTGCTCACCGGACTGGTCTTCGGACTGCTCCCGGCCTGGCAGGCCAGCCGCATCCCGGTCAACGCCCTGCTGAAGACCGCCGGCACGCGCGCCGGCGGCAGCCGCTTCACCGCCCGGGCGCAGTCCGCCCTCGTGGTCGGACAGGTGGCGCTGACCCTAGTGGTGCTCTCCTCGGCCACGCTGCTGACCCGTCGCCTGCTTGACCTCGAACGCACGCCGGCGGGGTTCGACCCGCGCGACGTGCTCGCGGTGCGCCTCGCCCCGCCCCCCACCCGGTGGGAGACGCCGGTGGAACTCGCCGCGTACTACGACCGCGCCCTCGCCGAGGTCCTGCGTCTGCCCGGCGTGACCGCCGCCGCGATCAATTCCAGCGCCCCGCTCTGCGGCATCTCCCTGCGTTATCCGCTCACCGTGGAACGGGACACCCGCGCGGAGGCGACACCGGATGAGGCCGTGTTCAACGCCGTCAGCCCTGGATACGTCCGGACCCTGCGGCTGCCGCTGCTGCAGGGACGCGACCTGAACGAGGGCGACACCCTCGAATCGACCAAGGTCTGCCTGATCAACCGCACGCTTGCCACGCGGCTCTTCGGCGAGAGCAACCCGATTGGCCGCCGGGTGCGGATTGTGCCGTGGTTGCTCCACGACTACCGGGAGATCGTCGGCGTCGTGGGCGACACCCGCCAGGACAACCTCTCCGACCCGCCGCCCGCGCAGATCTACGTTCCCCAGACGCAGTCCCCCTGGTTCTTCAGCACGCTCCTGATCCGCGCCCCCGCCGGCGCCGGCCTCAGCCGCTCCGTGCAGGCGGCGCTCCAGCGGGCCGATCCGACGGCCTCGTTTTCCCTGCGCGCACTGGAGGACAACATCGCCCGCACCACGCTCGTGCCACGACTCCGCTCCCACCTCGTCGCCCTCTTCGGCGCCGTCGCCCTCGGCCTGTCCCTGCTTGGACTCTACGCCAGCCTGACCTTCGGGGTGCGCCAGCAGCGGCGCGACATCGGCGTGCGCATGGCGCTGGGCGCCACGCCCGCCGTCGTCTTTCGCGACGTGCTCGGCCGGGCGGCGCGGCTGGCGCTGCTCGGCGTCGGCTCCGGCACGCTGGCCGCCCTCGCCCTCGCCCAGGTCCTGCACGGCACCGTGGAGCGTGCGCTCGCACCCGACCCCTGGGTGCTGCTCGCCCTCGCCGCCCTGCTCCCGCTGGCCTGTCTGCTCGCCTGCGCGGCCCCGGCCGCTGCCGCCGCGCGTCTCGATCCCGCCCGCGCCCTGCAAACCGAATGATCCCTTCCCAACTCCTATCCACACCTCCCATGAATCCGATCCGCTCCCTCGTCCTCCGACTCCTCCTGCTTCCCACGCTCGCCTCGCTTCTGCTACCGGGCCTGCACGCCGCGTCGCCGTTGCAAGACGCCGAAGCCGCCCTCCAGAAAGGAGACCTCGCCGCGGCAGAGACGCTCCTGAACCCATTGGATACGACCGCCGAAACCGACGCCGCCACGCTGCGCCTGCTCAGCCGCCTCCGCCTCGCCCAGAAGCGCACGAAAGAAGCGGTGACGCTGGCCGAACGGGTGACCACCGCCCACCCCGAGGACGCGGCAGGCTTCGCACAACTCGGCCACGCCTACAGCCAGCGCATCGGGGAGGTGACCTTCATGCAGCAGGCGGTGTTGTCCGGCAAACTGCGCCGGGCGTATGAACGCTGCGTGGAACTTGATCCCAAGCACCTCGACGGCCTGATCGGCCTGACCCGCTACTTCTCCAACGCCCCGGAGATTGCCGGCGGCAGCCTCGTCAAGGCCGTCGAGTACGCGCGGCGGGTCGCCGCGGTCCACCCCTTTCTCGGTGCGGTCGAGCTCGGACGGATCGCGGAAAAAGACAAACAACCCGAAGTCGCCCTCGGGCACTATGAGGCAGCCAGCCAGCTCAACCCCAAGCACGCCGGCGTGCTCGCCGCCTGCGGGCGACTGCTCGCCCAACTCGGCCGCAAAGACGAGGCCCGGCAACGCTTCACCTCCGCGCTCGCGCTCCAACCCGGGCACGCCGGGGCCAGCAAAGGGCTGGACGAACTGGATCGCGCGGCGTCAACACCTGCGCCGACCCCCTGAGTGGGCGGCCGGCCCCCCGCACGGCCGGCCCACCGGCCGGGCCATGAAAATTCAGGGTTGAACATTCACGTCGCGACGCCCGGGCCGCTCGCAATCGGTGGGTGAAGAACGGCGATTGACAGCCGGGCGTGTGCGGGAACGCTCAGTTCTGTCTGTTGGGCGTGTGTACCTCCACGTTTCGGCCGAACCTTGCGGTTCTCCCGGAAATCACACCCCGCCGTTTTGCGGCCCGACCTCCGGTTCGAGCCAGCCTACGGTTTCAAACCCTCGCCTGCCGCCCTTTTTCATGACCCGCCATCCCGCAACCCCTGCTCCCTCGTCTGTTGTTCCCGCCCGAGCCGGCGCCATCCGCCTCGCGGCCTGCCTGCTGGCTCTGATGACCTGCGCCCGGGCCCAGACCGTCGCCCCTCCCGCCGCGCCGGCCGCCGACCCGGCCCGGCGGCCGGTGGTGCCGGTCGCCGTGGAGGCCAAGGACGAGGAATCCGTCGTCGAGCTGACGCCCTTCGTGGTCGCGGCCGACGCCGACCGCGGCTACCAGTCGACCTCGACGCTGGCCGGCACGCGTCTGCGGACGGAGCTCCGCGACGTCGGCGCCGCCATCTCGGTCGTCAACGCCCAGTTCCTCGCCGACACCGCGTCGACGAATGCGAAGGACCTGCTCGTCTATACGACCGGTACCGAGGCCGCCGGCATGGGCGGCAATTTCTCCGGCGTCGGCACGGGCAACGGCTTCTCCAACGCCGAGGACGGCCTGGTCAGCCCCAATCAGTCCACCCGCGTGCGCGGGTTGAGCGGCGCCGACCTCACGCGCGACTTCTTTTCGACCGACATCGGTATGGATTCCTACAATACCGAACGGGTCGACATCTCCCGCGGCGCCAACGCCATCCTCTTCGGCCTGGGCAGCCCGGCCGGCATCATCAACAACCAGCTGAAGGCGCCGAACCTGCGCAAGAACGGCATCACCTTCGTGCAGAACGTCAGCCGCTATGGCTCCCACCGCGAGGTGCTCGACGTCAACCAGATGATCATCAAGGACCGGCTGAGCGTGCGCGTCATCGGCCTGAACGACCAGGAGCAGTTCCGCCAGGAGCCCGCGTTCGAGGACGACCGGCGCCTCTTTGCCTCGCTGCGCTGGGAGCCCCGGCTCTTCAAGAGCGGCTTCACCCAGGTCCAGGTCAGCTACGAGGACGGTGAGATCAAGGCCAACCGGCCCCGCCTGACCCCGCCCCACGACGGCCTCACGGTCTGGTACTCGGTCCTGAACAAGGTTTCACTCGACCCGACCGTGCCGACGTCCGTGACCAACAACCCCCTGCTCGCCGCGCACCTCGGCTCCGCCGGGCGCTGGTTTGGCCAGGTCGGCGCGGTCTTCACCGACCCCGCCTCCGCCACGCAGGGTGGCAACGGCGTGCCGCCCTTCATGATGAGCCGCGGCGGCACCCCCTTCACACAGTGGTTCGGCGTCGGCGCCTACACGGCCCAGGGCAACAACCCGCTCTTCTTCCTCAACCAGCAGTTCGCGCCGGCCGGGCAGGCCTACGCCGGGCTGTGGAAATACCAGGAGATCCGCGACCCGAGCGTCTTCAACTTCTACGACAAGCTGCTCGACGGGCCCAACAAGAGCGAATCAGCCAACTTCAACGCCCTCAACGCCACGGTGCGCCAGACGTTCCTCAACGACGCCATCGGCCTCGAGCTGGCCTACGACCGGCAGGAGCACGCCCGGCGCAACCGCAGCCTGATCGGGTTCGACGCCGCCACCATCCACGTCGACATGCAGAACAAGCTGGTCGACGGCTCCCCCAATCCGAACTTCGGCCGCCCCTACTTTGCTTCCGACTCGATCGGCAACTACATGGTCGACACGGACCGCGAGGCCTTCCGCGCCACCACCTACGCCACCATCGACCTGACCCGGAAGGCCGGCCTGCTCCGGCATCTCGGGCGTCACGTCTTCACCGGCGTCTACAGCGACCAGGAGAGCACCCGCCTCTCCCGCACGCACCAGGGCTTCGTCTACACGCTCGACCAGAACGTCTACGCCGACAACGCCGCCACGCAGTCCTATCCTGGATACGTGGCGATCCACTACCTCGGCGGCTCCATCGCCAACCTGTCCTCACCCGCCGGCGCCAACATCCAGAACCTGACCGCCCTGCACAACCCGGTCGCCACCGGCACCGCCCTGCTCTTCGACAACCGCACCGATGTCTGGGTGCGCGCCCCGGTCAGCGTGCTCGATCCGGAGACCAACCTGGACAAGCTTTACTCGCAGGCCTCGCGCGCCCTGAACAAGACCAAGAGCTACTCCGCCATCTGGCAGAGCTACTTCCTCAACCGCAAGCTGGTCGGCCTGGTCGGCTGGCGGCAGGACGAGTTCTCGCTCTTCGACGCCGGCGTGCCGAAAACCGTGCCGGTCACCGGCCAGGTCAATCCCTTTGACCCGACGTGGACCTACCCGGCGTCGCCCACCATCTACGCCAAGGACGAGACGGTCAGCTGGAGCGTCGTCGGCCATGCGCCGGACTTCATCAAGCGCCGGCTCCCGCGCGGCACCGACATCAGCCTCTCCTACAACCAGTCGGAGAATTTCCGGCCGTCCTCCACCGTGGCCGACGTCTACGGCCGCCCCTTTGAGCCGCCCGCGGGCTCGACCAAGGACATCGGCGTGACCCTTTCGCTGGCGGATAACAAGTTCGTCCTGCGCGTCATGCGCTACGAGACCAACCAGTCGAACGACGTCAGCACGTTCTACAACACCTTCTGGCCGGGCAACGATGTCGTGCGCGCCATGAACGGC
Source organism: Opitutaceae bacterium (assembly GCA_016794625.1). Classification (GTDB taxonomy): domain Bacteria; phylum Verrucomicrobiota; class Verrucomicrobiia; order Opitutales; family Opitutaceae; genus UBA6669. The sequence goes on from JAEUGY010000073.1 coordinate 8,267, forward strand.
CTGCGCGGCTCCCAGACCTCGGAGGTGCTGATCAACCGCTGGTTCGGTTTCGCGCCGACCGACCCGCGTTATCTGCCGCTGCGCGCCAGTCTGACCAACCCCGCCCAGGCCAACAACCCGAACCCCACGTTGACGACGGCCGAAACGGCCGCGCGCAATGCCTGGTTCGCCCAGCGCACGCGCGAGGAATGGCTCCGGCCGGTGGATCCCCTGCTCGCCTCGTCGTGGGCCTTCACCCAGAATGCCAGTGGCACCTGGGCCGCCACCCGCCCGCCGAATGTCGGCAACATCGCGGACACGGAGTCCAAAGGTTGGGAAATCGAGGGCACCTTCAACCCCCGCCCCTATTGGCGCTTCACCTTCAACGCCGCCCGGCAGGAGGCCTACCGCGCCAACTACGGAGCCGACTTCGCCGAATTCGTCGAACGCAACTTGAAGCTCTGGACGGATGGCGACGGTGTGGTCGCCTCCAGCATCCGCGCCCAGAACGGCTTCGAGGACATTCCGTTCTTCAACAGTGTGACCGGTTCGCGCCTGGGCGTGCAGGCGATCAACAACATGTACGTGCCCTACCTGAACGCCCTCGCCGCCAACAATTCCGCCGCCCAGGAACTGCGCAAATGGCGCTTCAATGTCATCACCAACTATGACTTCCAGTACCGCCGTCTCAAAGGCTTCAGCATCGGCGGCGGCGCCCGCTGGCAGGACCGCGTGGCGGTCGGCTATGGAGTGAAGAAGAACGAACTCGGCGTCTGGGTCTCGGACGTCACCCAGCCGTACTTCGGCAGTGACGAACTGGACATCGACCTCTGGGCCCGGTATTCGCGGAAGATCTACAAGGACAAGATCCGCTGGACCGCCCAGCTCAACATCCGCGACCTCTTCGGCAACGACGACCTGATCGCCGTGACCGCCCAGCCCAACGGGCAGATCGCCTCCGCGCGCATCCCGCAGCCGATGCAGTGGTCGATCACCAATACGTTCGCCTTCTGAGCGACGGGCCGCCCGCGGATGCGGGCGGCCGCCGGCTCCGGGGCCGCGGCCCCGGGCTCGGCTACAATCTCGGCGGGATTTTCCAACCGAGACGGATTGCCTCATCGCGTTCCCCGCACTTCCTCCGGGGTGAACTGCGCCCGGATCCCACCGTTGACCCCGAACCCGTCGGGGTCTCCCCGGGCGTGACCTTTCCCCACGCATGAACCCGCCCCCGCCCAACGACGATGTCCAGCTCCTGCGCGCCGCCGCCCAACAGCCCCTCGGCGGACGACTCCGGACCTACCTGAAACTGTCAGGTCCGGGCTGGTTGCAGAGCGCCATTACCCTCGGCGGCGGTTCACTTTCCGGCAGTCTTTACCTCGGCGTGCTCGGGGGCTTCGGCCTGCTCTGGCTACAGCCGGTCGCGATGATCATGGGCATCATCATGCTATCGGCCATCGGTTACGTCGTCATGACCACGGGTCGCCGCCCGCTCCAGGCGATCCATGAACACGTCAATCCGGTGCTGGCTTACGGCTGGGCGGCCGCCTCCCTGGTCGCGAGCATGGTGTGGGCCATGCCGCAATACTCACTCGCCATCGGTGTGCTGCAGCAGAACCTCTTGCCGGACCTGCTCGGCTCCACCGGTCCGTTCGGCGAATTCGGCGGCAAGCTGGTGCCGACGCTCGCGGTGCTCGTGTTCTCCACGTACATCACGTGGAACTACGGCAAGGGCGGCCGCGGGGTGCAGCTCTACGAGTTGATTCTCAAGATCATGGTGGGAGTCATCGTGTTGTGCTTCGCCGGCGTGATCGCCCGGCTGACCTTCTCCTCCCAAGGCCTCGACTGGGGCAAGGCGCTCGCCGGGCTCATCCCCAACTTTGGCCTGCTCTTCCGTCCGGCCGACGCTTTCCTGCCGCTGATCGAGGCCACGCATCCGGCGCACCACGCCTACTGGACGGGCTTCATCATCGACAATCAACGCGATGTCATCGTCGCCGCCGCCGCGACCGCGGTCGGCATCAACATGACGTTTCTCTTTCCTTACTCGATCCTGCGGCGCGGCTGGGGACGCGAATTCGTCGGGCTGTGCCGGTTCGATCTGGCGACGGGCATGTTCATCCCCTTTGTGCTGGCGACCAGCTTTGTCGTCATGGCGGCCGCGAGTCAGTTCCACGCCGTGCCTCAGCCCGGCCTGCTCGACGCGGCCGGCAATCCTGCCTTCACCAGCGCCGCCTCGCCCCGGCAGATCAAGGAGTACGAATCGCTGCTCGCCCGACTGCCCGCCAGCGCCGACGCCACCACCACCGGGGCAACCAGCGCCACCGCTGCGGATCGCCAGCTTGCCGCCATGCTGGTGACGCGCGACGCGTCCCACCTCGCCGCCGCGCTGGAGCCACTCACCGGGGCGTTCTTCGGACGGATCATTTTCGGCTTCGGCGTGCTGGGTATGACGCTCTCGACCATCACCCTGCTCATGCTGATTTCCGGCCAAGTCATCTGCGAACTGCTCGGTCGCGAGCAGACCGGATGGACCTTCAAGCTCGGCAGTCTGCTCGCCGTCAGCGGGGCCCTGGGACCGTTTCTGTGGAGCAAAGCCGCCTTCTGGCTGGCCGTGCCCACCTCCGTCTTCGCCTTCATCCTCATGCCCATCGCCTACCTGACGTTCTTCCTCATGATGAACCAAAGGAAGCTGCTCGGGGACGCCATGCCCCGGGGCGGCAGTCGATGGATCTGGAATCTGCTCATGGGCACCTGTCTGCTCGTAGTGACCGGGGCCAGCGGTTTCATGCTCTGGGCCAAAGGCGGCGTCTGGGGACTGACCGCCGCCGCTGTCTTCCTCGGCAGCGCCGCCATCGTGGACATCCGCCGCCGCCTCGCCCGGGCAGGTTAGGGTCGCGGACCAACTCGGGCAGGGCGCGGTTGACGCCCGGCCCCGGTAGGGCTAACCCTAGGTGAATTAACACGTTAAGCGTCACTCTCCTCCGGCCCGCCGCCGGGGAAACCCGTGTCTCCCGCGCCGTGCCCGGCGTCGGGCCCACCCGCGCGTATGGAGACACCGCTGGACCAGTTTGACGTCTCCATGCTGCTGCGGGGGGACGCCGCGGCCTGGCGCGACTTCGTTCGTCTATCGGCACCGCTGCTCCGCAGCCTGGTCCGCCGCACCCTGGCCCCGGCTGGACGCGAAAGCGACACGGCGGATGTGCTTCAGGACATCTACGTCCGGTTCTGTCGCCACGATTTCCAGGTACTGCGGCCCTTCGATCGCAGTCGGGGTCGTTTGTCGTCGTGGTTGGCCGTGATCGCCGCCCGCGCCGCCATCGACTACCTGCGGGCGCACGGTTCCGCCCCGGCTTCACTCGACGGTCAAACCGCATCCGCCCAGGCCGCTCCGGCCAACTCCGGTCCGAGCGAGCCGCTCCCTCTGCCCCCCGACCTGCTTTCCCCGCAGCAGGAACTGATTCTGCGGCTGTGCTACGAAGACGATCTGGACGTGGCAGACATCGCGCAGGTCCTTCGTACACAACCACAAACTATCCGCTCGCAACGACACAAGGCCCTGGAGCGTTTGCGGGCCTACCTGTCGAAACGCACGTTTTTTTGAACTCACCGGGGATGTTTCATCCCTCCACCCACGAATACTCCCATGACACCCGATCCCATGAAACCGTCCGACGACACCCCGGCCGCCCTTCGAGCTCTGCTCGAAGCCCTGCGCCGGCAACGGGGTGCTCGACCGGACCCAGACCCTGACGTCCTGCGACGCTGGCTCGACGGCTCCTTGCCCGTTGAACAGGCGGCGGACATGGACCAGCTCCTCAACCATGATCCGGAACTGCGCCGGGCGCTGACCTCGGCGCGTCTCGGCCTGACCGACCCCGTTCCCGCCGCGGAACTCGCCCGACTCGAGGCCCTCGTTCCTGGCGGATCTCCCGGGACCGTGGTGGCCTTCCCCGTCACCGTGCGCACACGCGAGCGCCGTCAGCTGGCGGTGGCCGCGGCGATTGCCGCCCTGCTCCTCGCACCGGCGTGGACCCTGGGCTCCAAGCTGGCCCGGACCCACGTGGCCGCCGAAAAACGCGAGCTTCGCCAGTTGCTGAACCAGGACCCGTTCCGGGGAGGAGGCTTCTGATGCGCGCCCTCCCCCTTCTCCTCGGCGCCTCGCTCACGGCCAACCTTCTCGTCGCGGTCGCGTACTTCCAGGCCCGCCGGTCGCTCGATCGCGAAGACACGGTGGTCGTTGGCTCGCAGGTCATGCAGGAACTCGCACTCACTCCCGCGCAAACCGACGCCCTGCGGGAAATGCGCCGGAACCTGCGCCTGCGTCTGCGCCCCCTCCGCGAGCAATGGCAGCCGCTCTTCGACCAGGCGGTGCAGGCCATGCGCGACGCCCGCCCCGGCGACACCGCGTTTGAAGAGGCCTTCCGCGCGACCGGGGAAGCCCGGCGCCGGCAGACCATTGAAATCGCCCGCGAGCTGATCGTCTACCGGGAAAAGCTCAGCCCGGAGCAGCGCGAGATCTTCAACCGGCACATCGGCGAGTGGCCGTTCATCGAGACCCTGATGGGGACGCGTATTGAAGGTACACGTACACCGCCCTCCGGGCCCTTCCGTTCCGTTCCCGCCCCGGTCCCGGTTCCAGCGCCCGCCGGCACGCCCTGATCCGCCATGCTCACGCACGATCGACGCGCCCGGGTTTCGCTTTTCTCCCATGAAACTCCCACGCCTCCCGCGCGTTCCGCGCCTCGATCTGCACCTGTTATTGTTGTTAGTGCTCGCCCCGTTTCCCGTCCTGCTTCCCCGCGCTGACGGCGCCCAGATTTCACCCACGCCGACCGCACCGGCGGCCGCCCGGCTCGCCTTCCAGACCGGCCGGAACGACTACACGATCCAGGTGGGCGGCCTGCAGCGCACGTACATTGTGCATGTACCGGCGCGCTACAACCCCGCCACGGCTGCACCGCTGGTGGTGATGCTGCACGGCACCGGTCAGAACAGCGACGACATGTACACGGGCTCCGGCTGGGTGCAGAAGGCCGCGGCCGAGGGCATCATCGCGGTGTTTCCCACCTCGTTGGCTTACGATCTGATCGACGAAGGCAACCGGCTCCGTACGGCCAAGTGGAACATGGCCAGCCTCTACGAACTGATGGCGAATCCCGCCGAGGTGCCCGCCGACGACGAATTGTACCTGAAGGCTGTACTCTCCGAGGCGGTCGCGACGTGGAACATCGATCGCCGCCGCATCTTCGCCCACGGCTTCTCCAACGGTTCACAGTTTGTGAGCAGCCGGCTGATGATGACCATGCCGGATATCTTCTCCGCCTTCGCTTTCAGCGGCACCGCCATCAACACGGGAGGAACCACTCCCGTCAGCTCGAATGTCTCGTGCTACGCCATGGTCGGCACCCTCGACGACCGGGTGCTGAGCGCCGCGGGAATTCCCGGGCCATTGCCCATGGGGGCGACGGCCCTCATGGCCCCCAATCTCTTTGGTCTGATCATTCCTCAAAACATCCTGACGCCTCTGGCCCTCGACACCGTCTACGATGAGGTGCCCGGGGAGCCCGCCTCGCTCACAACGCTGGTCTGGGACAACCGGACGGTCCCTTCCAACTCGAACGAGTTCCGCTTCCGCGTGGTCGACGGCCTGACGCACCGCATCCCGGACAACGCCCCGGACGTGTTCTGGAACTTCTTCCTCAGCCACACCGGTGCCGCCAAGGCCTTGTCCGGGCCTCCGGTCATCTCAACCCATCCGATCACCCAGACGGTCACGGCCGGCGAGCCGCTGACCCTGATCACGACGGTGGGGAGTGCCACGTCTCCGACGTTCCAGTGGCACTTCAACGGCACCCCTTTGCCAGGCGCCACGGGCTCGCGCTACACCATTCCGTCACTGACGAACGCTCACGCTGGCAGCTACACGGTGACGGTGACCAACAGCGCCGGCTCGGTCACCAGCGAGGCAGGGGTCATTTCCGTACTTTCCTCGGCCCGGCTGTCCAACATCTCCGTGCGCACCCGGTTGACGGCATCGCTGCCCGTCATCGTGGGCTTCGTCCGCGAAGGGGCAATCGAGCCAACCTTGCTCCGTGCCGCCGGACCCACCCTCGCCCAATTCGGCGTCGCCAGTCCCAACGCCGATCCACGGATCGAGCTCTACCGCGGTACCACCCGCATCAGCGAGAACAACGATTGGAGCAGCAACCTCGCGAACAACTTCGCCGACGTGGGCGCCTTCGCCTTCCCCGCCGGAAGCAAGGATGCAGCCTTGGAACGCCTCCTCACAGGTCCTTGCACGCTGCACACCTTGAGCTCCACCTCCGGCTTGGTCGTCGTCGAGGGCTACGACTCCGGAGTGAACTCCACCGCCCGTCTGACCAACATCTCCGCCCGCAGTCAGGTCGGCACCGGAGAGAACATCCTGATTGCGGGCTTCAATCTGGCCGGCTCCGGCACACTCCGGCTGCTGGTTCGTGCGGTCGGACCCACGCTTTCCACATTCGGCGTCGCCGCTCCGCTCGCCGATCCTCGTCTGGAGATCTTTTCCAGTGGCGGCACCAAACTCGGCGAAGCCGACAATTGGGAGGCGTCACTCGCGAACACATTTTCGAGTGTGGGCGCCTTCGCCCTGCCCGCGGGCAGCAAGGACGCCGCCACCGTGATCACCCTCAACGCCGGCACCGGCTACACGGTCCAGGTCTCCGGGGTCAACGGCGGCACCGGCGAAGCCCTCGTCGAGGTCTACGCCTTGCGCTAGTCGGGCGCGCCCACGCGCTCCGCACCTTTTCTCCCCGCAATCGTCGGGGAGGTTCACCTCAACCTCATCCTCCTCCTGTTCATCATGCTCACTTCCCTCCGTCTAGCCGCCACCGTGCTGCTGATCTCCATCACGCTCGGCGTCCGGTTTGTCTCCGCCACGACCACCCCGGGTTCAACCCCTCCCTCCACTGCCCGTCTCACCTTCCAGACCGGGCGCAACGACTACAATCTGCCGATCGGCGGCCAGCTGCGCAACTTCATCGTGCACGTGCCGGCCCGCTACAATCCGGCGGTCGCGGCACCGGTCGTCGTCATGTTCCATGGCACCAGCGGCGACGGCGAAGTCATGTACAACAACTCTGGCTGGGTGGAAAAGGCCAACGCCGAGGGCATCATCGCGGTGTTTCCCAGCTCGCTGCGGTACGAGATCATCGACGAGGGCTTCAAGGTGCGGACCACCAAATGGAACTTCGTCGGTCTCCGGGCCATCCTGGCCGACCCGACGGTCGTTCCGGTCGACGACGATGTCTTTATTCGCGAGATGCTCGCCCTGGTCCATTCGACCTGGAACGTCGACCGGAGGCGGGTCTTCGCCTCTGGCTTCTCCAACGGCGGCCAGTACGTCAGCACCCGGCTGCTCAGCAACATGTCGGATATCTTCTCCGCTTTCGGTTGCACGGGAGGGGGTCACTCGTTTGTCGGAGTGACGCCGGCGAATCCAAATGTCTCTTACTTCCTGATGTACGGAAATCTGGACGATCGCATCCTCACCGCCACAGGTCGGACCGAGGGGTTGCCGATGACCCCGACCGGCATCATGGCCGATCCCTTCTTTGGTCCTTTCATCACGATAAGCATCCTACCCCGGCTTGCACTGGCTTCCACCTACGACGTCGCGTCAGGTGAGAACGCCCGCATGACCACGCTGGTCTTCGACGATCGGCTCGTCTCGTCCAACAGCAACGAATTCAGATTCCGCATGATCGAAAATCTGGGGCACGCCTACCCGGCCATCGCTCCCGACGATTTCTGGACTTTCTTCCAGCGTCACACGGGCCGCGCCACTCCGTTTTCCGGCCCACCCGTGGTCACCTTCGGTCCCACCTCACAGAGCTTCGCCCTGGGACAGACCGCCACCCTCGTCACCACCGTGACGAGCGCCACACCGGCCACGTACCAGTGGAAGTTCAACGGGGTCGTCATTCCGGGCGCCACGGGGCCCACCTACTCGATGCCAAACGTCACCGCCGCCCAGGCGGGAACGTACACGATGACGGCCACGAACGCCTCCGGCAGTGTCACGAGCCCGGCCGCCACCGTCACGGTCCTGACCAGCGCCTGGCTCTCCAATCTCTCGGTCCGCACCCGCTCGCCCGGGACCCAGCCGGTGATCGTCGGCTTCGTCGTCGACGGGGGCACTGAATCCATTCTGCTGCGCGCCGCCGGACCCAGCCTGACTGAATACGGCGTGACGTCCGCCATGGTCGATCCCCGCCTGGAGCTCTACCAAGGCGCGGTGAAAGTTGCCGAAAACAATGACTGGTCGAACACCCTGGCCCTGTCCTTCAAGAACGTAGGCGCGTTCAGCTTTCCTCCGGGCAGCAAGGACGCCGCGCTCGAACAGGTGGTCAGCGGCGCCGCCACGGTGCACGCCTCCGGGACGTCCGCGGGTGTGCTCGTCGTCGAGGGCTACGACTCCGGCAGCAATGCCTCCGCCCGGCTGGTGAATCTGTCGGCACGCAATCTCGTCGGCACGGGCGAAAACGTTCTGATCGCCGGCTTCAATGTGGCCGGCGCCGGCACCCAGCGGGTGCTGATCCGCGCAATCGGGCCGGCCCTCGGTGCCTTCGGGGTCACCGCGCCGTTGGCGGATCCGCGGCTGGAGATTTTCAGCAGCGGGGGCGTCAAGATCGGTGAGGCCGACAACTGGGATGCCTCGCTCGCCACGACATTCGCCAGCGCGGGTGCGTTTGCGCTGCCGGCGAACAGCCGGGACGCCGCCACCGTGCTCACGCTCCCCGCCGGAGCCAGCTACACGGTCCAGGTCTCAGGCGTCAACAGCACGACCGGCGAAGCCCTGATCGAGGTCTACGCCCTGCCCTGATCAACCGAGGCGTCGCGGCGGGCCAGGCCCGCCGCGCACCGCGGTCCGGCACTTCAGCGTGCGACAACGGCACGGTCTTTTCGTGCGCGCGGTCGATCCGCACGGACAGACGGGGTCACGGTCGCGGTCCCAGGGGAAGCCGGCGCCGGCGCCACCACGGGAATGCCATTCGGCCCGATCAAGTCATGGAGGTGGTGCACCGCTTCCCGCATCACCAACGCTTGCTGGTTGAGCGACTGCGCCGCCGCGGCCGCCTGCTCGGCCTGCGCGGCATTGCTTTGGGTCACCTGATCCACCTGGGCCACGGCGTGATTGATCTGGGTCGAGCCATTCTCCTGCTCGCGCGACGCCGCCGCGATTTCTCCGATGATGTCATCGACGCGGTGCACCTGCTCCGCCACGGACTTCAGGCCGGCGGTGACTTTCGTGCTCAATTCCGCTCCCCTCAGGCTGTGGCTCACGGCCACCTGAATGCGTGACTCCGTCTCCTTCGCCGCACCGGCCGCCCGCTGCGCCAGGCTGCGCACCTCGTCGGCCACCACGGCAAATCCCGCCCCCGCCTCTCCGGCCCGGGCGGCTTCCACCGCGGCGTTGAGCGCGAGCAGGTTCGTCTGAAAGGCGATCTCATCGATGGTGCGGATGATCTTGGCCATCTCTTCGCTGGCTCCGCGGATGTCCTGCACCGCTGTATTCAATTGTTCCACATCACCCAGGCCGGTGCGCAGAGCCTGGCTGGCCTCGGCCGCACTCGTCTTGGCCCGGGCGGAATTCTCCGCATTCTTCGTCGCCATGCTCGTCATCTCGCTCAGCGCCGCCGCCGACTCCTCCAGCGAGGCCGCCTGCTGGCTCGCACCCTGCGCGAGGGCGTTGCTCGCCGCGGCGATTTCATCGGAGGCGGCGGCCGTGTGTGCGCTCGCCGACTCGATCCGATCGATCGCAGTGTTCAGTGGCGCGTTGACGTAGCGTCGGCAGAACAGCGTGAAGCCCGTCACCGCGACGCCGAGCAGCAAAAGGCTGACGAGGCTCATGCTCGCCATCGTGCGCTGGACGACGACGTCATCGGTCATCGGAGCCTCCAGGACAAAGATGCCCTTGATCTCACCCTGGGTCAGGCCCTCCATCGGGAAACCAAGCGGATCCAGTCCGTCCTTGGTCGGACTGTTGGCCGGGTTGCCGTGGCAGCTGAGGCAGCTCTGCTCCAGGTAGACCGGACGGGCCAGGACCAGCTTGTTCTCCTTGCTGTCCTGAACAAAATACTCCGACTGCCCGGCGGCGAAGGCCGCGAAGGCTGCGGCGAATTGCGCGCCGTTTCCGTTCTTCGGATTTCGGGCAGCCACATCGGGACGCGACGGCGTGTGAAACGTATACCCGAGTGTCTTCGCCGACGTTTCGACGGCCTGCCAGGCGGCCACAATCGGGATGGTCGTATAGAACGATGTCTCACGGTAATGCTCGCGCAACGGGAGGCCACCGGCCTCCACCTTGGCGCGGGCCACCAGATTCGGAATGTCATACACATTCGCTTTGTGCATCGCGTCCATGGCGTCCGCGACGCCCTCCGCCTGCTGCAGGATCATGCTCATCTGCTGCCGTAGCGCGGTGACGCGATTGCCCTTTGACAGCCAGTACACCGTAGCCGTGGCTCCGATGGCGGTGGCCACGACGGCCAACGCTGCTGCTCCAATAATCTTTGTGCTGAGTCTCATTGTTAGTGAAATTTCACCTTCGAGGCGGGGGTCAAAGATGAAGCGATATGTTTCAACCGTAGGCGGCACTCCGACTCCGAGCTTGAGTCGAAAAACGCTATCGCACCGGCTCTTCCCAATCTCTCCTCGGAAACCTGCCGGCAATCCGTGCGGATATGCGACGTAATCATGGCCAGCATCAGTTGGCTTCATGAATCGATGCGCAGTTTCACGGCGGGACATCCCCTCAGGGGATGCGTATTCACACGCCTTTCACGACCGCAGTTGCACCGCCGCGCCTGCGCGCGGCCTGCACAACAGAGGGGCCCAACGGGAATCCCGTGCAGCCGTGGATATCACCACGCTGCTCTGCTGGCGGGCGCCGCTCCGTCGGCGCCGGTGGCGCGTCGCGGAAGCCAAAACGGGCGGGCGTCGTGATGCGGGGATCGTTCCCCGGCGTCGACGGAGCGACGCCCTCCAGCGGAGAAGAAATCCCATCACCAAGGGAGTTATGGGTCCCCGTAAAATCATGCGGCCTCAGCGAGGCCGCCTACACTTCCGCTCAAGCCGACCGGGCGTCGTACACGACCACCTTGGCCCAAAGATGAGAGCAGGTCCGGACGAACGCCTGATGCAGAGGATGCACCTGATAGGCGGCCTGTCCCTCCAGGTCGTCGAAGTAGAGGATCTCCGACGCGCTGTAGCTATTGTCGACGACTTCGCGTTTCTCCGTGCTGGCGGGCACTCCGACATGGATGCCGCGCACGGTTTCGATCGCCGCCAGCCCCCGGATCCCCGTGAGCAACTGGTCGAGATCCTCCTTCGAATCGGGACGTTTCAGCCAGAAGAAGACATGGTGAACAATCCGGGGATGGGCGGCGTTGGACAGGGAGGCGGGTGCGTTCATGGGCGTGGACAGGGATGGATTCAGCGGCGCGCGTCCGGCCGTTTCCCGGGTGCCGGGAACCGGCGGATCAGACGCGATCGCCGACCCCGTGATGCCCGGACCCGGGCGGAGGTCAATCCCTGCGATGTCCAGGTGCCGCCGGACCTGCCCTCGCCGCAGCGCCGGCCGGACCTGCACCTGGGCCGGCACCCGACCGTTTACCCGTATCAGGGCAACTCGTACAGCTCGACCAGTGCCTCCCCCGTGCCTCCGTTCACCCCGGAGACCTGCACGGTGTAGCTGCCAGGTGCCAGGCTCAGGCTGACCGCGCCGTCCTTGGATCGGGCGGGCAGCGCGAAGGCCCCCGCGCCCGCGTGGACCGCCGCCTGCGTGTCGTCCCAGTCATCATTCGAGGCCACGATCGCGCCGTTGGATGCATGCACGGACAGGCGCGGGTCAGCGAGCACACCCGCCACACCGAACTGGGCCAGCGACGGCCCCACCGCCCGGATCAAGACCGGTTGCGGGGCGCTGCCAACCAGCGTGAATCCGAGAATGAGCACATCGCCCCCCGTCCCGACACGGTTGCGTGCGGAAAGATTGGTCAGGCGGGGTTGGTTCGCGGAGCCTAGGTCGTACAGCTCGAACAGGACATTGCCCGCCTGCGTGCCCGACACCTGGGCGGTGTGGCCTCCGCCGACCGTGCGGATCATGGCCGCGTCCTGGCTGCCCGGCAGCAGGGAGAACGCCCCCGTGCTGGCGAACGCCGTCAGCAACGCCGGGGTGTCGCCCCAGGTGTCGTTGATTTCCAGCAGCGTACCGCCCTGAAACACCGCCATCCACGGGTTGGGCATGAAATTGAGCACATCAAAGCGGCCCAGGCTGGGGCCAACCGCCCGCAGCAGCACGGAGCGCGACCCGCCCTGCATGGTGAAGCCGACGGTGAGGAGTTGTGACGCCGTGAGCGTGGTGCGCACCGAAGCGTTGGTGATGCGGCCAAAAGGGCCGACCGGGGGATTCACCACCGTGATGATGGCCGTGGTGCTGACCGCCGTGCCACCGGTGTTCCGCGCCCGGCAATAGTACGCCCCCGCATCCGAAAATTGAATGCTGTCAAAACTGAGCGTCACCTGGGTCTTCCCGGGCAGCGCCACATCGTCCTTGTACCATTGATACTCCGGCGTGGGGAATCCGCTCGTGGCGGTCGTGAGGGTGAAGGGGCGGCCCACGACCACCGTTGTGTCAAACAGCCGGATCGTGAACGCCGGTCCGGTCTCCACCTGCGCAACCGCCGCGCCCGCCAGCGTCAGCAGAAACCCAAACAACCCTGTACGGACGAGGAACCAGAAGGAGCAGGGGCGAGTGTTCATGGAGGAAGAAAAGGTGGGTGAAAGAGATTCGCAACTGAAGGGCGGGCGACAGCACCCGGCGGGAGGGCAGACCCACCGACCGAGTCGCAGTTCCGTAGGGTCCGTCCCTTACGCCCCCTAGGACATCTTATATCACTATCATTCAAATATTTACTGTGAATCAGCCGGGTGAAGCAAAATGTCCCTTGCACCCGCGCGCAACCCTAGCCGTGGCCGCGAGGGCCAGCCCTACAATGGAAGGAAAGGAACGTTGAACGCTGAACGCACCACTTCTAGCGCTGAGATGGTTCAGATTTCCGAGAACTGACCTCTGATCGCTGATCTCCGACCTCTTGCCTCTCGAGGCTCCGTTTCACGCTTCACTCTTCACGCCTCACTCTTCACCGCTCCGCGGTGTAGGGCTGGCCCTCGCGGCCATGCCTTGCGTCGAACACCCGACGCCCACGCGCAACCCGAGGCGCAACACCGCCCTACAGGTTCGCCTCCTCACGCCGCCTCAACCGCCGCGTCGATTGAAGGCATGCACGGCGTCCACCATCGCCACGATGTTTTCCGTCGGTGTCCGGGCCTGGATGTTGTGAATCGTATTGAAAATGTAGCCACCCGAGGGCGAAAAGGCTGCCAGGCGCTCGGTCACTTGCGCCGTCACTTCCGCGGGTGTGCCAAAGGGGAGCACATGCTGGGTGTCCACGCCTCCTCCCCAATAGACAATCCGGTCTCCGAAGTCGGTCTTCAACCCGGCGGCCTCCATGCCCGTGGCCGAGCATTGCACGGGATTGAGGATGTCGAATCCGCAATCGATGAACCGCTCCATGAGCGGGCGGACCGCCCCGCACGAGTGCTTGAAGGTCTTCCATCCGGTGTGGCGATGGACCCAGTCATTGATCCGGCGGTAATAGGGCGCGTAGAGCTCGTCAAAGGTCGCCACGGAACAGAACTGGGAATGCTGGGTGCCAAAGTCGGTTCCGCAGACAAAGAGAATGTCCATCGCGTCGCCCGCGATGCGCGCATACTCGGCCAGGTTCTCCAGCGCGATCTCACACTGGTGCGCGAAAATGCGGTGCACATAATCGCGGCGTTCGACGAGGGAAATGTACCACTCGTTGACGTCGCGGATGCCCTTGGGATGCTTGAGAAAGGGCCCCGGCACGAGCGCGATGTCACCCAAACCCGTGCCGCCAATGCCGCCGGTGACGGAGCGGGTGGAGCCTTTGACGCGCGCAAATTCCCGTTGCCAGTGCGCGATATCCTCCGGTGCAAGCCGCTGAAACTCCACGCAGTTGTCCGCGGGATCCAGCCGGTCCTCGTCGATGGGTTCCTGCCGGACGATCGCGTCGAAAAAGTATCCGGACGCCGGCATGTGCCCGCTCGGCGGCACCGTGGTGTCGCCCTGCGGAAACAGATAGTGCTCGCCTCCGGCGTCGACACGCACCCGGAACCCGTCCGGGACCATCACCTCCTGGCCCCAGGGTGTGCGCCATTCCCGCCAGCCTTCATTGGCAAACCCGAACATCGTGGTGCGTCCGTTCACTCCGGTGCAATCGGAGCCGAGCGCATCCGCCAGATCGTCCTCAATCTCGCCAAGCATCTGGAAGGGCTCACACACACGCACGGGATGGCGGTCCAGCCCATAGTGTTCACGCAGCGCCGCCACGCAGCTGATGTGTAGGCCGGTGACCCCGGTGCTGCCAAAATCGACCGGCACCGGGCCGGCTTCATGGCGCAGGGCGCGCCAGACTTTTTCCCTGGAAGTCATGAGTGTGTGCCGGGTTCGCCGGTCGGGCCGGAATCAAGGGTATCCATGCTGCAGCGATCCGCGCGACCGCACGGCCGCGGGGCGTTCGCTACGCCGCGTCGCCGACCAGGCGCTTCGCCAGATCGACCGCCGTGCCGGCGTCGGCCGCGTAGCCGTCCGCCCCGATTTCATCCGCAAACAGCTGGGTGATGGGTGCTCCACCCACCAGTACCTTGACGCCGGGAAGATTGGCCTCCTTGAGCAACGCCACCGTCTCCTTCATCGCCGGCATGGTCGTGGTCAGCAGCGCGGAGAGGCCCACGATCTGCGCGCCATGCTCGCGAGCCGCCTGGACATAACGCTCCGGGGCAACATTGGTGCCAAGGTCAATCACCGCGAAGTTGGCGCCCCGCCACATGGTGGACACGAGGTTCTTCCCAATGTCGTGCAGGTCCCCTCGCACCGTGCCGATGATCGCCGTGTATTTGGGCTTGATGCCCGCCTGCGCCAGCAGCGGCTCCAGCAGCTTCAACGCCTCCTTCATCGCCCGGGCGGCCACCAGCATCTCGGGCACAAAGATCTCGTTGCGTTTGAACTGCTCCCCAATCACCGCCATGCCGGGCACGAGCCCCTCTTCGATGATGGTCTGCGGCCGGACACCGGCGGCGAGAAGTTCCTGGGTCAGCCGGACGGTCTCGGCCCGTTTTCCGGCGGCGAGGGCGGCAGTCAATTCGGATAACTGGGGCATGCCCACTGTCCTGACGCTCAACCGCTTGCCTGTAAACCGCAAGTCGGCCGGTCTCCCTCGGCGCACACAAGAATTCTCAAGATCTACATGCGCAATCTTTTGTATCGGAGGGGGGCGCGGCGTTCGCTCTCCGCACCCCGCCGGGTCGCGTTTGCTCCGGCGTCTCACCGCCATGTCCCTCTCGGACCCTGTCACGGTCATCGCCTCCCGTCCCGACGAAGCCCGGCTCTCGCTCGCGGAGCTGCTCGCCCGCCGCGGCACTCCGCTCAACACGCGCTGCGGGGGACGGGGGTTGTGCCGGGGATGCGAGGTGGAACTGCACGCGGGCGAACTGCAGGCGTTGGAAGGGGGCGAAGCGGTGACGGCGGTGCCGAAGCGACCGGTCCGGGCCTGCCGTGTCCGCGCCTTGCCCGGACGCCCGTTCTCGATCGTGGTGCCGGCCCGCTCGCTTCTCCGGCACGAACCTGCGGTGGTGGCGGAATTTCGATTGGGGGTGCCGTGGGCCCAGGATCCGTTGGTGGCGGACGCCCGGTACGGGGCCGCGGTCGACATCGGCACGACCACGGTCGCCCTGCTCCTGACGGACCTCACCACGGGAAAATCCCTCGCCGGGGCCTCCTCCTTCAACGCCCAGGTCCGGTTCGGGGAGGACGTGCTCACCCGCATCCAGCGCTGCCACGAAGACCGCTCCGCCGTGGCGACGCTACAAAGGGCCATCGCCGTTGAAACGCTGCAGCCATTGCTGGAGGAAGCCTGCGCGGACGCGGGGCTGACGCCGGCGGCGGTGGGCGTCATGGTCGTCGCCGCCAACACCACGATGCAGCACCTGTTCGCCGGGGTCGATCCGAGCCCGCTCGGCGTGCATCCCTTCACCCCGGTGTTTCTCGAGCATCGTATCCACTCGCCGGGTGACCTCGGACTGGCGTTTGGCGGGCCGGGCGCTGTGGTTCATCTGTTGCCGGGACCGGCTGCCTATGTGGGCGCGGACCTGGCCGCAGGTGTCGCCGCCACGGGCTTGCTCTACCGGGAGGGGCTCCACCTGCTGGTCGACGTCGGCACCAATGGCGAGATCATCGCCCAGGAGGGCGGCCGGCTGCTGGGCTGCGCCACCGCCGCCGGTCCGGCCTTCGAGGGCGCCGGACTGACCAGCGGTACGCGGGGCGTGCGCGGAGCCATCGAACGCATCCGCCTGGAGGCCTCGCCGTTCGCCGCCCATCTCGGCGTGATCGGCGGGGACCTGCCTCCGCTCGGTATCTGCGGATCCGCCTACGTCGATTTCCTCTGGGAGGCCCGTCGCACGGGCGTCATCGGCGAGAACGGGCGCTTCACCGCCGCATTCGCCGCGTCCGCGGGGGAGGCACTCGTGGCCGACGCCTACGGTCGGAAACTGCGGCTGCATCCCCAGGGCCGCTCCGGACCGATCTGGATCTCGGAACTGGACATCGCGCGGCTGCTGCAGGCCAAGGCCGCGATCGCCGCGGGCATCTGCACGCTGCTGGAGCGTCTGGGGCGGACCGCCTCCGAGGTCCGCACGGTGTTCCTCGCGGGAGGTTTCGGACTTCACTTGTCCTTGGATCACGCCATCGGCTGCGGGCTGCTGCCCGGGTTCTCGCCGTCACAAATTGAGGTCGTCGGCAACACCTCCCTCGGCGGCGCGTTCCTCGCGCTGAACGACCGGAGCGCCCTGCGTGACATGGAAGCCGCCTGCGCGCGGTTCGAGTGCATCGAGCTCAACCTGGAGCCCGGTTTCGAAAGTTCCTACATCGACCACCTCCTGCTGCCCGGGTGAGGCAGCGTCCCGTCCAACCGACCTTTCCTCGTCATGAACGCCCTCGAACGGTTCCACGCCTCCATGAGTTTCTCCCCGGTCGACCGCGTGCCCAACCACGAGGTCGGGGTCTGGGCGCAGACCAAGGTGCGCTGGAGGGAGGAAGGACTGGCCGTCGACGACCTGCACTGGGACTGGTTTGTCGGCGAGGCGCGCTGGGATCTCGATCCGCGTGAATACATCGACGTGCGCTTCGACATGATTCCTCCGTTCGAGGAACGTGTGTTGGAGCGGGAAGGCGACACCGAGATCATCCAGCGCGCCAACGGGGTCGTCTCGCGGGCCCTCGTGACCGGCGCGGCCGAGGGCATGCGGGCCAGCATGGATGAGTACCTGCGCTTTCCGGTCACCACGCCGGCGGACTTCCAGGCCGTCAAACACCGCTACCGCCCTTCGACGCCGAGCCGGTACCCAGCCTACTGGGATCAATTCCTGCTCGAAGGCTGGCAGCGCCGGCAGCACCCGCTCATCCTCGGCCGCAACTGCAGCATGCTTGGCTACTATTGGCGGGCGCGGGAGTGGATGGGCACGGAGAATCTGAGCTACGCGTGGTACGACGAACCGGCGATGATCGAGGACATGATGGAGTTCATCACCGACTTCACCATCGAGACCTCGCGCCCCGTCTTCGCGGCCGGCGTGAAGCCCGACTACGTGTTCATCAACGAGGACCTGAGCATGAAGAACGGTCCGCTGCTCAGCCCCGACATGTACCGGCGCTTTATTCTGCCGCAGATGAAGCGTCTGGTCTCGTTTCTGAAATCCTCCGGGGTGCGCTGGGTGATCGTCGACACCGACGGCAACTGCGAGCTGGTCATTCCGCACTTTCTCGAGGCGGGCGTCGACGCGATCTGGCCGATGGAGCGCGCGTCCGACATGGACCCGCTCGCGCTCCGCCGGCGGTTCGGACACGACCTGCGCCTCTGGGGCGGGGTGGACAAGCGGGTGCTCGCCCGCTCCTTCACCGAAATCGACAGCCACCTCCGCTCGCTCCAGCCGCTGATCGCCGACGGCGGCTTCATCCCCTCGGTCGACCACCTCGTGCCGCCCGACATCCCGTTGTCACACTTTGAGCACTACATGAGGCGCAAGCACCAGCTCCTGCGCGGCGAACTGTTCTAGCCATGGCCTCCTCTTCCGGGGAGGGCGCCGATCCGCGGGGGTAGGCGATGTCTTCAGGCTCGCCGCGCCGGCATTCCGCGGCGATCGTCGCCCCCGACCGCACGTCCCTCCTCTTCCCCCGTCCTAGCCGTGAAACCCTGTCGATTGCCGATTTCCCGTCGCACCTTCCTTCGCTCGTCCGCCCTGCTCTCCGCCGGGGCCCTGGCGCTGCCCCGGGTGCGGGCGGCCTCCGCGCCCGCCATTCTGGGGCACGGCTCGTTTCGCTACCGTCAGGTGCCCGGCTGGGGCGTGCTCGACCCGGCCACGCCGGTGAACAACGGCCACGGACTGGTCGAGGACCGCGAAGGGCACATCCTTCTCCTGACGGACGACACCACCAACAATGTCATCGTTTACGACCGCCGGGGTCGGCTGGTGCACAAATGGGGAACCACGTTTCCCGGGGCGCACGGATTCAGCCTGGTCCAGGAACGCGGCCGCGAGGTGCTGTTCATCACCGATCTGAAGACCCACCGCGTGACCAAGACGACGCTCGACGGCACGACGCTCGATGAATGGACGTGGCCGCAGGCGTCCGGTCGCTACACCCAGGAAGACCAGTACCGGCCTTCCTGGACGTTGCATCGGCAGAACGGGGAGTTCCTCGTGCTCGACGGTTACGGCAGGGACTACATCCACCATTACGAGGCGCACGGCGCCTGGCGGCGAACGTTTGGCGGGGCGGAGGGCGGCATCGTGCACTGGGGTCCCCATGGCGGCATGATCGACGCGGCTCCGGGCGGCGAGGAAACCCTGCTCATCGCCATGAGCGACCAGCAATACCTCCTGCGCCTCGCACTGGACGGGCGCATTCTCGAGCGCTTTGATCTTCCCGGTGGAAACCCGCGCCAGATCCGCCAGCGCGGCAACCACCGGTTTGTCGCACACCTGGCTGACAACTGGCCGAAGGATCGTGACAGCCGGGGTTTCGTCTCGGTGCTCGACGGAAACCTGCGCGTGGTGGCCAACATCGGCGGAACGGCCCCGGTCTACCATGACGACGGGCGCCTGCTGCCCATGCGGCAGGACGGCGATGTATTCACGCATCCGCACGACGTGCTGGTCGACCGGGAGGAAAGCCTCTATGTCGCCCAATTCAACTCGGGTCGGACCTACCCCTTGAAGTTCGAACGGATCTGATCTCTGCGCACGGGGTCATGGACACAGGATTGCGTCAAAGGGCGCGTTGCGTCCGACTGGCCCCCATGCCCTCCCCTCGCGCCTGCCGTTTCGGAACGATGCTGCTCGCGGCCCTGTTGCTCGGAGGTTGCGGCGACCGGTCGCGGAGCGACCCCGCAGCCGGCTTTCAAGAACGGGCGATCAGGATCAATACCGCGTGGGTGGACCGGCTCGACGCGCTCGGCTACTTTCGCCAACTCCCTCCTGATCAACTCGGCATTCACCGGCAGGCGCTCCTGCGCCAGGGATGGGCCGCTCTCTTCAGTGGACCGCCGCACCGTCTCAATCCCGCCGACGCCGAGGACCTGGCGGAGGGGGGCCTGGTGGAATTCATCCGGACCGTGCGGCCTTTCCTCGTGTCCGAGGGGGTGAAACTGCCCGAAGTGCGCGCCGAGACCGGTGCCGCGGGCTACGTGCTGTATGTGGGCGATGTCCCCCACGTCATCTACTCCCGCGAAGAACAGCAGCGGGACAAGGACGGCGAGCAGCCCGGATTGGTCCGGGGACTGAGCATGGCGCGCACGTTTGCCCTCATCAACCGCCTCCTCGCCGCCGCCGGTTCGCCCGAGCGGGTCTATGCCGTCGGCGCGGACAACGACCTGTTCGCTTTTTTCCTCACCCCGGAACTCTTCGAGCTGATTGTCCGGCATCCCGACGCCACACCGCCCGAGGCGCCCTACGTTCCGAACGAGACGTATCCTAGTTTCGGACACCCGGAATGGATCGAGGGGGCGGTGCCATGAATCCGGCGGCCCCGGTGCGACCGGCCACCCACGACGGGCGGTCTCCCGGCCGCGAAGTGATCACGGGCGACGCCCTGCCCTGGCTGAGGTCCCAGACCTCGAGGACCGGAGCCTGCGTGGTGACATCGCTGCCCGACCTTTCCGAGGTGCGGATGGACCCTGCCGCCTGGAGTGTGTGGTTCGTCGAAGCGGCAGAGCGCTGCATCCGCCTCGTGCCCGACGACGGGGCCGCTCTGTTTTTCCAATCCGATGTTCGTCACGACGGCCGCTGGATCGACAAAGGCGCCCTCGTGCACCGGGCCGCGGAAGCGGCGGGAGCCAGGCTGCTCTTTCATAAAATTGTCTGCCGGTTCCAACCCGGACATGTCACGGGACCCCGGCCCGGTTACACCCACCTCCTCGCGGTGTCACGCGCCCTTCGCTCTTCCGGAGAGCCCGGACTGCCCGATGTGATGGTTGATGCAGGTCGGCCCGTGTGGGTGCGTGCCATGGGCCCGCGTGCGGCCGCGCATGCCATTCGATTCGCCCGCGATCAAGCCGGCGCACGGCTCATCATCGATCCCTTCTGCGGCGTGGGAACGGTGCTCGCCGTCGCCAACGCGCTGGGACTCGACGCCTTGGGAGTGGAGCTGTCGGCGCGACGGGCGGAGCAAGCGCGGCGACTCGAGGTGCACCCGGACGATCTTTAGTCGAGCCGACCACCCCTGCGCATGGACGACGGGAAGGTCGACCGTGATGGATTTTGGCTTCAACTCGACGGCAAGATCGGCACGCTTTGCATATGCAAGGTCGTTTCGTAAAGATCGTGCTTCTTCTGATTGCGGGGTGGGCCATCGCACCGGCGTTTTCAGCGTCATGGACCATTTCCGGATTGAAGGTGGAAGGTGAACTGGCCGCGGTTTACGGTCCCGTCGCACTGATTAGCCACCCGCATGGCACCAGCCTGATCCGGCTGGACGCACTCGACGACGCGGGACTGGCTGCGGTGTCCGCCCATCTGGCGAAGGTCAATCCCACGCCGGTCCCCTGGATGACATCCACGTCGCCGGTCGCCAAGGCCGTGCGCAACCGCCTGGTATCCTGGGATGGTTCGAAGCTCACGCCGTGGTCTCCGGGTTCGCGGCCCGAGCCAGAATTCTACCTCGTCTATTTCTCCGCCCATTGGTGCGTGCCGTGCCGGAAGTTTACGCCAAGCCTGGTGGAGGCTTACCACGACTTGAAGAAGGACCCGGTTCTGGCGGACCGCTTTGAGCTCATCTTTGTCAGCAACGATCGGGATGCATCCGAACAGCTGAAATACGTGCGTGAAGCCGGCATGCCGTGGCCCGCCGTTGCCTATTCGCAGCTGAAGAAGCTGCCGGTCCTGGAACGATGGGCGGGGCGGGGCATTCCGTGTCTGGTTGTCCTCAATCGCGAGGGGCAACTGATCTACCACAGTTTCCAGGGTGAAACCTACCTCGGACCCGAACACGCGTTGACGCGCATCCGGCAGCTGCTGCCGCTGCTCGACCCGAGCGTGGCGGCCACTCGGCTGAGCCGCCATCCCCTGGCCGTCTACGAGCACATCCGAAGCAAGAACACGGGGGAGCTGCCGGCCAAGCCGTACTTCTGGCAACTCAACGTCACATTCTACCGAAAATTGGATACCAAGATGTTCGAGGCGCTCG
Organism: Opitutaceae bacterium; assembly: GCA_016794625.1. Lineage (GTDB taxonomy): Bacteria > Verrucomicrobiota > Verrucomicrobiia > Opitutales > Opitutaceae > UBA6669. The sequence continues at coordinate 30,114 of JAEUGY010000073.1, forward strand.
TACAGATCGACACCCAAGGCAGGGTCATCTCGGTCGAAACCGAGCCGCGTCTCCCCGCGGTCCATGCCGCACAGTTTGAGCGCGAGGCGATGGAGTGGCGCTTCCTTCCCCGGGTGGTCGACGGTCAGGCCGCCCCTACGCTGGCCCGGATTCCCATTGAACTCTGAAGCCCGGTCGGTCGGCGCAACCGGTTCAGGCCGCCGGGGGCGGAGGCCCTGAGACGCGCAATACGTTGCTGGCGCGCGTGAAGGTGGACGGGGAAAAGCCGAGGGCGCGCTTGAGGTGGGCGTCGCGTTCCAAGGGGTTCTCCAGGGAGGCCGCAGCCTTGTGCTCATGCCAGGGAAGAAGGCCGCTCAACCAGGCGAGAAATCCGCTGACGGGGACGGGCAGGTCGCTGCCGTGGAGAATGCGCTCCGCCAGCAGGCCGGAGGTCAGCCGACGCAAGGCGGACGGACGCAACCGAAAGTTGAGAGCCGCCAGGGCGCTGTTGTCGCCAAAGAGCCGAGGGAATCGTTCCACCATCGAGGCGAAGGCATCGAGGTAGTCGGGATCGACAAACATCGTGCCGGTTCCGCAATGGGCGGCGATGCAGGTGACCCCGATTTCCAAGGGACGCGTGAGCACGCGGGGGTCCGCCAGCCTTGCTTCCATGACCGGCATGGTTCGCTCGCTCCCCGTGTGCGCCAACAGCGGAAGGCCGGCCTCGGCCATGCGCTCCAGAAAGCGGGTGTGGCGGCGGTCGTTCCAGTCGATGCCCTGGACATTGGGCAGGCACTTGAGGGCGGCGGCGCCACCCGCGAGGCACTTTTCCAACTCGTCGTGGGCATCGCGCCGTGCCGGATGAATCGATACCGCGGGCAAAAACTCACGATGCCTTTGGGCAAGGCGCAGCACGTAGTCGTTGGGAACGTAGAACGAGGCCCGATCCGGCAGAGGTGTGCCGTCTTCGCGGTGCGGGAGCTCGTGGGCGAGAAGCAGGACGCGTTGAATGCTGGAATTGCGAACATACGCCAGCAGCTGCTCCACATAGACCCGGTCAAACTCGGGCCCGGTCAGGTCCCGCGTCGTCAACCCAATGCTCCGGACCAGCCAAGGGGCACCCAGACGGGTCAAACCGCGCGGCCGATACCAGCAACCGGTGTCGCCGGTCCCGGTTCCAACGACATGGACGTGAGCGTCAATTCTCACGGACGAACAGGGTCGAAGAGGACCATGGCAAGAAGGGAAACACGGGGGACGCGGTGCGCAAGCAGCGAGAGCGTGGGTGCGTTTCGGCATTTCCCTCCAGCCTGAAGTGGGTAGAACCGGGCCACCGCCAACCATGACGCTGCGCTACACCCACGCTCTTGAGGAATTTGACTTCACGACGATCCACCACTGGTTGAGCCATACCTATTGGTCGCCAGGCATTTCCCGGGAACGGGTGGAACGCGGTTTCCGGCGTTCGACGGTGGTGGTGGGTTGTTTCTCCGGTGAACGACAGATCGGCGTGGCGCGCTGCACCTCGGACACCACGCGATTCGCGTACATCGCCGACGTGTACGTCGACGAAGCGTTCCGCGGCCAGGGGGTAGCCCGCCAGATGGTGCGTCAGCTTCTCTCCCATCCCGAAATCGCCGAGGTCGATAACACGTACCTGCTCACCCAGGACGCACAGTTGGTCTATCGACCCTTGGGTTTTGATCGATATCCCCACCCGGAGCGCTTCATGGTCCGGCGTCGTTCCTGACCACCCGAACCGGGACCGACCCGCGCCGTCCCAGCCCATTCGGCGGATCGCAAAATCGGCCTGTCCCTTATTTTCGACATTCGGCGCGCTGCGCCAACCCGCCTTGGCCTTGGCTTCGGCTCGGACTTTGGTGCATCGGCCGGCTCCTTGTTCTTCCCGGCGGCACCGTCCACCCTCGCGCACTCGTGGCATCCGCGCCGTCCCGCGATCGACCGCAAAATCGGCCTGTCCCTACTATGCAACCTCTGAAGGCTGCTAAAAATTAGCCTGTCCCTTATCTGGCAATCTCTGGGAGTTGCTTAAAATTGCCTGTCCCTTGTTTGAGGCCTGCGGGGTCGTCTTTTCCGGGAGCAGCGTAACGGCAACGAGCCGGGCCGCGTCTTGGTTTCAGGAGCCCAGCGGAGCGAGTCACCTCGCTCGCGCACGGGGTCTCCTCTCCGTCTTTTGTTCCGGGGTCCTTCGCCGCGGGTCGGTCCGCACGGGGTCTCCCTCGTCGCTTCCCACTCTCTTACCTCTGGCATGAACGTCGAACCGACTCTGCTGCGCGCCGTCCTGGCCTTAACTTTGCTGGGGCTGCTCTTCTTTGTGATCGAGCGCGGGCTCGGGCGTGGTCGCACCCAGCCTTTCTTTCGTCGGGGCTGGGCCACGGATGTCCTCTATGGCTTTTTCACCATCCTTCTCACCAAACCGCTGGTGCGTCTGACGCTCATCCTGCCGGCCGCGGTGTTGATTCTGGCCCAGCTGACCACCCCCGAACTGCTCAAACTCCAAGCCTATCGGGGTTACGGTCCGCTCAGTCGGCAACCCGTCTGGCTGCAGGCTGTCCAGATCTATGTGCTGGTCGATCTGATCGGCTACTGGGTCCACCGGCTCTTCCACCGCGGCCGCTGGTGGCCGTTCCACGCGGTTCACCACAGCTCGGAAGACCTCGACTGGCTGGGCAGTCTGCGGGTGCACCCGGTCAACGAATTGGTGAACAAACTCGCGCAAGCCACCCCTGTCCTCCTGCTGGGCTACAACCCGACCGTCACCCTCTCCACCGCCCCGCTCCTGACTCTCTACGCCGTTTTCCTGCACGCGAACGTCAATTGGGATTTCGGCCCGCTCCGCACGGTGCTTGCGACCCCGGTGTTCCATCGCTGGCACCACTCAAAGGATCGCGAGGCCTGGGACAAAAACTTCGCCGGTCTTTTCCCCGTGTGGGATCTGCTCTTCGGCACCTACTACATGCCAAAGGGTCGCTGGCCGGAAAATTTCGGCATTTGCGAACCGATGCCGTCCCACTTCCTCGGGCAACTCTGGTCCCCTTTCGCGGCCTTGTTCCACCGCGCCCGCCGCAGCCAGCCCGACGACCCTCAACCGCCCGCCTGACGGTCAACGCGCCAAGCCGCCCGCAGGCTCCCACGGGGCGTCCACGTTCTGGGGTTGCTTCCCTGGTCCCGGCTGCAGATCGGGCGCATCCGGGGCTTCAGCCTCCAAAAGCGTCGCCCACGTGCGGAAATAACTCACCACATCCTCACGCCGGTTGCGCTGCAACCACCGGTGCCCCCCGGGGAGCGCGCGCAAGACCCGGCTGTCGCTCAGGTCCTCCACTTGCCGCAGGTCCTCCCGCGAGAGCCCGAGCTCACGCAGGCGGTCGAGGACATACTCGAGTTTCAGCCCGGTACCGGCGCAGTAATCGTCAGGAATCTCGCTCCACTCCAGCAGCTCGGGCGAACACACCGCATGGATCTCCGCCGGCGACAACCGCGTCACGGTTTGCACCAGGTGCCCGCAGTTGCACCGTCCAAAATGCGACCACTGGTAGGCATCGCCGGACTCCAGTCGGTCCGCGGTTTCACGAAGGATGGTCACGAGGGCAAAGCTCGGAATGGGCATGCGTGGAGTAAAACCACGCCCGCCGGCTCCGCAAGTCGGAGCATGGCTTGCTCATTCGCCCCGCCCGCGCCCCGGTTCGGTTCCCCATCACCCGTCCACTCGCAGGGCCACCATGGGATCGACCCGGGTGGCCCGGCGCGCCGGAATCACACAGGCCAGGAATCCAATCAATGCCAGTAGCGCCGAAACCGCCACATAGGTCCACGGGTCCAGCGCGCTCACTTCAAACAGCAGGCTGGAGAGGGTGTGGGTGACCGCCACCGCGCCCACCAATCCGACAAACAGTCCCAGCAGCACGGTGCGCATACCTTGTCGCAGGATGAGCAGGTGCACGTCCTGTCGGGTCGCTCCGAGAGCCTGTCGGATACCGATTTCCCGCGTCCGCTGGGTGACGTTCCAGGCAACCACGCCGTAGATTCCCACGGCGGCCAGGATCAGGGCAATGACAGCAAAGAGCAGAAGCAGTACCATGCTGAAGCGCGACTGTTGCAGCGACTCCCGGATCATGGTCTCCATCGCTGCGATACGTCCGATGGGTTGATTCCGGTTGATGCCCCACAATACCTCCCTCGCCATCGAAGCCACGTGCGTGGGATCACCTTCCGTCCGCAAGAGCACAAACATGGACGTGCGCATCAACGGCGCCTCCCAACTCTGCGCCACCGGAATGAAAGCCGTGGGCACCGGATCGTTCTGCAATCCAAAGTGCCGCGCACTCTGCACCACCCCCACCACCGTCGTCCATTGAAACGTGTCCAGTCCCGCCGGGATCATGCCCGGTTTGATCAGGTTCTTCGGCAGCCCGAGCATGACCCGTTTGCCCAGGGGATCTCCCTCCGGGAGGAACCGCTTGACCGCGGCATCGTTGAGAATCACGACAGGCTCGCTGCCCGGGCGGTCCGACTCTGTAAAGGTCCGGCCCTGGAGCAGCTTCAACCCTTGGGCGCGGAAATAATCCCCCATCACGAGATTGAACTGAACGCCCTGCAGCTCATTGAGGTCGGTATAGGTCCGGCCCTCGATCAGCAGCGGCAGCCCCGCACCTCCGCGAAACGGAATGTTGGCACCCGCACCCACCGCCTTCACCCCGGGGATCGACTTCGACCGCGCCACCACCTCCTCGAAAAACTGGGTCGCCTTTAATCCCGAGGGATACTGCGCCGTCGGGAGCTGCACCGGAAGAACCAGCAGGTTCTGCGCATTGAAGCCGGGATCCGCCGCCTGGAGGCGGGCAAAACTGCGGATCAACAAGCCGGCGCCCACCAGCAGCGTCAGCGACAGGCTCACCTCCGCAACGATCAACCCGGCGCGCAAGCGGCCCGACCTTCGGCCGCTCGTGCCGCGGCTGCCTTCCTTCAAACCCTCGCCCATACTGTCACGCGTCCCAAAAAACGCCGGCAACAGGGCGAATGCCAGCGTCGTGCCGAGGGACAGAGCCGCCGTGAAGGCCATCACCGTGCCATCAATCTGGATCTGCGCTTCCACCGGAATCGAGTCAGCCGGAATGAGCAACAGGAGGGCATTCAATCCCCAGGTGGCCAGCAACAAGCCCGCCACGCCCCCGAGCACCGCGAGGGGAAGGCTCTCCATCAGCATCTGCCTGACCACGCGCCCTCGCGAAGCCCCGAGTGCAGCGCGGATGGCAAACTCACGCTCGCGCGCCGCCGACTGTGCCAGCAGCAGGTTCGCGATGTTCGCGCACGCCACCAGCAGCACGCACGCGACAGCACCCAGCAGCACCATCAAGGGCGTGCGAAAGCCGCCCGTCACGGATTGACTGAGATAGGTGATGGAGACTCCCACACCCTTGTGCGTGTCAGCATGCTCGATCGCGATGCGCTCCGCGATCGTCGCCAGCTCCGCCTGAGCCTCTGCCACAGTCACCCCTGGCTTCAGTTTACCCACGACCCAAGCTCCCATGCGCAACACCCGGCTGCGCATCAATTCGGTATCCGCTTCCAACCCGACGGGCGTCCAGATCTCCGCGGCCCAGAATTTGAAACGCGCCGGCATGACCCCGACCACGGTGTGCGCCCGCCCATCGAGCATGATCTGTCGCTGGAGGATCGCCGGATCGGAGCCAAACCGAGTCTCCCACGCACCCTGACTGATCACACACACCGGATCCGCACCCGGCCGGTCCTCCGCCGCCGTGAACGTGCGTCCGAGAATCGGCCGAAGACCGAGCAAGGGCCAGGCCGAGGCCGTCATGACTGCTCCAGGCACCGTGGCCGGCTCCGCCACATCCGTCAGCGTAAACGTGTGGTTGTTGACATAGGCCAGATGCTCGAACTGCCGCGCCTGCGCGTTCCACTCCTCATAATCGGGGTAGGCCACCGGCATCGTGCCCACCTGCCCCGCCGGCGTGGACCCAATGAACACGATGCGATCGGAATCCTCGTAGGGAAACGGATTGAGCAGCACCGCGTTGACCACACTGAAAATCGCCGAGTTCGCACCGATCCCCAGCGCCAGCACCAGAATCACCGTCGCGGAAAATCCAGGGCGGCGACCCATGAGGCGCAACGCCTGTCGCAGATCCAGCAGAAGAGAATTCATCTCGGTTTGGGGTACAGGGGTCGAAGCAGAGGATGGGTGGAGGCACGCGTGGATCCCCACGCACGGCCACCCTTCCCTGCATCCCCCGTGCCAAGGCCGCCTCTCTTATGCATCCCTCTCATTACAAGACGGTAACATCCCAAGGAGGGGGATCGAACGATCGACCCAACGCCGGGCATGGGATTGCGCCGTCCCACTTTCGGGACAAATCATTGCGGCGCCCCTCATGACCGGGCGCCGTGACGTTCACACGTCGGGCTGCGGCACCTTGACCACGGAAGCGGGCCGATAACCCCGCTTTTCCAAGCGGGACAACAGCTCGCGGTACACGTCATCCGACAGTTTCCGGGAACGCGACAGTATCCACAATTTGCTGCCGTCCGGAGTGCCGACGACGGCCCAGCCGTAGTCGGGATCGAGCTCCAGAACGAGGTAGCCCACCTTGAACGGCCAGAGCAGCTGAACCTTCCATTCGGCGTTCGTTTGGGCATTGACCACCCAGGCGACGCCTTTCCACTCCTGTTCAGGCGCGTCGAAGGTGCCTTTGCGGAACCGGTAGACATTGTCGATCCGTCCGTCCGCCCGGAGCGTGTAGATGTCCGACGTATCCACCTTTCCCTTCTCCAAGAAATAAGGGATGTTGGCGATGACATGCCACTGTCCCATGAAGCGGTTCAGGTCAACTTGGGGAACGGTGGCAAGATTCATCGTGGTGGGAGTCGACGCGCAGCCCGCCAGTAGAAGCGAGGCAAGCAGGAGGAGAGGAAGTGGTCGCATGGTCGTGAGAGAACCCGGGCCGTCGCGGTGCCGGCGGTTGCCCGAACTCACCAGACCATGCGTGTCCCCCCGCGATACGCAAATCGACGCCCCCGGTTGCCCGGAGGAAGGGGCCGTCGGTCTGGTCGGCACTAACGCCGGCCCTCTTCCGCGTCGATGAGCTCAAAAAAGGTCCGGATGTCCTTGCGCCGCTTCAACCCCGCCAGCCGCTTGCCTTCCTCGACCCCGTCGCTGACCGCGTCCTCCAATCCGCGCTTCATCATGAAGGTGTTCCAAATGTCGATCTCCTCGTCACTGGGTTTGCGGCCGTGACGGAAACACCAGCGGAGAAGCGTCTCATCGCTGCCTCCACGCTTCACCCGCGCCACGAGGTCGGCAAAGGTGACGCCAAGGAAACGGGTGCAGCGGGCATCAAAAAAGTACCAGTTGCTCTCGCCGAGGTTGTAGGTGTCCGGGAGCTTTCCGGCCAGATGGAGGCGGATCTTATCGATCAGGCGGCCGAAAAACACGATTCCGCCTACTTTGTCATAGGGACTGCGAGGAGGGGTGAAGGACATGCCTCATTTGCCCGCATTCCGGGGTACACGGCAAACCGATTTCCGTGCGGTGGGCGCGCCGCGCCGGCTGTTTCCTAGGACTTGCCGGCCTCCCAGACCTTCATCGTATCCGGCGATCCCTGCGCCCGCACCCCGTTGTCGCTCAGGATTTCCTCCGTCGCCGCCAGCATCTCCTTGCGCGGAAACACCAGCCGTTCCTGTTCACGTCCCTGAAACTCAAAGGCCACAAAGTCGCTTGTGGCGTCGCGTAGTGTCGCCACGAGGTGGGCCAGGTTGCGGATGGCCACGCCATTGACCGTCTTCACCACGCGGCCGATGGGATTGGAATAGCCCTTCGACAATTTGTGGGGAAAGAAGGGGGAGGAGACGATGACCAGCTCCTCGCCCTCAAAGGCGGGTTGGTCCCCGCGGCGGATCACGAGCGGATTGCCCGCCGCGCTGAGGAGCGCCATGACCGCGGCGTTGTTCAATCCGCCGACAAACTCCTGGCTACCCGCGGAAAACACCATGGGCCCGTAGATGAAATAGGGTGGGTACGCACCGGCCAGGCTCTTCAACAGCATCGGACGGGAGTTGGCCACCGGAACGTCCAGCTTGAGGGCCTTGCCCTCCCTCATCACCGTCAACGGCACGACGCCGTTGCGGGCGAGCTTCTGGATCATGTAGCGGAACGCGACCCGCAGGTTGGGCCCAAGCTTGATCATGCCTTCATGGTCCACGGGGGTGTCGCCGATGTGCGTGATGATGTCCCAGGCTTTCAGGGGGTAATTCGGATCCCGTGTATCGGCATGGTTCACCACAATCCCCTCGGTCCCCGCCGCCGGCTTGAGGAACTCGCGCAATGCGGGGTTGTGGAGCGTCTGCAACGAATCCCAGGATCCCGGCTTGCCGTGGATCGTGCCATCCGCCGCGTCGGCGAGGAAGAGTTCGATTTCCTCGTTCGGAATGATGTACCCGATGTTGTCGCCGCCCCCGAGCCGCGAAAAGGCCACACCGATCATCTTGTCGCCAATGAGCGCCGGTCCGCCGCTGTTGCCGGGATTGATCGCTGCATCAATCTGGATACGCAGACCCGCCATGGGGAAGTTGTAGCCCGTGAAGTCGATGCGCGACACGATGCCCTTGGTCGTGGAAAGGCTGGTGCCGCCGGTGGGGAATCCCTGGACGAGGATGGTATCCTTGACCTGCGGCAGCTCCGCCGCCCGCACCAGGGCGGGCCGGGTATCGAAGAAGGACTCGTCCTCCAGCGCCAGCAGCGCGAGGTCGATCCCCGGCGAGATGGCGACGACCCGCGCCGTGATCTTGTCGCCGGATTGGTTGGCCTGCACCTGGACCTGGCTCGCATACAGCACCACATGCGCATTGGTCAGGATGCGCCGGCCCTCGATGACGACACCGGTGCCGGTCGCCTCCACCGGGGCCTGTTTGGTCCATGGCTTGGACAGGTCGGGGTAGCGCGCGGTGGTGAACACTTTCACGACCGCATTCTCCGTGGGAGAAGCCGGAGCGGTCGGAGCGGCAGCCGGTTTGGCCGCCCCTTCGGTCCCGGATTTCGTCGGCGTCTGGGCCAGACACGAAGCCGCGAGGAAGAGTGAGCCCATCAAGTAGCGTCGCAAGGGTAAGACACACATCATGTTGCCCTCAACGGAAGCGCATCAGGGCGCAAACGCCAGTCGCTTTTTACGAATCCCCACCCGCACCCGGCCCGGACACCGCGCGCGCCATGCGCCCCACCTCTGGAAACCAGCACGAGCTCCCGCCGGTTTAGTCCTCCATCAGGAAGTTCCACTCGGTCCCATTCTGGCGAAACCGTCCGGTGGTCGCGTTGCCATCATCAATGAGGCGATCGAGCGCGAGCATCTGGGCCAGCGGCGCCGTCGGGTTGTACAAGGTGATCGCAATCAACGGTGTGCTGGGCTCGTAGTCCCACTCCCATTGCCCGCCACAGACGAGGGGCATGGTCCAGGCGGACGACAGACTGCCGGCCATCTCGGCTGGAACGACTCCGGGGCTGACATCAGCCGGCCAGTCTGAGTGCTCCATGATGTAGGTCTGAAACGCGCCACTGAAACTCCGTAGATCGTTTGCCAGACGTGCATTTTGCGATCGTTGCCGCATCAGGGTGAACGCCGGGATGGCCATCGCCGCCAGGAAGCCGATGATCGTGATGGCGATCATGATTTCGACCAGGGTAAACCCCGTCCGAGATCGCTTCCCGCTTCGATGTCTGCTGTCCATCTTCACGGCAAACGACCAATCGGGAGCGGCGGCCCATCGCAAGCGTGGATACATCTCCACACCGTTTTTACAACGAACTGACGGGCCTGCTGGGAGAGAAATCGCAACCACGGGTGCCACCGTCCCCCACGGTCATGCACCCGTTCCCTCAGTCCCACCCGGGTATTCACCCCGATCCCGGCCGGGTGCGACGTCCGGCTCGGCCGTTCAAGGCAGTTCGTACACCTCGACGAGCACCACTCCGCTTCCGACCGAACCGCCTCCCGTCACGGTCGCCGTGTATCCGCCCGCCGGCAGATGGGCGATGAGCGCGGCATCGCGGCTGCCGGGACTGAGCGGAAACGCCCCCACGGCTTCGCCCGCCGCGGCCAGCACGGCCGCCGCACCGCCCTCCTCCCAATCGTTCGCCTCGGCCACCCGCACACCGCGGTCATCGCGGAGTTCGATGCGGGGATCCAGGAGCACCCCCGTCACTCCAAACGGCACCAGCCCAGGACCCACCGCACGCACCAGGAGGCGTCGTGCGCCACCACGCACCACCCAACCCGCGATCAAACTCTCCGCCACGGGACCTGTCCGGCTGCGAGCCGAGAGGTTCTTTAGCCGCGCTCCTCCGGCTTCCGCCTCGTAAACCTCCACGAGTGCGACGCCGGTGCTCTCGGACTGGCCTGTCACCTGAGCGGTGTAACCGGCCCCCCCCAACGTTGCCGCGATCACCGCATCCTTGCTCCCGGGTGGCAGCACAAACGCGCCAAGCCCGGGCGCAGGATCGGTGTCCCACTGATCGTTGGCGGCAATCCTCTCCGCTCCGCGGAACAGGGTCAGCGCCGGATCGCCCAACGTATCTGCCACGCCGAAGGTCGCCAGGGTCGGACCCACCGCACGAATCACGACGGCCTTTCCCGGCGCCTCCAGGACAAAACCCGCAATCAGTCGCTCGTCTCCCGGGCCGACGCGCGCGCGCACCGCCAGGTTGACCAGCCTTCCCGACGTGTCTGCGGTGGCGGGGTCGGTCACCTCCAGGGAAAGCGGCGGTCCGAGGGTCATGCCCGCCCGATTGGCGACCACGCGTTGGTACACGCCGGCATCCTGCGGTCGGGCCGCCGCCAACGAAAAGCGGGCATCACGCGCCCCGGCCACGGGCACACCGTCCTTGATCCACTGATACTGGAAGGGTGGCGTGCCATCGGCCGACTGTTCGAGCACGATCGACGTACCCTGCACCACCCTTCGGATCGCGCCCGCCGGTCCGATCCGGGGAGCCACGGCCCCGGCCACGCCAAAGTTTCCCGACGCACCGGGGACAAGGGCCACGGACTCGCGCCGCGCTTCGGCCCGGCGCCCTCGTCCGTCCTCCACGGTCGCCAGGAGCGTGATCGTCTCACCGAGCGCGAGGTCCGGCGGCGGCCGGAAGGTGACGCGATAAGGAGGCGCATCATCCGTCCCGATGATCTCCCACTCGTCCGGTCGTCCGGGTCGCTGAAACGCGAACGTCACCTCCGCAAAATCATCCGCCCCTGTCACCGTGGCCCGGATCTCAGCCCGGCCCGGAAAGGTCGAACCTTCGGTGGTGCGGGGCGGTCCGAACACGAGGCGATTCTCCGTGGGCCGATCGATGGTCACCTCCAATCGATCGGAGCGCGCGGGCAAGGCGCGATCCGCCCGCCAGACGCAGGCCTGCAACGGCTCCAGCGTGACCGCCATGCGTCCGTCGGTGTCCACCCCGACCTGCCCGGCGGCTCCGGATGGCGAAAGCGAGTCATAAAGGAGGCTGAACGTCGCGCCCGCGGGCTGGCTGGTCTCCAGTCTCACCTCGACGCGTCCGGTCCGGGCTTGATTGAAGGCGGCGACGTACTCGACGCGCTCCGACCGCTCGATCCGGGAAAACGCCACCACGCTGGCCGTGCCGGTGGGCCGCGTGCGCTGGGCGCCACGCGCGAGCGCCGGATGCTCGCGCCGCAACCGCGCCATCGACGAAACCGCGCGGAAGAGGGGGTGCTCCACGTCGAACTTTGCCTCACGCCCGGTGCGGGCGGTCCCGATCAGGGTCTCCTGCAGGTATTGAAGGGTCTGTGACGCTCCCATGTCCTGGCGCGCCGCGGCGTCCCCGCCCGATCCCGCCAGACCTTGCTCGTCGCCATAGTAGATGACCGGCTGTCCGCGGGAAAACATCATGAGGGCGTGTCCGAGCTTGCTCAGCTCGACGAGCTGGGCATCGCCGGCCAGGGGGTTGTCCTGACGAAGAAACCAGCCGAACCGTCCAATGTCGTGATTGCCCAGAAACGTCTGGGTGGCGTGGACATTGCTGTCGAAGTCGGTGTAGGCGTCATCTCCGTCCCAGAGCGACACCAGGACGTCGCCCGATCGTCCCCGGGACACAAAATCCCGCACCGCGTAACAGAACGCGAAGTCGAGGGTGGCGTCCAGGCCCGCCGCCGTCGACCACTCACTGAGAAACGAGGCATCCCCACTGAGCACCTCGCCAAACTGGAGAAAGCCGGCGCGGCCCGCCTCCGCCGCCACCTCGCGCATGCGGGGCGCAAAAGCCTGCCAGAGCTCGGTGTTCACGTGCTTGACCGTGTCGATCCGGAATCCGGCGATCCCAAACGTGGCGATCCAGTGGGAATAGACATCGATGAAGCCCTGCACCACCTCCGCACGTTCGGTGAACAGATCGTCGAGACCGGAAATGTCGCCCTGCAGGAAGTCCTCGCCCGTATAGGATGCGTTGCCCCGATGATGATAGAGTCGGAGATCGTTCAGCCAACCGGGCCGCTTGCTCGCCGCCTCCCCTGGGCTGACCACCGGGAGATACGGGAAGCTGACCTCCCATGCGAGCGGTGGGAATGGGGCGGGCAACCCCACGCCATTGAACGCCAGGGCGCGCTCGTCAAAGACCTCTCCCGTCGCCGTGCGATAGGGGTGGACGGAGCGCGAGCGGTAGCTTCCGCCGCCAGTAATGACGTCGGCAGTGTGATTGAGCACCACGTCCAAAATCAGCCCCATGCCCCGCGTCCCGGCGGCGCCGGCCAGCGCGTGCAGATCGGCCTCCGTGCCGAGGTGCGGATCGATCGACAGAAAGTCGGTGATCCAATAGCCGTGATAACCTGCGGTGGTTCCCTGCAAGGGCTTGTTTCGCATCACCGGCGTCAGCCAGATCGCCGTCACACCCAGCGCCTGCAAATAGTCGAGCCGGTTCACCAGACCGCGCAGGTCCCCGCCGTGAAAATGAAACCGCGAGGACGGATCCCAGCCGGTGACCTCGCGCGGCCCGAGGAGTCCGCCGGTGTTGTTGGCGGGATCCCCGTCCTCGAACCGGTCCGTGACGACAAAGTAGAGCACACCCCCGGCCCCGGGGTGTCGCCACGGAGGAAGGGCCGCCGCACCGGCGGCCTCGCAGCCGGGGCCGCCCCCCGCCGCGAGGAGTGCGCCGGTCAGCCGCCAGCCAAGGCGCCAGATCCGCAGGAGGGTCATGGGAGGAACCTCAACCAACCGGACCCCGCGGCGCAGGTCAAAGGCCGGCACCCGGACGATTCCTGCATTTACCTGCAAAATCCTAGGTTCCCGCCGCCGGACGCCAGGGCGGCGATCCACCGGACGGAATCCGTCATTGATCGCCAACTACACGTTCGAGGCCCGGCGCCAGGCGGGCAGCGCCGTCCCGGCGACGATGAGGAGTCCGCCCACGATCTCCGCGGGGCGGAAGTGCTCATGAAAGAACACCACGCCTCCGGCGGCCACCCCCAGCGGAACCAGCATCTGCAGCAACGATCCCCGACCGACCGCGAGATCGGCGAAGCCGCGGGTCATGAAAATCTGTCCGCCCCCGGCACAGACCGCCGCCAGCGTCATCACCACCCAGGCCAGGGGCGAGGGGGGCGCGAACCACACCACCGCCGGTCCGAGGCAGACCAACAGGCCGTAGGCACACTGGGCCGAGAAAATGGTGGCGGTATGCACCCCCGCCGCGTGCAACTGCCGAATGGTGATCACCACCCACGCCGAGGAGAAGGCGACCACCACCGCCACCAGATCGTAGAAACCTGGGCCGCCACCCGTGGCGAGGACATCCGTCAGCAGCGCGAGTCCTGCGAGGGAAATCAAGCCTCCAAGCAGCAGCAGGGCATGCAGGCGTTCTCCCAGCAGCATGACCGCGAGGCATCCGCCCATGACCACGTAGGTGTTGTTGATGAAGGTGGCCCGGCCGGCTCCCAGTTCCACCACGGTCAGATAGTAGCCGTACACGGAAAGTCCGCCGACGAGTCCGCGTTCGATCAGCTTCCGATCCCGCAGCAGCTCGCGCGGTCGCCATTCGTCCCAGAAGAACATCGAAATCAGCATCAATCCCACCGCAAACCGCACGCAAGTGACCAGCCAGACACTGACGCTCTCGATCGTTCCCAACGCACGAATCAACAACACATTGGCGGTGAAACAGACAACCGAAAGCAGCATCGCCCGCACCCCCCGCCGTCGCCGGAACGCAGAGTCGGAAGGTGCCGTGGAGTGGGTCATGGGTGTGTGCGAGGGATGAGCGATGGCGCACAACCCACCCGTCGGTCAAGTCCTGCGCCCTCCTGTCATCCGCAGTCGGCCCGCTTCGCCACCGTCACACCCCGACGCCCGCCCGGCAAACTCCCGGTCCGGCCGTCCAGGCCGGGTTAGAATCCGATGGGAACCCGCACCGTGCTTTCCACGGGCTCGCCCGCCTTCAGCCGCGGTACGAAAAGCCACCCCCCCAGGGCCTCGCGCAGGGCCGCGCTGACGGCGCTCGACTCGATGGGGTCCAGATTGATGTCGGTGACCGTGCCCTCGGTTGAGATCAAGAGCTGCGCGAACACCGCGCCGTTGGGAAGCACCTCGTTTTCGGGCAGCAGGGGACGGATCATGAGCACCGGACGCGGATCCATGTCCTTCCGCTCCCCGGCCTTCCGCATGTGCTGCAAGGTATCCAGAAGTTTGAAACGCTCCAACGCCGCATAGTAGGGCCAGGCCTGCCGCACGACATTCGTCAGCACCTCCCGTCCCTCCCGGTCAAAGATCTGCACGAAGAACGACTGATCCTGCCGGTACGAAAACGACCGGGCGGTGAACTCCACGGTGACCCGCTCGCCGGCCGGCAGGTCGGGCAGTGCCCGCACCTCGATCTCCGCGCCTGCCCCCGCGGTCGGTGTATAGAGCGTGGTCTCGGGATAGAGCACGACCGCGATCATCCCGCCCACCAGCGGCGTCGCCGACCGCAGGCGGACCTTGACCTCGGAGCGGCTGCCGCGGCGCCCTTCGTCCTCCGCCTCCAGCAGACTCGTCGCCGATTCCGGATGTGTGCGCAGGGTGAGCTTTCCCACCGACGCCTCTTCGATTTCGATCGAGCCGTTTGCGTAGGCCTCCATCCGACTCGGCATATAACGAACTTCCGTCCGGATCCGCTTTTCCTTCCCTTTCAGGACAATCACCGGATCCGTACCGATCATCTTGAGCACCGGGTACAAGGCCCCGTTGTACCGCAGGGTCAGCAAGGTCGGATGAGGCGCCGCCGCGTCCAGGCCCCGCAACAGGACACAAAGGAACCCACCCAAAACCAACCAGCGTGTGAGGCGCATCGGTAAGCGAATGGACATTAGGCTGCCAGCCATTCGAACGGGTGGCAAGATCCGTGATAAGTGCCGGGTTCGATGCTTTGAGCCTCCTTTCTTCTTCTAGGTCGGAAACCCTTTTCCCGTTGATGCGTTAAGGGAGGGAAGCATCCAGCCCCTCCTTCCTCCATGAGCTTTTCTCAACGTTCGTTTCGCATCGTTTTCGCCCTGACGCTATCCCTGCTCTCGGCAGGTTCCACGCTGCGCGCGGCCTACACCGGGCCCGTCCCGCCGCCCACCGATGTCTTTGGCTCCCGCGGTCCCTATGTCGTCGAAACCAGAACCTTGCCGTCACCCAGCTTCCCCGGCCGGGTGGTGACCGTCTATTCCGCGCGGGGTGTGGCCGGACCGCGCCCCACCTGGTTCTTCTCCCACGGATTCGGCGGCAGCAATGCGCTGCTCTACGACGAACTGCTCCGGCACTGGGCCAGCCATGGCTGGACCGCCGTTTTCTCTCCCTACCCGGTCGACGGGCAGTCGGTGGAACTCTACCAAATCCTGTTCGATGGTTTTGTCGCCGCCGCAAATCAGTATCCGAATCTCATCGACACGCGGAAGGTGGGTTTCGCCGGCCACTCCTTTGGGGGTGGAGCCACGCCTGTGCTCGCTCTGCGCGCAGTCCGAGAACGGGGCTGGGGCTCGGAGGGGCTGGCGCTTTTCCCGCTCGCTCCGTGGTACAGTCACCAGCTGGGCAACCAGGACTTCGCCGCGTTTCCCGCCCATACCCAGCTCGTCATGCAGGTCTACGAGGACGACGTGCTCAACGACCACCGGATGGCGATCGATGTCTATCGGCGGATGATTCTCCCGGCCGCCAACAAGGACTACCTGGTGGTCCACTCCGATCTGATCGAGGACTATCCCTATCGCTCGGGCCACTCGGTGCCGAGCGGGTCGGAACTGCCGCTCGGCGATCGGGAGGTGATCTACAATGGACTGGACGCCTGGGCCGTGCATCGCATCGGCCAGGCGCTTGCCGTGTCCGCCTGGACGGGGGATCCGCAGGCTCGAGCCGTCGCCCTGGGCCACGGCAGTGAAACGCAGGTGCAGATGGGCTCCGCCCCGTCGGGACGCGCCCTCCGGCCCATGACCTCGATCATCGATCCGGTACCCGTGTTCCCACAAAGTCGTTACGCGTTTCCATTCGATGGACTCCTCAATCCGCGCCGGGGCGAACTGGCAGCGCCGACTCGGGGCACGCAACTCAAAAACCTTTCCGTGCGCGCCTATTCCGGGCCGGGCGAATCCACGCTGATCGTCGGGGCCAGCGTGAGCGGCCATCGGCCCAAGTCCCTGCTCTGGCGCGCCGCCGGCCCCAGCCTGGCCGCCTTCGGTGTCGGGGGAGTCATGGCCGATCCGATGCTCACGACCTACCGCGGAGCGGCAGTCGACCTCATCAACGACAATTGGGCCGATGACGATCGCGAGATGCTGGAGGTTGTCTCCGAGGAAGCAGGGGTGTTCCGGTTCAATCAGGGCAGTCTGGACTCGGCCCTGCTGGGCAGTTTCGCCCCCGGCGGCTGGACCGCCCATGTCACCGCCGCATCGGGCGGCGCTGGCGTCGCCCTGCTCGAAATCTACGCCGCCGACATCGATACGACCACGCGGCTCGGAGGGCTGTCCGCCCGAGGCCGGGTGGGCGCAGGGGGCGAAGTGTTGATCGTCGGGTTTGTCATCGAGGGCACGACTCCCCTGCGGCTGCTCCTGCGCGGGGTGGGGCCGTCGCTCGCGGCCTTCGGCGTGGGTGGCACCCTGGTCGATCCCCAGCTCACCTTGTTCAACGCCTCCTCGGTCATCGCTTCGAACGATTCATGGCAGCAATCGCCCGACGCCGCGGCGATCGCCGCCGCCGGCTCCGCCACCGGAGCGTTTCCACTGGCCGGACAGAGTCGGGACGCCGCCCTTCTTGTCACCCTCCCTGCGGGATCGTACACGCTCCATCTGCGCGGCGGTGACGGAGGCAGCGGCATCGGTCTCGCCGAGATTTACGTCGTGCCGTGAACGTGCAGGCCTCGCGTCACTACAAATTGTCGCTCGCGTTTCCCCTCAACTGGGGCATGTTCACCTGATACCGTGGTGTGCCGGCGGACTTTTTCCGCCGTCCCAAAGTCCCCGCGGCCAACTCAACCACCTCCTGCCATGGGCGACAAGTCACCTAAATCCACGCAAAAGAAAGCCTCGCAAAAAGCCGCCGTCACCAACGCGGCCGAGAGCAAGAAGCAGCAGCTGATCCAGTCGCAACAGGCGACGAAGGCCAAAGCGGCCGCTTCGAAGAAGCGCTAAGGCGCCTTCGGCTGACAGGAGCCGCTACTCCAGGCGTGGTTTAAAGACCCTGGAAGGCGTGCTCTCTCAAAGCGGGGCCAGACCGCAAACCCAGCATCGCGCGCGGGAACCTTGTGAGCTGGAGATGGAGGTGGCCTCGGTGAGGCCGCGACGGGACCGGCCGGGACCGCCTCCGTTGTCCGACTCCTTGACGCGACGCCCATCCCTGCGGGGTCGTCGACCCCACCTCCAACAGGCACCAACCCTGATTCGGGTTGAAATCGACGCGCCTGCTTGGCTGCGAGAGCCAGCTCTCGGGAGGGGGCCCGTTTCTGGCCCAGCCGCCTCCCGCGTCACCGCGACTCGAAGACGGTCAAGGACGGCAACTCAATCGCCGTCAGGAAGCCGGTCTTGCCACACCCGGTGTCAAGTCCGATGGCTGAGTCGCTCTGCCAGACGTCCGTCGGATCCTCGGGCGTGTAGTCCGAGAGCTCGGGCGGCAGGTACGCGACCGGCGTGTGCCCGAAAACCACGCGTTTCCCGCGATAGTTACGGGTAAAATCATCCGTACGCACCCACGCCAGCACTGTGGGATTGTAGACCTCCCGCGGATGGAGAAAGCCCTTCGGCCCCTTGGGTAATCCGGCGTGGACATAGAGGGCGTGATCATCCTCGTACCACAGTGGCAGCGCGGTCATCCAATCAATCACCGCAGGCGGCAAAAAGTCACCCGAGGCCATCAGCGTCATTTCTTCATCGTCCGGCTTCTCCGCGGGAAGCGGCGGAGAGCCGCCGCGGAACGAACGGAGCGTGGCAAAACAGCCGTGATCGGGCGGGAACACAAACTCATCCCAACCCTCCCGCCGCACCCGCAACCAGGCATCCTCGTGATTTCCGCGGAGGCAGACCACCTTGGCCGGCGAGGTCGATTGCAGCGTCACCAGGTGGTCGATCACCCCGCGGGAATCGGGCCCGCGGTTCACATAGTCGCCGAGAAACACCAGGGTGTCCTGCGCATCGAGCGCGGGAAGCTTCGCGAGAACAACCCGCAGCTGTCCAAGCTCACCATGAATGTCTCCCAGCGCGAACGTTCGACCCGCCATGGTAATTCAGCAACGTCCCGCGAAAGGAGGTGGGTTCAGGCTGGGAAAAAGATCAGGACTAGACCACGTCGGCAGCATCTCGGCGGAATCAGATTTAAAACCAGGGTCACACGGTGGATACAGCACAATCCAGGCCGCCGACCAGGATTCTATTGATTTTTTTAATCCGAGAGCGTCCGGCCCTCCGGGCCTTGTCCCGACACGCAGAGGTCGATTCTTCGTCCGCTTCCCGGACCTACTCGCACCTTTCCGCCGACGCGGCTTCGTCTCCCGAGCTACGCTTGCGGCGTCATCGGAGGCAGCAACAGGTCTCCCAAAACTGGAACCGTTCAGCGGCGCAAATGGGATGAACCTCGGGATCGTCCTGAGATCATTCAATTCGCATAGTACTACAGGTTAAGCTCTTAAAAGGAATCTGTTGCACTGGCACGCGGGCTGCAAAGTCGCAGCGCATGAACCCTTCCCTTTCGATGCGTCGTCTCGCTTTTGCCGCCATGATGCTGGGCCTGCCAGCCCTCCTTCCTCGTGCCGAGGCACAAGTGCAGCCCGCGGTGCCCTTGTCTTCGATGCCGAGCACGCGACTCTTCCACATCGCGGCCGAACGCTTCTTGCGTGAGCCCTCCGGCCAAGGTCGGTTGGAACGTGGCTGGCTCGACGCCACCGGGAGCTTCACGGTCCATTCCACCCACCCGACCGTCCTGTCTCCGACGCTGCCGGAAACCGCTCTGGGTAAACGGCTCATTTTTACCGAGGCGTGGCACGCCCTGGGCGAGCTGGGCCCCACGGCCCGGGCCAACTTCCGGCTGAAACCACCCGAGACGGCCATCGTCATCGCCGGTTTGCTCTACTTCGAGGTGGAACCTCATCCCGAGGCCCGCCCGGACGCCGGCCTGCTCGTCAACGTATCCAATCGTGGCTACGTCGAGCCGGGACGCCCCCTGACCGCGGGGTTTGTCGTCACCGATCAATCCCGGCGCGTCCTGATCCGCGGCATCGGTCCGGGCCTCGCGCCGTTCCAGGTGAACCAGCCGCTGCCTGACCCGGTGCTCACCCTCTTCCGCGGCACCGACCCGCTCGGCGAAAACGACATCTGGGGCAGCACACCCGACCCGACCGCGCTCGCCGCCCGTTTCGCCCAGGTCGGAGCGTTCGCGCTGCCCGCCGGCTCATTGGACGCCGCCTTGGTGGTCGTGCTGCCGCCCGGGGCCTATACCGCCCAGGTTCGCAGCGCGGACACCCGCGGCGGCGAGGCCCTGGTGGAAGTCTATGTTATTCCCTGAACCAGAATCCCCATGGATGGACGTACCCTCCGCGCGCCGAGAGCCCACGCAAACGAGCGGCGGAGGCACCCGTTCGTTGGGTTCAGGCTCCCGTGGAGGGCGTCGCTCCGTCGACGCCGGGGGACGGCCAACCGACCACCGCGCCCGACCGTATTGGTGTCAGCCACGCGCGCCCAGCCGCCGACGGTGCGGCCCATCGAAGCTTTCGTCCGGCGACGCGCGAAGATGTGCTGGCGCTAGGGTTGCCCGCGGGTCGCCGGTGACGGCCGCAGACCCGGTACCACCCCCGCGCTCCGCAGCGCCGCGGCCACGATCGAGGCGTTGAGTTCGGCGCCGGATCGGCTGGTGTGCGTGTGCGCATCGGCAAAGAGGGCGTTCACCGCCTGCTCACCGAGGGTTTCGTAACGGGTGGCGATCTGT
>JAEUGY010000094.1 GCA_016794625.1 Opitutaceae bacterium
AAGTTCAGCGTTCAGCGTTCAACGTTCGTCACCCCTCACACCCACCCCATGAACCCTGCGACCTCCGCCTCCTCCTCTGCTATTGCCGCGATGAACCGTCGTCACTTCCTGCGGGGGATCGGGGCCTGCATCGCCTTGCCCTCGCTCGCGTCCCTCGTACCCAGCCGCGTGCTGGCCGCGCAGGCGTCGACCGGGCTGGCGACGACCTCGACCGGTGCGCCGTTGCGCACCGCGTTTGTTTATTTTCCCAACGGGGCGATCCCCGCCACCTGGTGGCCCGAAGGCGCGGCCGAGCACTTTCAGTTCGGACCGACGCTCGCTCCGCTCGCCGGACTGCGCGACCGGGTGCAGGTCTTGGGCGGGCTGGATCACGTGAATGCGAACCCCGGGGATGACGGTGGCGGCGACCACGCCCGCGGCAACGGTGTCTTCCTGACCGGGGTGCGGTTGAACAAGAGTGCGACGGATGTACGCGCCGGGGTCTCGATCGACCAGGTCATCGCCCGGCAGGTCGGCCACCTCACCCGCTTTCCTTCGCTCGAGCTGAGTTGCGAGAACGTGCGGCGCGCCGGGGCCTGCGACTCCGGTTATGCCTGCGCCTACCAGTTCAACCTTGCGTGGCGCAATGCGACCACGCCGATGCCGCCGGAGTCCAACCCCCGGCTCCTGTTTGAGCGCCTGTTCGGCGCCGGCCCCCAGGGCATGCGGGCGGAAAATGCCCGGCGACGCATGGAAGCCCGGCGGTCCGTGCTGGATTTTGTCATGGAGGACACGCGCCGGCTCCAGGGGCGGCTGGACCGGCACGATCGCGACAAGATCGATCAGTACCTCACGGGTATCCGAGATGTCGAGACGCGCATCCAGCAGGCGGGGAAGTTTGGTCCGCCGGTCGACCCCGCGATGGAGACGCCGGCGGGAGTTCCGGCCAGCCATGGCGAGCATGTGCGCATGATGTACGACCTGCTGGCGCTCGCCTTCCAGACCGATTCGACCCGCGTTGCGACCTTCGCGCTCGCGCATGACGGCGACAACCGCTCGTTCAGCGAAATCGGCATCCCCGAGGGACACCACGACCTTTCCCATCACCAGGGCAATCCGGAGCGCATCGCCAAGATCGCCCGCATCGACCACTGGTACGCACAGCAGTTTGCCCGCTTCCTCCAGCAGTTGGAGGATTCACGCGACGTCGACGGAAATTCCATCCTGCACAACACCCGGATCGTCTACGGCAGCGGCAATGCGGACGCCAACCGCCACACCCACGACAACCTGCCCGTGGTCCTCGCCGGGGGCGGCGGCGGCCTGCTGAACCCGGGGCGTTACATCCGGCACGGTTCCAAACCGATGAGCAACCTGTTCCTCAGCCTGGCGGATCAGGCGGGGGTCACGGGACTCGAGCGGTTTGGTGATTCGACCGGTCGCCTGAGCAACGTCTGACCCGGATCAGGGCTTGGCCGCAGCCGGGGTCAGGCGGGATTTTGCATAGTCGGCGACGGCGACGGCCGCCTTGGTTTCGACGCCCGGTTTGTTGAGAAAGCCCAGATCGCGGAACCAGTCGATGTAGCGGTGCTGCCAGGTGCCGAGCGGGATGCCGTCGCGATCCTTGATGCTGCCGCCGTGGGTGCCGTTTCCGTAGATGTGCATCTCCAGGTTGGGCACGCTCGCCTTGAGCATGGCGGTGAAGTACTCCGTGGCCCAGAGCGCATGCACCCGATCGCCCGTGCCCGGGCACATGAGGAACGTGGGGGGAACATCCACCGGAATCCGCGGCGTGGCGTCCTTGGCGAACGGCGTCGGGCCGGGGTAGACGAGTGCGACAAAATCGGGACGGGCCGACACCGCGGCGAGCGCGTCCGCCGGCCCTCGATTGGCCGCCTGGAAGGCCTCGTATTCCAGCGCGGCGGCCGCGGCCAGTTCGGCTCCCGCCGAAAAGCCCATGATGCCGATCTTGGCGGGGTCCAGTTTCCAGTCGGCCGCGTGGGAACGCACCAGACGCAGGGCCTGGAGCGCATCCCGGACGGCGTCGACCTTGGGTTCGTAACCATCCACCCGCAGGCGATTGCGCAGGATGATCGTGGCCACTCCGTAGTTGGCGAAGAAGGGCACCAGATCGCCCCCTTCCGGTCCGACCCAGAGGATGCGATGTCCCCCGCCGGGCGCGACAATCACGGCCGCGCCGGTGCGAGCCCCGGCGAGGTGAACCTCGATCGTGGGGTGGTGGATACCAATGACCGATTGGATCCGGGCCGATCCCCCGGTCAGCGTCGTGTTGTACTGTTCGACTTCATGCAGCCGCTCCCGTTTCAGGTGAGGTGAGTCTGGTGGAAAAAGGGGAAGCACCATGCCGCCCGGCAGAATCGGTGCGGGAACGAACGGCGCCCGGGCCGCGGCGGGTTCGGCGGCGCGAGGGGCGGGCAGGAACGAACAGAGGCCAAGGCAGAGCAGGAACAAGGGGTGGGGTTTCATGGGACGCCCGAGGCAATCACGCCCCGTCGCCCGGCGCAAACCCGCACTCTGCCTCGACGCTGCGTCAGTCGTAGCTCAAGTCGTGCGCCTTGCCCTTGAACACCCGGTAGGCGAACACCGTGTAGCCGGCGAGCACGGGCATCACCACGGCGGTGCCCCACAGGATCAGCCGGAGCGACTCCGGGGCGGAGGCGGCGTCGACGATCCGCAGGCGTCCCGGAATGATGTAGGGGTAGAAGCTGTAAACCAACCCTACAAACCCCAGGACGAAGATCATGACCGCCAGCGCGAACGGCAGCCACGCCAGGCGGTCGCCCGGCAGGGGCAGCGCGCCGAGAAGGACGTGCATGATCACGGTCAGCATGACCGAGACCAGCGGCAGGGCGAGCAGGAGCGTGACCTCCGGGAAGGCGAGCATGCGGTCGTAGATGCGGGTGTTGACGAACGGTGCGGTCAGGCTCGTCAGAACGGCCCCCAGCGCCATCAGCCAGATCGCGATCCGCGCCCAGCGGATGGCCCGGCGCTGCAGGTCGTGCTCGCACTTCAGAATCAGCCAGCACGAGCCCATCAGCGCGTAGCCGGAGGTGACGAGCAGGGCGAAGCAGACGGCATAAAGCTGGCTCGCGACGCCCTCTTGAAAGCCGATCATGAAGCGCCCCACCATGTAGCCTTGACTGAGGGTGACGATGAGCGAGCCCCAGAAGAAGGCGGCGTTCCAGCGAGGCTGTTGATCGGGCGGAACCTTCTTCCGAAAATCGAACGAGACCCCGCGAAAGATCAGACCGAGGATCATGCCGCTGACCGGCAGATACAGATGTGTGAGGATGTCACCATGGGCCCGTGGAAACGCCACCAACAGCAACCCCACGCCCAGCACCAGCCAGGTTTCGTTGGCGTCCCAAAACGGACCGATGGACGCGATCATGCGGTCGCGCTCGGCGCCGCGGGCGAAGCGCGAAAGCAGCCCGACGCCGAGATCGTAGCCGTCGAGGATGGCGTAGAGCAGCATCGACACGCCGATCAAGAGCGCAAAGGCGAACGGCAGCCACTGGCCGGATTGCACCAGGTCGTGGATCATGGGTGGGCTCCTTTCGTGGCGCCGGAGGAGTCCGACTCCTTGCGCGCGAGATAGAAGAGCGAAGCGATATACGCCGCCAGCAGACCCACATAGGCGAGGAGGTAGGCCGCGAGCGTGGTGGCCACCTGGGTTCCGGGCACGGCGGAGACCGCATCGCGGGCCTTGAGCACGCCCTGGACCAGCCAGGGCTGGCGTCCGATCTCGGTGACATACCAGCCCGAGAGGGTGGCGACCCAGCCGGAGAACGTCATCGCCACAAGGATACGTGAATAGAGACGCGGGAAGTCCCGTCGCCGCCAGAGCCAGACCAGACCGGCCCACGAAACCAGCCCCATGGCCAGGCCGGTGCCAATCATGACGCGAAAACTCCAGAACACCGGAGCGACCGGCGGGTGCAGCCCGGGAAACTCGTTCAACCCCTGGACGTAGCCGTTGGGGTCGCGCGTGATGAGCAGACTGCCGAGCTTCGGGATCTCCAGCGCGTACCGGCTGGTCCGCGTCGTTTCGTCGGGCAGCGCGAAGAGCGTCATGGGAGCTCCGTGGGTGCTTTCCCAGAGCGCCTCCATGGCCGCGAGTTTCTGCGGCTGATAGTCGCGGGTGTTCACCCCATGCAGATCGCCGACCAGCACCTGCAGCGGCAACAGGACGGCGCCGAGGGTGATCGCGCAGCGCAGACCGGTGGCAACCGCCGCACCGCGATCGCCGCGCAAGGCGCGGTAGGCCAGCAGCCCGGCGGTGAGGAACGCGACCGTCAGCCCCGAGGCCAGCAACGTGTGCGCAAAACGGTAGGGCATCGAGGGATTGAAGACGATGGCGACCCAGTCGACCGCGTGGGCGACGCCGTCGATCATCGTGTATCCAGCCGGCGTGTGCATCCAGCTGTTGAGCGCCAGGATCCAGAAGGCCGACATCGTGGTCCCGAACGCGACCAGGATCGTCGCACCCGTGTGCACCCACGGCTTCACCCGCCGGAAGGCGAAGAGCATGATCCCCAGGAAAGTCGCCTCGAGAAAGAATGCGTTCAGCACCTCGTAGGCGAGCAACGGACCGGCGATGTTGCCCACCGTGTTCATGTAGCCCGGCCAGTTGGTGCCGAACTGGAACGACATGGTGACGCCGCTCACGACCCCCAGGCTGAAGCTGAGGGCGAAGATCTTCGTGAAGAAGAAGTACAGCTCCATCCAGTGCGGCGCCCGGGTCGCCAGGAAGCGGAGTTTGAAGAAGACCAACAGCCAACCCAGACCGATCGTGATCGATGGGAAGAGGATGTGGAAACTGATGTTGGCCGCGAACTGGATGCGGGAAAGCGTGAGAGGGTCCATGTGGGAAGGAGCCGTCGACCGGGTAACACAAGGCAGGCTCCCGGGGGAGACAATGACCACCGTGCAGGTTCCGTTCGCTCAGTAGGACCGGGGACGACTGAATTAGGCAGCGTAATCAGCAAAAAACGACCGATGACTCGACACCGGGCCGCCCGCGCATAACCGTCTGGCGTGACGTTTCCCGCTGCACCGCTGAACGATGGCTCGTTTCCCCACGACGGGTGGCGCCTGGAGCACACCTATGCCGGGCTGCCCGCCGCACTCGCGACCGCGGTCGCGCCCACCCCGGTGCGGGAGCCGCGGCTCGTGCTGTTGAACCGCAGCCTCGCCCGGACCCTCGGCCTGCGGCCGGAGGCCTGGACCGACGCGGAGGCGGCGGCGCTGTTTTCGGGCAACCGCCTGCCGCCGGGCGCGCAACCGATTGCGCAGGCCTATGCCGGACACCAGTACGGCCACTTCACCGTTCTCGGAGACGGGCGGGCGATCCTCCTCGGAGAACAGATGACCCCGTCCGGCGAGCGCTTCGACGTGCAGCTCAAGGGCGCCGGACCCACCCCGTATTCGAGACGCGGTGACGGCCGGGCCGCGCTCGGTCCGATGGTGCGCGAGTATATCCTGAGCGAGGCCATGCACGCCCTCGGCGTCCCCACGACCCGCAGCCTCGCCGTCGTGGCGACCGGCGAGGAGGTCTGGCGCCAGGAGGCGCAGCCCGGGGCGGTCCTGACCCGCATCGCGTCCAGTCACCTCCGCGTCGGCACCGTGGAATGGGCGTCGGCGCGCGGAGACCGGGACGTGCTTGAACGACTCGTCGCGTATTCATTGCAGCGACACTTTCCCGATCGCACCGACAGCCCCAATCCGGCTCTCGCCCTGCTCGACGCCGTCATGGAACGCCAGGCCTCGCTCGTCGCGGAGTGGATGCGGGTGGGGTTTGTGCACGGCGTGCTCAACACCGACAATGTGGCCCTTTCCGGCGAGACGATCGACTATGGCCCCTGCGCCTTTGTCGATGCCTATGATCCGGCCGCCGTGTTCAGTTCCATTGATCGCCACGGGCGGTATGCCTTCGGCCGCCAGCCGGCCATACTGGGCTGGAACCTGACCCGCCTGGCCGAGGCCCTGCTGCCCTTGCTCCATGCGGACATCCCGCAGGCGGTGGCGGTGGCCGAGGAACACCTGGAGCGGTACGAAGGGCGGTTCGAGGCCTGCTGGCTCGCCGCGTTTCGGCGGAAGCTGGGACTTTTCACCGAGGAAGCGGGGGACGCGGCTCTGGTTCACCGGCTGCTCGGTTGGATGGAGCAGGGCAAACGTGACTATACCAACACGTTTGCCGCCCTCGCGAAGGACGACCCTCGTGTGCCCTCGGTCCGGGAACGAGCGGAGGAGGCGTTTGGGTCGTGGCGCCAGGCCTGGGTGGAGCGGCTGGCCCGCCAACCGCAATCTCCGGAGGAATCGCTCCGCCTGCGCCAGGCGAACTGCCCGGCGTTCATCCCCCGCAATCATCAGGTGGAAGCGGCCTTGGCGGCGGCGGAGCACGGCGATCTGGGAGTCCTGCATCGCCTGCTCGACGTGCTCGCCACGCCTTATGACCACACCCGGGACGCGCCCGCGTATCAGGCCCCGCCGCAGGACGGTGGGGTCGGCTACCGCACGTTCTGCGGCACCTGACGCGGACGGGGTGGTCCCAGCGATCCCGCAGGACCGCGCTTTGACAGCGGGCGCCTGTGCGCCATGGTGGGGACATGGCGAGACCGACCTTTGTGCACACCCGGCGGGTGGAGTTTTACGAAACCGATGCCGCGGGCATCATGCATTTTTCCAATTTTTATCGCTGGATGGAGGTGTGCGAGCACGAGTGGTTTCGGTCCCTCGGTTTGGCCATGATGAGCACCACGCCCGAGGGCGTGCGCCTCGGCTGGCCGCGCCGGGCGACTGCGTGCGAGTTTCTCCGCCCGTTGCGGTGCGACGACGTGGTGCGGATCACGGCGTCGGTTGCCGCGGTTGGCACCACCAGTGTGAGTTACGAGTTCGTTTTTGAGAAAGACCGCGCCGGGCGCTGGACGGAAGTGGCGCGCGGCACGATGTCGACCGTGCATGTCCGCCAGGATTCCGCGGGACGTATGGAGGCGGAACCCGTGCCGGCCGCGGTGCGGGCGGCGCTGGGAGGCGGAGCGGCGAGCTAGGCCGCTTCGCATGTAGGGTGGCCCAAACGCGAGATCCGTCGTCCGGCTTAAATGCCCGTTGGAGGTGGGGTCGCGGACCCCGCGGGATGCGCGTCGCGTACACGAAACGGAAGACGGAGGCGGGACCCAGGGGTCCCGTCCGCGGCCTCGGCGAGGCCACCTCCAACGGAGGAGAGAGGCATTCTGTTGGAGGTGGGGTCGCAGACCCCGCGGGGATAGGCGTCGCGTACACGGAGCGGAAGACGGAGGCGGGACCCAGGGTCCCGTCCGCGGCCTCGGCGAGGCCACCTCCAACGGAGACGACCCTCAGGTGGGTCGAACCACTGTCGCGCCTCAGCGGATCTGCAAGCGCGTGGCGATGGCGGCGATGAAGGCGGGGCTGGTGCCGCAACAACCGCCGATGAAGGTGGCGCCGGCGGCGATGACCTCGGTCGCCTTCTCGGCGAAGAACTCGGGACCCGTCCGGTACACCGCCTTCCCGTCCACCAGCTCGGGCAGGCCGGCGTTGGCCTTGATCCAGACCGGCAGCGGGGAAGCGGCACGCAGGCGCGCGCAGAGATGAACAAAACCTTCGATGCCGCGACCGCAATTGGCACCCACCACATCGGCACCGGCAGCCACGGCGGTTTCCACGGCCTGCTCCGTCGTCGCGCCCATCATGGTGCGGTCGCGCTGCGGGCCGGAGTCGAAGACAAAACTCGCCACCACGGGCAGCCCGGTTTTCTTCGCCGCCGTAATGCCGATGCGGGCCTCGTCCAGATCGGCGAACGTTTCCAGCAGCAGTGCATCGGCGCCGGCGGCCGCGAGCAACGTGGTCTGTTCTTCAAACACGCTGCGCAACTCGTCCTCGGTGGTCTCTTCGGACACCAACATGCGCCCGGTCGGTCCAAGCGACGCAAACACCAGGGCCCGCCCGCCCGCCGCGCGGCGCGAAATCTCAACCCCGGCCCGGTTGATCGGGCCCACGTAGTCCGCCTGGTCGTGCTGGGCCAACTGCAAGCGTGA
Organism: Opitutaceae bacterium; assembly: GCA_016794625.1. Classification (GTDB taxonomy): domain Bacteria; phylum Verrucomicrobiota; class Verrucomicrobiia; order Opitutales; family Opitutaceae; genus UBA6669. Next base: position 8,055 of record JAEUGY010000094.1, read on the forward strand.
TGCGCCAAACGTATTGGTCAGAATGATCCGGCTGCCCGCGTCGACGTAGTCCCGGGCGACGGCTTCGACGCGCTCGGGGTGCTGCAGATTCCAAGTGTCGGGACACTCCCCCGGGCGCAGACCCCGGGCCTGGAGCTGGGTACCCCAGGCTCCGTCGGTGATGATGGGACCCCGGCCCAGGCCGGAAATGAGTGGATGCATCGGATTTGAAGTAAAGGCGTGGGGGACACCGAGACTAACACGGGAACCGGAACCGCCAAGACAGATCTGCCGACCACCGCCGCCCGCCTTGCAGTGGAGCATCGGATACGCCAGATCGGTGTCTCCCGGATGCAGGACGTGGACATTTACCGTCGTGGCCGAGTGACGTTAAGTCTGGGTAACAGACCCGTTACGGCAGAAATCTCGCACCGGAATCACAGACCGGATTTCTCTCGGCCGCGCCCTGCGCTGTGTCCTTTTCCGACCGACCCGCCGACATGAAGTCCCTTCCGATCCTGAGCCTGGTTCCGACCTTCCGCTTCGGCATCGTGGCCGCCAGTGCGGCCGCGTGCATGCTCGTGACCTCCATTCTCGCCAAGCCTAAGGCGGCCGTGGCGCCGCCTCCGCCCGCGCCCTTGAATGGCGGCGCGGAGTACGTGGGTGAGGCGGTTTGTATCGCCTGTCACGCACCGCAGAACAAGCAGTTCACGCACACGATCCACGCCAATGCCTTCCGGATCAATCCGCGGAACGAAAAGGAGAAGCTCAGCTGCGAAGCCTGCCATGGTCCGGGCTCGAACCACCTGAAGGATCCGGCCAATCCGGCGAACCGCGTTTCGCTGGTGGGCTTCACCAAGACGTGGGGCACGCCCGTCGCCCAGCAGACCGCCATGTGTCTGTCGTGTCACGAGGGCGGTCAGCACACGTTCTGGCAGGGGTCGGTGCACGCCACGAACAACCTGAGCTGCAGCGACTGTCACAATCCGATGGCCAAGATCTCGGCCACGGGGCTGTTGAAGAAACAGAGCATCAACGAAACCTGCTACACCTGTCACCAGCAGCAGCGCACCGAATTCTCCAAGCGCTCCCACATGCCGTTGCCGGAGGGCAAACTGTCTTGTGTCGACTGCCACAATCCGCACGGCTCGACCTCGAAGACGTTGCTGAAAATGGATTCGGTCAACGAGACCTGCTACAGCTGTCACACGGAGAAACGGGGGCCGTTCCTCTGGGAGCACGCACCGGTGAAGGACAACTGCATGAGCTGTCACAATGCGCATGGCTCGAACCATGAGAAGTTGCTGCAGGTCGCGCGCCCCTTCCTCTGCCAGCAGTGTCACGCCAACGCGGCGGGCCACCAGGCGGTCCTGTTCAACGCGAGCCAGACCATCGGCGGAGGCGGCACGCCCAACTCCCGCATGCTGGGCCGGTCGTGCCAGAACTGTCACTCCCAGATCCACGGCAGCAACCATCCCAGTGGCGCCCGCTTCCAGCGCTGATCCGGCACCCTCATTTCCGTCTCCTACGAACGCATGAAAACGAAGTCTCCGCTGACCGCTCCTGTCGCCGTCGCGCTGGCCGGTCTGACCTGGTGTCCGTTCGTCGCGGCCTCTCCGCTCGCCGACACCGCTGTCGGCACCGGCACGGTGCTGGGCAATGGCATGAGTGCCTCCGCGCGCGCCGCGCGGCCGCTCGACCCGGAGTGGCCGGTCGCGAAACGCACGCCGACAGGGCGGATGTTCGATCTGCCGTTCGCCATGCCGAAAGCCGAGGAATTGGGCAAGCTGGCCTCCGGCTGGGAGTATTCCGGTCAGATTGAAGTCGGGTACATCGGCGGGGATGCCGACGAGCGCAATGCCCAGTATCGCACGTACCAGGACACGGATAATGGCGGTCAGCTCAACACCTTCAGTCTCGAGATGCGGAAGCCGGACAGCGGCCACTACGTTGAAGTCACGGGTGGCGGAGCCGGTCGGCACGACCAGTACTACGGTCTGCAGTTCGGCCGGTACAACGACTGGAAGGTGAAGGTGTTTTACAGCGAGACACCGCATGTGTTCACCGATCGGTACAAGTCTCTTTGGACCGGCATTGGCACCGCCAATCTGGTGCTGCTGCCCGGCCTGACGCCTGGCGGCACGGCTTCGATTCCGGCCGACAATGCCAGCGTGGCCGCCGCCGCGGCCAGCGTCGCTCCGTCCACCCTCAGCCTGGTCCGGAAAAAAGGGGGCGTGCGGGTCGATGCCAATCTCTCCGCCAGCTGGAAGGCCTACGCCAGTTACTCCATGGAGAAGCGCACGGGGGCTCGTCCCTTCGGCGCCGTCTGGGGCAACGCGCCAGGCACGGCTCCGATCGAAATCGCCGAACCGATCGACTACGTCACGCATGACATCTTCGCCGGGGTGACGCATACGGATCCGTTGAATGTCTTCAATCTGCGGCTGTCGGCATCGATCTTCGAAAACAAGATCAACACCCTGACGTTTCAGGAGCCCTATCGCATCGCACCGGCGCCGGGTGTCACCACCGTGCCAGCCGCCGGCGCCTACACCCAGGGGCGGTTCGATCTCGCCCCCGCCAACCAGGCTTACAATGCGCGCGCCGAGTACACGCGAAAACTGCCCGACTTCTACAAGGGTTACTTCACCGCCGTAGTCTCGGCCGGCAAGTGGCGGCAGGATGACAACCTGATTCCCTACACCACGGTTTCCGGACTTTCGCTCGCGAATGTCACGGTGCTCCCGGGTGGGAGCTGGGACTCGACGGGCGCGCTCAGCCGCCGGTCGACCGACGCCACCGTCGACACCCGGCTGGTCGATCTGACCTTGTCGCTCAATCCGACCTCCGACCTGAATTTGAAGCTGAAGGCGCGTTATCACGACACCCAGAATACGAGCGACCCGTACCTCGCGGTGAATCCGAACGCCGTGTACGTGGATGCGGATGCCGCCACCGCTGGTGCGCAGACGCGCGGTTTGACCTACAATGGTGTCACGGGTGTCTGGGGACGCCTGCTCAACGATGGCAGCGGTCAAAACCTGCTCTTCGGCGCCAACGCCAACGCCGCGGGCAACATCCCGATCAAGAGCAAGCTCTACGGCAGCGAGCAGTTCCGGTTCGGTCCGAGTGCCGAGTACCGCCTGAATTCCGTTTCGACCGTCAATGCCAGCGTTGAGCGCGAGTCCATCTCCCGCGAGAACCGCCAGCGCGACCGCACCTGGGAGGACAAGGCCAAGGTCGGATACGTCAACCGGGGCCTGGGCGACTCCAGCCTGCGTGTCTCCTACGAGGCGGCCCGCCGGCGCGGCAGCACGTATGTCTCGTCCTACTTCGACGACTCCTTCAGCGCGGCACTGGTGCCGATGCCGACCACGGCCGGGGCGAACGTCACCAGCTGGGCCGTGCGCATGAACACCCAGATGCGGGCCCTCGACATCGCCGACCGCGACCAGCACGTGGTCAATGTCCGTTTGGACACGATTCTCCGTCCCAATCTCGACGCCGGCTTCTCCGGCCAGTGGCGGGAAGCCAAGTACCCGAATTCCACGTACGGACGCACCGCGCAGAACCAACGGTCGGCGAACGTGGATTTGAACTACCAGCCGTCTCCGCGACAGACCATCTACGGTTTCTATTCCTATCAGATAGGAGAGAACAAACAGGCGACCCTCGGTACGGCCAATGCCGCGCTCACGATCGGGCAGGTGACCGCGCTTGGCACGGTGACCCCGGCGAATGCCATTGAGATCGGTGCGGGTCCGGGCGGTCCGCTCTTCCCGCTCCTCAATCTGTGGACGGGCGACAGCACCGACCGCAACCACGTCTTTGGCGTGGGCCTCCGCCAGGACATCGGCAAAGCCGGTTTGAATCTGGATTACACGTACTCCACCGGACGCACCCGGATCGCGTACGAGTACACGGTGGGCGGCGCAATCAACGCCGCCACGGCGCCCGCCGCGGGCAACCGTATGCCGGACCTCGCGACCGATGCCCGGTATCTCGATGCCAGTTTCCGCTACCCGCTCACGGCCCGGATTACGGCGCGCTTCCTCTACCGTTACCAGACCGAGACGATCCGCGACTGGCATTACCAGAATCTCGACGCCCTGCCCGTCGTTCCGGCGGCCAACGGCGCCGCGGGCCTGCCGACGGTGGTGGCGCTGGATGGCGGGCGCTATAATTACCGCGTGAACTGGTACGGGGTGATGCTGCAGCTGAAACTCTAGTCGCCGCGGCTGTGCCCGGTGCTGAACGTCTTTCCTTCCCACCTGTCCTTCTGACCCGATGAAACTCAAGTCCCTGGTCGCCCTCCTTGTTCTGACCGCCGCCGCCTGCGGCATTCCTTCTCTCGCCACCGCCGAGCCCGCGGCGCCGCGCGTGATCAAGATCCGGGCCGGCGTCGAGAACGCCATGAAGTTCGATCTGGCGAGCATGACTGCCGCGCCCGGCGAGTCCGTGAAGGTGGTGCTGACCAACCACTGCGCATTTCCCAAGAATGTGATGGGTCACAATTGGGTGCTGGTGGCCAAGGGTACCGACATCAACGCCTTCGCGGCGGCGGCGGCCGCCGAGGCCGCCAATGGATACATTCCGGAAAAGCAGAAGAGCAAGGTCATCGCCGTGGTCGGCCTGCTCGGACCGAACGAGACGGGTGAAGTCACCTTTCAGGCACCGACGGAGCCGGGCGAGTATCCCTTCCTCTGCACCTTTCCCGCACATTGCAGCATTGGTATGAAGGGTGTGTTGATTGTGAAGAAGTGAGGTGGGAGCGGGGGGCAAGGAACGTTGAACGCTGAACGCTGAACGTCGAACGCTGAAGTGGTTCGGATTTCCGAACTTTCGAACTTCACTCTTCGAACTTCGCACTTCCGCCCCTCCGGGGCGGTCCCCATTCGTCATTCCAGCCCCAGCGGGGCTGGCTTCACTCTTCGCCCTTTCCGTTTCACCGCCCCGCGGTGCCGGCGTGGCCGCGAGGGCTAGCCCTACAATGGGATCCGGGAACGCTGAACTCTTCACGCTGAACGGGACGGAGTTTCGCTCTTCACTCTTCACTCTTTGCACTTCACCGCACCGCGGTGTTAGGTGGCAGGAGGCCGACGACTTCGAGGTCGTAGTCCGTGTAGCGTCGGTAGGTGCCGCGCAGCCAGAGGAGGATGGTTCGTCCTTTCGCCTCGGGCCAGATGGGTACGATGGGACGGAGGTTGTCGGCGGTGGAGTCGCGCGTGATGGGCGTCCACGCAAAGGTCAGGCCCTCGTCGCGGGAGACGCCGCGGAAGATCTCCCAGTGGCGCTTGCCATCGGAGGCGCTGATAAGAGGGGCACCGGTCTTGGGATCGGCGTTGCTGGAAAGGTAGAGCACGGACGGGTCCTGGGGATCGATGGCTACCAAACCCGCATAGTCGCCCTCGCCGGCGTAGAGCCGCGTGCCCGCAAAGGCGATTTCGTTGACGATCCAGCGGGCGCCATCCCAGCGCGCATGGTGGTAACGCAGGTCGAGGCCGTCGTCGGGCACGCCGCGCTGTCCCCGGGCGCGGACGCCCGCACGCTGCACGGAAAAGACGATGCGGGGATGCCCCGAGCGGTCGACATGCAGATCGCACATCCATGGGACGTGATCGGGATCGCCTGGATACACCACGGTCAGCGCCCGCGGATCGATGCCCTGGTCCGCCGTGGTGCTGAGCGGGGCGATTGCCCGGCCGTCGCTATGATGCACCACCCCGCCGCGCAGAAAGGCGTGGTAGAGGTGGTTGTCGTAGGATGACGGGTGGTCCTCGGTCGCGGTGAAGTGGATCGTGTCGTCGCCCGCCTGGGCGTATTTGACGTAGGGTCGGCCGCCGCTGAGCCCGGTGAAGCGCGGGTCACCGACCGGTCGCGGCCACTGCAGCAAACGTCCCCCGTAAACGAAGGTGACGCCGTCGTCGGTGGAAACGAGGTAGTTGGGATTGAATCCGACGCCGCGGTGGAAGTTGTAGATGCGTCCCTTTTCCGCCCCGAGGCGGTAGAGGTTGCTGTAGCTCACGCCGGCCCCGATGGGCAAGGTCTGTTCCGGTGTCCACTCGGACAGGTCGAAGGGACGCACCGTCCGGCGCCAGCGCATGAGGTCCAGGCCGGTCATGCCCTTGGGGCTGCCGTGGGTTTGGTAGGTGGCCAGGATGCGTCCGTCGGGCAGCGCGAGAAAGGCGGGGGTATTGTGGTCGTCGCTCTGCAGCTCGGGATGCAGCGTCGTGGAGTGCACGCGCTGGGTGCGCAGATCGACCGAGGTCACATCCACATCCCCGGCCTTGCTCCCGCCGCGCGTGGAGCCGGCGATCGAGCCGAAAAGCAGGGTTTCGCCCACGACCAGGGCCCGCTCGTCCTGGAACCAACACCACCCGCCATTGGCTTTGAGCACGACCAGGGCAGGCGCGGGAGCAGCGAGCGCTGCCGAGCCCGCAAGCGCGATGATCCCGAACAACCGACGCGCACCCCGAGAGGACAACAAACGAAGAGACATGCGGTTGAACCTACCGCGTCGCACGGCCCCCGGCGAGGCTACAGTGCAACTGTTGGCGCCAGCCCGAGAGGGCCTGCGGATGCGCCCCGGCTTCAGCGAGGCCAGCTCCAACGGGCACCCGAAGGGTTCTCTCCTGGAGGGCGTCGCTCCGTCGACGCCGCTTGCGCGTTGGGGCTACCAAAAACGGTCGAGAGTGGTGGTTCGTGGACCGTCCCCTGGCGTCGACGGAGCGACGCCCTCCACCCGAACCCAAACCCCATTTTGCGGCTAACGCCGCAGCGACGTTTCGATCTTCCCATTCGTCATTCGTCATTCCGGTCCCGCCGGCGCTGGTCTCGAACTTTACTCTTCGCCCTTCGCACTTCACCGCGCATGCGGTGCAGGCGCGGCCGCGAGGGCCGGCCCTACAATGGCCTTACGAAGGCGGTGCCGAGTCTAGAATTTGAATGCAGCTAACGCCGCAGCCACGTTTTGATCCGCGCATTCGTCATTCGGAATTCGTCATTCGTCATTCCAGCCCCGCAGGGGCTGGTTTCGAACCTCACTCTTCGCCCTTCGCACTTCCAGCGCCGCAGGCGCTGGCTAGTGCGAGGTTTCCGTCTCGCGGCGGGTGCCGAGGGACGAGACGTAGTGTACGAGGTCGCGCAGTTCGGTGCGCGTCAGGATCATGGCGTAGATCTCGGGCATGCTGGAGGGAGCGGACTCGCGCTTGACGATGTTGGCGCGTGCGATCTGCACCGGCTTTTCCCCGGAGGCGGGGCGGAGCATCAAGGTTGTGGCATCCTCAGAAGCAATGCTTCCGACCTGGGTGGTGCCGTCCTTCAGAGTCAGGAACACGGCATCAAACCCTTTGGCGATGGCGGCGTTGGGGGCGACAATGGACTCCAAAATGTAACTACGCGATTGCGTCGTCCCGATCTGATCGAGCGCCGGGCCGGCTTCGCCGCCTTCGTCGTCGACCTTGTGGCAGCGCACGCAGGCGAGCACGGGGTGATCGTTGAAGAGTTTGCGACCCCGTTGCCGGTTTCCACCCTTCAGGGCGAAGCGGTACTTCTCCGCGGCGGGAGCGGAGGCGAGCGCGGCGGTGCGGGCGGCGAGCAGCGCTTTGATGGCGGGAGCGTTGCGCTTTTCCGCACCGTCGAGGAGCTCGACCTGGAGTTCGGCCCAGGTCGGGTCGGTGTCCATTTTCTTCAGGGCATCGATGAACACGGCATCGACGGAGGCGTCCTCGAGCAGCGCAAGATTGGCCAGCGCGCTCTGGCGTTCGATGACCTTGCCCTTTTGCAGGGCGTGCACCAGCAGGGGCAGGGCCTCTTTCGGCGCGAGGTGGGAGAAGTAGTTCTGCGCCGCCGCCCGCAGCTCCGGAGCGGTGGAAAGGCCGGCCTGGCGGATGACCTCGGCCAGACGCGGGTGTTTCCACGCCGCGAGGGGCTTCAGGGCGGCGATGCGAAGTTCGGTCGGAGCGTTGTCCCGCAGGGCGAGCGCGAGGATGGCGTCACCCACCGACTTCAACTCCAGGCGTTCGGCCGTGCGCAGCGCGGCGAGGACAACCTCTTCCGACGGATCGGCGAGCAGCGTGGCGATTGACGGCTCGATGGCCGCGGCGGCGGCGCCGGGATCGCGGGCGGGCAGGGGACGATAGATGCCGACGATCCGGTCGCGGGCCGGCGGCTTCGGCCAGGCGCCGAGCTGGGTCAGGGCCTCGACCCGGAGGTCCGTGGAGACACCCGTGCGGGTCGCGAGCGTGCTGAGGGCGCGCGCGTTGGCGGGTGCGCCGAGACGGAAGTGGGCGTTGACGACGCGCAGCATCAACAGGTGCGGCGTGGCTTCGTTCGCCTGGTCAAGCAACGCGGCGAGCGCGGGCTGGGCGGCGACGATGGGGGCGTCGTTGATCGCGCGCGCGGCTTCGATCACGAGGAAGGGATCGGCATCCTTGAGGAAACGGGCGATGTCGGGATCGCCGAGGCGACGGTAGGCGAGCAGGACTCCCAGTCGCACGGAGCGGGAGGCATCGCTCGCGGCACTCCGGAGGGCGGCGGCGTTGCGGCTGCCGACCAGACCCATGACGAGCGCATGGCGGAGGTAGAGATCGCGGTCCGCGTTGGCGCGCAGCGCGTCAATCAGCGCCGGGGCAGCGTCGGGACGTCCGAGTTTGCCCAGGCCCTGGGCGGCGAAGAACGCGACGCGCGGAGCGGGATCGTTGAGCGCGGACTGCAGCGGCGCGAACGCGCCGGCCAGCCGGGCATCGCCGAGCACTTTGGCCGCCTGGGCGCGGACTTCCAGCTCGGCGTCGGCGAGCAGCGGCAGCACCGCCTGCAACGCAGCGGGATCCTTGCGGGCGAGTTGTCCGAGACCCCAGATGCCATGCAAGCGAGGCAGCAGGGCGCCGGGGCGCACGGCTGCGGCTTCCAGCAGCGCGCGGCCACGCTCTCCGCGCGAGGCGAGGGCGTACTGCGCTTCGCGGCGCACCCGCTGGTCGGCGTGGGCAAGCAGGGCGGCGGTGTCGGCGTCGCTGCGCTGCGCCATGCCTTCGGCCAGCAGGCGCTGGGTTTCTTTCACCAGCGGCGTGCCGGCGGTGTCGCGATGCGCCATGGCGTAGAGCCGGCCGCGCTTGCTCTTGGCCCAGCCCTGACCCCAGTCCGAGAAATAGAGGCGTCCATCGGTGCCGAAATCGAC
>JAEUGY010000116.1 GCA_016794625.1 Opitutaceae bacterium
CGACCCCGCGGGAATGCGTGTCGCGCAAAACATCCAGACCACGGAGGCGGGACCGCCTGGTCCCGTCGCGGCCTCAGCGAGGCCACCTCCAACCGGGCACCCGCAGGGTTCTCCCCTGGAGGGCGCCGCTCCGTCGGCGCCGGTTCCGCGTCGCGGGACGACTGGCCCCACGCTCCCACCTCCGCACCCCTCCGCTAGCGCGGGCTCTTGATCGCCTTGTCCACCGGCAGGTCCTCGCCTCCCCAGGCTTTCTCCCAGGTCGTCTTCGCGGCGGCCTGCGTCCAAAACGCATCCCCGGGCGGCAGGCCGAGCGGCAGCAGCGCAAAACTACAAAGGTACAGGCTGCCGGTGGAAATGTACGCTTCACCCAATCCGGGTTGGTGTCCCGCAAGGCCGATCCGCAACCAGCCCTTCGCATCAAAGGTGCCGGGGGCCTCCAGCGTGCGACGGATCACGCGTGTCAGCGCGACCCGGGCCTGTCCGGGCGAAACCTCCTTGGGTAGCTGATGCCGCCAGGCCGCCAGGGCCAGACCCTGAAACGCGCCACAGCGGTACGCGATCGAGCGTCCAATCACGGGATAGGTGCCATCCGGCGCGATCGACCGTTCCTGGATCGCCGCGTAGCGGGTCAGGCGCTCGCGGGCCTTTTCGCGCAGTGCGCTCCACTCCGCAGCTTCACCACCGACAACATCGAGGGCCTCGACGAGCATGGGCTGAATGACAAACGCATTGTAGTAGTCCCAATGAAACTCGGGTCCATCGCTATACATGCCGTCGCCCACATACCAGTCGCGATGCTTGCGGATGCCCTCAAACAGCCGCGCCTCATCGCGGGCCACTCCCGCCCTCTGCAGAAACACCTCCACGGTGGTCGCGAAGAGCTTCCAGTTGTTTTCACCGGCCGGAATGGGCCGCGAGGACACCAGTGCCGCGATGACCTGCGCCTGCACCCGGGGCTCGAGGCGCGCCCAGAGCTGCGTCGGTGCGCGCAGCAGCGCCTGGGCCAGGAAGGCCGCATCCACCAAGGGCTGGCGACCGCGGGAGAAGTTCAGAAAGTCCGGCGAAGCCGGATCCGTCGCCGCCTCGATCCCAGCCCGCGCGAGCGCCGCCCAGCGCGCCCGCTCCCTGCCTTCCGGGGTCGCGTCCTCGCCCAGCTCCAGCCAGGGAGCCAGGCCCGCCAGCAACCGGCCCAGCCCCTCCAAGTGCGTGTACTGCGGCCGATCCTTGGAGGAGGGATGCCCCTCGACCGGCATGACCTGCTTCAACCGCCGCTCCGCCAGCGCCGTCAGCAACGGCCCCGCGAGTTTCGCCGCCCACGCACACCAATCGCGACGATCGCCGTCCACGCCCGCCAACGGCACCGTCGCCGCTGCCTCGATCGACCGCCCCGATGCCGCCACCAACCCGGCCAGCCCAGCCAGTTTCACAAAGTCACGTCGTTGTTTCATAAAGAGAAAATCAAACGGTCATTCGAAGTGCGCTTCAACCCTTGACCCAGCCCAACGCGCACCCCACCGGTCGAATCTTCGTCATTCGTCATTCGTCATTCGTCATTCGTCATTCGTCATTCGTCATTGGTCATTCGACGTTCGTCATTCCATCTCCCCCGAGCTGGCCGGCCACGCGTTCCGCAGACCAACAAACGCATCCAATTCCTTCATCCGTTGCCGCCCCAGTCCCGCCACAAGTGCATCGTCGGGCCCGACCTGTTCAGGGTCGAAACGGGGAAAGCGCTTGGGGACAAGCCCCTCGCGGACGGCAATGACCCGTCCCTGCTGCAGCCATTCTACCCGCATGATCGCCGGGTCCCAAACGTTCGACCAACGCCCTCGCTCCAAGCACTCCACCAAACAGACGAATCCCGCGCTCTGCTCCTCTGTGAGGAGAACCCGTTGCGCCGTGTGAGGTGAGCCCATGTTCGTGTCCGTTGCCTTCCACCGTCCATCCGCAACGAACAGGGTTGCCGCACGCTCCGGACCACCCTCCACCACGCAGGTCCAGACACGCCCGGTCCGACCGTCGCGATCATCCCAGGTGAGCACGACTTGCTGGCCCGGTTTCAGGTCTTCCAGAGATGAGAAGGGTCCCACCGGTTTCACGCGTCGCACGCGCTCGATTTCGTCTTCGTCACCCCACGAGGTTTCCGCCCGAAACGCGACCGCCACCACACCCACCATCAGCACGCAAAACGCCAGCAAGGGCAGCCAAAGCCGCTGGCGAAGTCGACGGCTCTTCACGGTATCACCATCGTCCGGATACGCTGCATCGGGTAAGTTCATGGGAGCCTGACTTCCCCAGTCCATCCACCTCCCCCGCCCAAGGCAACGCCGCTTCCTCCCCGTTTGTAGGCGGCCTCGCTGAGGCCGCGACGGGACCCTCGGTCCCGCCCCCCCGGTCCGATGTGTTCACGCGAAGGCACAAAGCCGCGAAACGAGGTCCAGGGGCTCCGGCTTCATATTGCCTGTTGTAGGCGGCCTCGCTGAGGCCGCGACGGGACCCTCGGTCCCGCCCCCCGTCCGATGTGTTCACGCGAAGGCGCAAAGCCGCGAAACGAGGTCCAGGGGATCGATTTGGGGTGATCGACAAAGCCCCACGAGCTTCGTGGGCGATTGCTGGGACCTTGGGTCCGTCCTTCCTCGCCCTAGCTATAGGTCATCGCGCACCTTCCCTGCAGCGGAACGAACCCCGGGAGTGGAGGCGCCTTGTTGGCTGGTCTTTGTCTTTGCCGAGAATTGCCAACTCGAAGCCGCAACTCCCGGGGTTCGTGGAGCGTTCGCTGTGGGCTTCACCCTTCACCGCTCCGCGGTGCAGGCATGCCCGCCAGGGGCAGCCCTACAATCGATCCCATTTCACGCTTCGCCCTTCACGCTTCACTCCTCACTCCTCGCCGCTACTCGGCGAGAATCTTCATCGCCCGGAGCCATTCCTCCGCGCGCTTGGGCCACTGGCTCACGGGATTGGCTGAGGGACGCAGACCATAGCCGTGGCCACCCTTGGTGTAGATGTGCAGCTCGCTGGGCACGCCCGCCTTCTTCAGCTCAATGTAAAAACTGGCCGCATTCACGCCGCGCAACACGTCATCATCTGTGACCGCGACAAACACGGGCGGCGTCTCCCGCGTCACCATCACAAGGGGGCTGAGCGGCCCGGCCTTCTTTTCGTCACCGAGGTAAGCCGGATAAATCGGCAGGACGAAGTCGGGCCGGCAGCTGAGGGCATCCGCCGCATCCTGGGTGGGATACGTGGTCTCGTTAAAGTGCGTCGCCGCCATCACAGTCAAATGGCCTCCCGCTGAAAATCCCAGCATGCCCACCTTTCCCTCGGGCAGCCCCCACTCCTTCGCCTTCGCCCGCACGAGCCGTGTCGCCCGCTGGGCATCCTGCAGGGGCGCGGGGTGCGGCACGTCCATGTTTCGGCGCGGCACACGGTACTTCAACACCGCCGCACTGATGCCGAGCGAGTTCAGCCACGTCGCCACTTCCGTGCCTTCCTTGTCCCAAGCCAGGATGTTGTAACCACCGCCTGGACACACGACCACGGTCACCGGCCGGGCCGCGGGACCGGACGCGGGAAACAGGGTCAGGGTGGGATCTGTCACCAGGCCGATCCGGTGAGTGCCGTCCTTCGACTCCGGCTCCTTGTAATTGGCCGGCTTCTTGAAGCTCTCCTCTCCGGGCACCGCACCCGGCCAAATCTTGACCTCCGGAGGGGTCGCGGCCGGGAGCATCGCCCCGCCAGCCAATAGGGTTGAACACACCAGGAGGGTACACAGGGGTTTCACGCCCCGGAGGCTGGGGCGGACCGGGTCCGCGGACAATGCTGTTTTACCTCCGCCGCAACACCCGCACGCGATGCGCCTCGCTGTCCCCCACATACACCGCCCCATCCGCATCGACAAAAATCCCGTGCAGTCGCGCCAGCGCGCAGGTCAGGGGGTCGCCGTCCGGGCCGTCGCCTTTCACGCCCGTTCCTGCCACGCGCTCGATCAAGCCGGTCCGGGTGTCGATGCGGCGCACGGTGTGGCTCTCGGTGTCGGCCAGCCAGACGCCACCGTCGGCATCGAGCGCGATGCCTTTGGGACCGCTGAGTTTTGCCGCCAACGCGGGGCCTCCGTCCCCCGTCAGGCCCGCCTCACCCGTGCCGGCCACGTGGTGAATGCGGCGGGTCTTGAGATCGAACTTGAACACCTGGTTGCCCTCCCGGGTCGCCAGCCAGAGGTGGCCGTCCTGATCAAAGTCCAGCGACCTCGGTCCGCGCAACGGGGTGCCGTCGATCGGTGCTCCGTCCGGTGTCGGGCCTGGACGTCCGGTGCCGGCAAAGGTGGTGATCACCCCCGTCGCGGGATCAATGCGGCGGATGACGTGGTTGCCAATGTCACACACATACAATCCGCCATCCGGCCCAAACTGGAGGCTATGCGGAGAGCTGAGCAGCGCCGCGGTCGCCAGGCCTCCGTCTCCCGCATACCCCTTCTTGGTCCCGGTCCCGGCCACCGTGGAAATCCGCCCGGTCCCGCGGTCCACGCGGCGAATCACATGGTTGGCCATGTCCGCGATGTACAGGTGTCCGGCGCGGTCGAACCGAATCTCGTGCGGGAGGTTGAACGCTGCTTCCAACGCCGGGCCTCCGTCGCCGTCATACCCTTTGCGCCCGCTTCCCGCCACGGTCGTGATCGTTCCATCCTGGGCGATCCGCCGGACGCGCTGGCCGCTGTACTCACAAAACCACAACGCCCCATCCGGGCCGCGCACGACGCCGAAGGGGTTGTTGATCTGCGCCGCGGTCGCCGGGCCGCCGTCGCCGGAAAACCCCGCAACTCCGTTGCCGGCGACGGTCGACACGGTCCACGAACCGAAACTGGACGAGGCAAGGTACAGGCTGGTCACGACGAGGGCGGCGAGTCGGTGCATGGGCGAGGGGTTGAAGATCAGCCCAGAATCTTCTCGTAAACGCGACCCTCATTCTGGTCAATGCGCTCCGGACGTCCTTGATGCGGGTAGATCAACTTCGTGTGGTCAACACCCAGGAGGTACATGATGGTCGCATGGAGATCATGCACATGGAGGCGGTCTTTCACGGCATAGAGCCCCAAGTCATCGGTCGCCCCGATGGACTGCCCGCCTCGCACCCCGCCCCCAGCCATCCACATGGTGAAGCCCGTGGGGTTGTGGTCGCGTCCGCCGTTCTGCTCGCTCATCGGCGTGCGCCCAAACTCACCGCCCCAGATCACGAGGGTTTCGTCGAGCAGTCCACGCGCCTTGAGGTCCGCGAGCAGGCCCGCGATGGGTTTGTCGACGGACCGGCAGAGTTTCGCGTGGCTTGATTCGAGGGCGGTATGGCTGTCCCAGCCGCTGCCCGCACCGCTATAGAGCTGCACAAAGCGAACACCACTCTCCACCAGGCGTCGCGCCAGGAGGCAGTTTCGGCCGAAGACGGCGGTTTCTTTCTCATCGAGGCCGTAGAGTCGTTTTGTCGCCTCGGTTTCGCGCGCCAGGTCCACCACGCCGGGGGCCTCCGCCTGCATTTGGTAGGCGAGTTCGTAACTGCGAATGCGCGCCTCAAGCTCGGTGTTGTCAACCCGGGTCGCCGCATGTCGCCGGTTGAGCTCAGCGAGCAGATCGAGCTTCGCCCGCTGGCGCTGCGGTGTCATGCCCCGGGCGGTCTCCAGATTTCGGATCGGAGTACCCTCCGGACTGAATTCGACGCCCTGGTGCACGGCCGGCATGAAACCCGTGCCCCAGTTGCGGGAACCGTTGATCACTTCCTTCTCGCTGTCCTTGATCACCACAAACCCGGGCAGGTTCTGGTTCTCGGTCCCAATGCCATAGGAGACCCATGACCCGAGCGAGGGTCGGCCGCCGAAGATCGATCCGGTGTTCATCTGGCACACGCCGCCGGCGTGGTTGATGCCATCGGAGACGCAGGACTTGATCACCGCGAGATCGTCCGCGTGCGTCGCCACGTGGGGGAACCAATCCGACACCCACAGTCCGCTCTGTCCGTGCTGCTTCCAGGTCCGGGGGGAGCCCATGAGCGGGGCGTTTGACTCGCCCATCGCGAGGATCGGTGGCTTGAAACTCGGAGGCAGCTGCTGGCCCGACAGTTGGTTGAGGAGGGGTTTGTGATCAAACGTGTCGAGGTGACTGGGACCTCCCTCCATAAAGAGGAAGATCACGCGCTTCGCCTTGCCGCGGCGGTCGACGAGCTTCGCCGCCGAAGGAGTGAACGTGCCCGCGCCGGCGAGCAGGGGCTGACCCGTCAGGGCCGCAAAGGCGAGCGCACCGAAACCGCAGCCGGCATGGCGGAGAAAGTGACGGCGGGAGGTGGCTGGGGTGATGTTGTGGCAGGGCATGGCGCGGTTCAATGAAGGTAGAGGAATTCGTTGGAATTCAGGAGCACATGTCCCAAATCGGTCAGCGCACGTCTCCGCGGGTCGCTGCTCTCCGCCTCGCCGGTGCCACCAAGCCACTCCATGCCCGCACGCAGCGATTGTCCGGCCTCCCAGGCCACGGTGCCCAAAACGGGGCGCGGCGCGGCCCCTCCGGGCAGCATGTCATCGTCCGGCAATCCCGGCACCAGGGCGATGCGTTCGATCTGTCCGTGAAACTGGTGGGGACTTCTTCGATACAGGCCGCCGATCACCGGGGAGGCCTGGCCGGTGCCCAGTTTGCCCATCACCGAATGACGTACCACCGCGGTCCGAGGGGGAGCGGTCGTCGTCCCGAGGTCCGTCACCTGGAAGCTCACCGTGCCATCGGTGCAGGAAATCTTCGCCACCAGGCGGTAGGTGACACCGACGTCGAGTTGCAGGCCCGAGGAGACCATTTCGTAGGTGGTGTTCATGTTGTCGTCTTCCCCGACGAGCTGAACGCAGAGCGTGCCCGGTCGCAGGGGCGAACGGTCGCCGGCGACGCCCAGGCTCCAGCCATGGGCCTCGAGCGCATTCTTCTCTCCCGCCCACCGCGAAACCACGGTGCGAACGGAAGCGCCCGAGGCCAGGCTGGCGAGCGTCACCACCGCATCGATCGTGAAATCGTCGCCTTCCCGGGGCCCCGACCTGATGATCAGCCGCTCGTACTCCGTGTTTTCCTGAAAACGACGGGACCGGTTTCCATCGGTAGCCAGCGCTTCGCTTTCCCGGGCTTCGCTGTTGAACCGTTGCTCAAGGAACGCGTGAGCGAGCGTCTCCTCGTCCGTCGTCGGCTCGCGTCCTAGCGCTGCCCTCCAGATGTCTTGAACCGTCGGTGCGTGGGCGGCCAGCCTGCGGGCACGGGCCAGCAGCCAGTCGCCGTTGAGAAAGAGCAGGGCCTGAACCGGAGTCGCCGTGTTCTGCCGCTCCGCAATGCTCGTGAAGCCCGCGGGCGCATCGAGGCTTCGGAGGAGCTCGTTGGGAGTGTTGCGTTTCTTGATGGTGTAGATCGCCCGCCGTCGGGAGGTGTTCGCCTCCTCGGAGGGTCCGCCTTCCGCGTGCTGCAATTCTCCACTGGCCGCGAGCACGGCATCCCGTGTCTGTTCCGCGTCTAGTCGGCGCGGACTGAACCGCCAGAGCAGCCGGTTGCCCGGATCCACGCGCGCCGCGATCTCGGGTGTGGAAATCCGCGCCGTCTGCCGGTAGGTGGCCGATAGCACGATCTCGCGGTGGAGTGCCTTCAGGCTCCAGCCCTGCTCCACCAAGCGACGCGCCAGCCAGTCGAGCAACTCGGGATGCGTCGGGCGTTCACCCAGGTGCCCGAGGTCATTCGGCGTCCCGGCGATCCCGCGTCCAAAGTGGTACTGCCAGACGCGGTTGACGATCACGCGGGTCGAGAGCGGGTTGTCCGGACGCGTGATCCACTCGGCCAGCGCCGTTCTCCGTCCGGTTGAGCGGTCGAGGGCGGTGATGACGGGAGGATTGTTCTCCATCAATCGGAGAAAGGCCGGTTGGATTTCGCGCTCCCCTTTGCGGGTCTTCATGCGCGTCACGGGTGCGACCGGCCCCACATCCGTGGCGACAAAGGCCGCGGGCAGAGGCTTCGGCTTGAGGGCGTCGTGGGCCTTCAACTGGATCTCAAGTTCCCGGTAACGGGTTTTCCCTGCCGGATCCTTGATCGATTTGATCGGGTCGTAGGTCGTCCGTTCATGCTCCAGCTGCCGTTCCGCCAGCGTGGCCAGCACGTGCTCCAGCGGCCCACGGGCAGCGGCCGGCTTCGTCATCATCGCTTGCAGGTCGCCCGTGAACCGGTCGAACGCCCGTTTGACGTTTCGTTCGAGTCCCTCGCCCGCCAGGGTGTCCATTTCCCGGCGAATCTCCGCGGTGGCGCGCTCCCACTCCGCCTGTCGCTTGGCGTGTTCCTCTTGCTGCTCCCGGGTCGCCAGCACCAGATCGCTCCGCCACAGCACGGGCTCGAAGAAGGCACGGAGGCTGAAATAGTCCTCCTGCAAAATGGGGTCGAACTTGTGGTTGTGGCATCGCGCACAGCCCATGCTCAGCCCCAAAAACACTTCGCCGGCATTGTCGGTGAGGTCGTTCAGAATCAGTTCCGCCTGCCCTCGCACATCGCGTTGGTTCCACTCGTAAACGGGGTTCCTCAGGTAGGAGGTCGCCACGAGGACCTCGGGGCGGTCTGGCGCGAGTTCATCTCCGGCCAGTTGTTCGCGGACAAACTGATCATAGGGTTTGTCCGCGTTCAGGCTCTGAATCACATAGTCGCGGTAGCGCCAGGCGGTCGGGCGGTATCCGTCGGCTCGATAACCGTCGCTCTCCGAGTACCGCACGAGGTCGAGCCAGTGCTGCGCCCACCGCTCGCCGTAACGGGGGCTCGCGAGCAGGGAATCCACGAGCTTCGCGTGCGCGTCGGGCGCCGGGTCCGTGAGAAACGCCGCGAGCTGCTCGCGCGTGGGAGGCAAACCATGCAGATCAAAGTAAATCCGGCGGGCGAATTCGCTCCGGTCCGCTTCCGGGGCGGGCGAGAGTCCCGCCTCCTCGTGCCGGGCGGCCACAAAACGATCGATCTCATTCCTCGCCCACTCCGGGCGCGCGATCACCGGCGGCGTCGGCCGGGAAAGGGGTTGAAAGAACCAAAAGGCCCGGTCCTCGGCGGTGAATCCGCGCTCGTCCGCGTCGGTCCTCACGGCGTCGCTCTCCGGCCAGGGCGCTCCCATCGCGATCCATTTCTCCAGCAGCGCCACCTCCGCCGGCGGCAACGCCTCTTTCGGCGGCATCTGCAGGTCCTCGGTCTGATAGCGAATGGCCTCGATCAGCAGCGACGATTCCGGCTGGCCCCGTACCAACGCCGGTCCGGAGGCGCCTCCGGCCAGCATGCGGGTAAGGTGGTCCAGTCGCAGGTCGCCCTTTTGCTTCTTCTCGCCGTGACACTCATAACAGCGCTTCGCGAGCAGGGGACGAATCTCGTTCTCGAAGAAGATCAGGTGCTCCCGCGGGACTTCGCCCGCCGGGGGCACCGTCTCAACTGCCGCCGCCACGGCGGAAGAAGCAGCGGACCAGATCAGGAGAAAGCGCAGGCAACGGTGCACCGGGGTCGGCATGGGGAACCAGATTCAATCAGCGGATACGCAGCGTCGGCGGACGGGCGGAGGGGTGTTCTTTGGAGGCGAAGGCATGGACCAGCCCCGACGGATCGGTCTCTCCGGTCTCCCGCACGAGCACAAGGGTCACTCGTCCATTCGTGTCTTCGCGCAAAAACTCCGCCAGCGCATCGCCGCGCACCGTCAGGCTTCCGCCCGCCCCGCCGCGGGGGATGGAGAATTCAGCCAGGCGGCGGGTGAGGGCGGGGTCCAGGCCGGCATCGGACATGGCCGGTGCCGTTTCCCACCGCAGCTCTCGTTCCGTCCAGGTTTCCCCGGTCTCGTCGGTCACACCATAAACCGCAAAGTGCGAATCGGGCACCATCGCCGAAAAGCCCAGGCCGCTCGGCTCGGGATCCAGCACGAGCTCCGCGTTCTGGATCTCACGGGGGCGCACCGCCGAAAGGTCAAAGGTCAGAAAGGCCCGGCGTTCATTCTTCCGGCTGAGCGGAAGATCGGAGTGTTTGACCATGAGCAAGGGCGCGGCGCCCTCGTCCTTCTCAAAGCCGCGCCGGACAAAGGTATCCTGTCCGCGTCCGAACGACGTCGGGATGGCCGTCCAGCCATCGGGCGTCTGCTCCTGGGTCAGTCGGGACGGCTCCCGGGAGGGGGCGACCATACCTGAGTTGACGTGAAAGGTGCGGCCTTCGGTCAGGTGACGGAGTTTCTCGCCGTCGGGTTTGTTCAACGTCACTTCGCCCTCGAAAACAAAAACGTGGGAATCGCCCGCCGCGCCCGCCGTGACCCCGAACCGGGTCCCCAGATCGACCACTTTCAAGTCCGGCGTGTCGATCGTGAAACCATGAGCGGACTCCGGGACGTCGGCCGTGACCGAGCCTTCGACCAGCCGGCAGTGCATTGCGTCCAACAACTCAAGGGTCGTCGGCGCCTCGATCGTCACTTCGGCGCCACTCGCAAAGCGGACGGTGGCGATGCCTTGCAACAACGACAGCGTCCCGCGTCGCAACTCCGAGCGTTCTGCCGTTGGCAGGGTCGACCCAGCCCAGGTCGCGTTCTCCGTGCGGGCCAGCGTGGCCACCACCGGTCCCGCCGGGTCGGACCGACGGCTGAGTGCAACGAGGACCAGCGCCACGCACGCGGCCAGTGATGCCGCCCATGCCAGCCGCACGAACAAGGCAGACCGGGCCGGAGGTGCCTCGGGCAGATCCTCGAGCAGGCGGGGCAGTCGGTCTGCCTCGGCGCGCAGCGTGGCGTGCAACCAGAGCTGGTCGACGTAGCTGGCACGCAACGCCGGATCGCGCACCACCTCGGCTTGAAAGGCCTGCTCTTCCTCGGGCGAGAGCATTCCCTCCAACGAGCGCTGGATCCGCGGGTCCGAAGGCGATGGGCGCTTCATGCAGTCTCCTTCGCCGCGGCCAGCTGCCGCTGAATGCACTCGTTGAGACTCTGGCGTATCCGACTGAGCAGTCGGTAAACCGCCTCCGCCGAGCGCTCGCTGCGCGCCGCGATTTCGTCAACGCCGCAGCCGTCGAAATAACGCCAGACCACCAGCGATCGGTGCGCGGTGGGCAACTTGCGCAGGCAGCGGCGAAGCACTTCGGTCTTCTGGTCGAGGTGATCCGACCTGCGTTCGATCTCCGCCGCCACGGCCTCGATGAACTCGCCTTCGACGGCGGTAAACGGGCGTCGTTTCTCCGAACGGCGAAAGTTGAGGATCTGGTTCAGCGCAATCGTGCGGGCCCAGGCCCGGAAATTTGTCCCGGGTTCAAACCGATCGAACAGTTTCCACATCAGGATTTTACATTCCTGCAACACATCTTCCGCGTCCTCGGGGCGGGCGAGCAGGCTGTAGATGTAGGCGGCCAGCCACCGCTCGTGTTCAACGAGGCGGCGGAGAAACTCCTCGTTTTTCGAGGGGTCGCCAGGGGGGTGGGGCAAGGTCACTCTCCTTGTAGGTCATGAACACAACGCTTTCGGACACAATTTGGAATGTTTCTCGTCCGCTCCCTAAATTTCCTCTGCCTAGGGAGCGGCATTGCCCTTCCTCGTTGCCCACGCTTTGCTGATCACAGCGCGAGTTCTTGATGCCATGAGCCCCTCCCTCTCCCTCCCCCCTGCTCCGACCACGGCCGGTTACTTGATCACGCAACTCGATGAGGTGCCGGCGGTGCCCTGCCCTTGCGGCTTCTCGCGGCGGGGCTTCGCCGTGCCGGAGAACACCACGGCCACGATCCATCTGGTCGACATCCACACGGACGCCCGGGTGCACTACCACAAAAAGTTGACCGAGATCTACCTCATCCTGGAGGGCGAGGGTCACATGGAGCTCGACGGGGAGCGGATCCCGGTTCGGCCCATGACGTCGATCTTCATCAAACCTGGCTGTCGGCATCGCGCGGTCGGGAAATTGCGGATCATCAACATCCCCATCCCGGCGTTCGACCCCGAAGACGAGTGGTTTGATTGAGCGTGTGCCGTTGCACGGCGGACACGTGATCGCCACTTGTCCGCCTCAGGTTTGAGGCCTGACGCAACCTAAGGGTATTCCCGCGTCTGTCACCGGACTGTTGCGCCTGCGCCACGATTTCGACGCACAAGGCGCCTAGGCTGGCTGGATTCACTTCCGCCAGAACCTTCGCCCTCGCGCCCACATGTCCACTCCACGTCCCCCGGCTCGTCCTTCCGCCCGCCGTCTCACCGCGCTGGTACTTTCCGCGGCCCTGCCCTTCGGGCCTTCGGCCTTCGCGCAAAGCGTCCCGCCTGCGGCCGCCTCCGTCGCCACGGGCGCGGGCGCGGTCAAATCCAACGACGAGGTCATCGCCCTGCAGCGTTTTGTCGTCACGGGCTCCAACATTGAGCGTCTGGACATGGAGAAGGTGGTGCCGATCACCGTGCTGGACCAGGATGCCATGGAGGCGCGCGGCGCGGTGCTGCCGGTCGACCTGCTGACGTCGCTGCCTTCGGTGGTCAATCTGCCGGAAAATGAAACGCGGCTGGGTTCCTCCGGCGCGCGGGGCGACAACGCCAACATCAATCTGCGCAACATGGGGGCGACCGCCACGCTGATCCTGGTCAATGGTCGTCGCATGGCCGTGAATCCCATGACGGCCGGTCTCTCGCAGGCCGTGAATGTCAATCAGCTGCCCACGCGCGGCATCGAGCGGATCGAGGTCTTGCGCGACGGTGCCTCGTCCATCTACGGCTCCGATGCAGTTGGCGGGGTCATCAACTACGTGCTCAAGCGTCAGTTCGACGGCGCCGAGGCGTCCGTTCGCTTCGGTGCGCCCGAACACGGGGGCGGCGAAAGTGTGCAGGGTTCGTTCACCTTCGGCACGTCGTTCGCCGAGGGTCGGGGTCGGTTGTTCGGTACGGTGGAGGCCCTTTACCGCGACGCGATCTTCCTGACGGAACGTGACTTCAGCGCCAGCGCGGACAGCTCCTCCCGCGCCGAGCCGCCGTTCAATACGCTGGGCGGGCCCTTCGACGCCCGCTCGGCCCGCGGTTACTGGCCGACCTTCCGCATCGGCACCGCCACGGCCAACAACTACTTTCGTCCGGTCAACGGCACCCCGAGTCTGACCTCCGCCGCCCCGACGCGCGCCGCCAACCCGGAATTTTTTCTCGATCTGAACCAATTCGGCATGGCCTCGCCGCGTATGCGTCGCGGCAACACGTTCATCTCCGGCGAATTCGACCTCAGCGACCGGCTGACCGCCTTCGGCGACGTGGCCTACTACAAATCGGAGTCCACCATGCGGCGCCAGCCGCTGGCCCTCAACGCCCCGACCTCCGACCAGCTCAAGGTCATGGCCATCGAAAATCCCTACAATCCGTACGGCTCTCGCTTCTACCATCCGAGCGGCACTCCCAACGCCGACGGCAGCGCCCGTCTGACTGGCACGCCGCGCACGGTCAGCTTCACCGCCATGACCCTCGCCGGGCTCGCCGCCGAAACCGTCACGACGCAGGCGGACGTGGTCCGGCTCGCCGGTGGGCTGAAGGGTCGCTTCGGCGACACCTGGGGCTGGGAGGCCTCGGGTTTCTACAACAAGGTCAAGGGCGTGGACGAGGCCTACCCGGACGTGCGTGAGAGCAAATTGCAGCAAGTACTCGATCGGACCGACGCTTCCGCGTACAATCCATTTGGGTACACGTTCAAGGTCCAGAACGGCGCCGTCGTCGCCGACCAGCCGTATCGGAATCCGCAGGCCACGGTGGACGCATTCTCCGAGGTTTACGCCCGCAACGCCACGAGCAGCATCGCGAGCGGCGACCTGCGCGCTTCGGGCACGCTCCTCCGCTACTGGGGCGGCGACATCCGCGCGGCCTTCGGCGCCGAATACCGGACCGAGGATCTGGACGATCTGCGCCCGCCCTTCAGCGGTGAAAATCCCGCCAGCTCCGGTCTCGATCCGCTCAACAACGATTTTCTGCTGCACCCGCCGCGGCCCGACGTGATCGGTGATCGCAAGGTCACCAGCGTCTACACCGAGGTGGTCGTGCCGCTGATCTCCGCCGAGCGCCATCTCCCGCTGGCCAACACCCTCGAGCTGACCGCCTCCGCCCGGCACGAGCACTACAGCGATTTCGGTGATACCACGAAACCCAAGATCGGCCTCAACTGGCGGCCGGTCTCCTGGGTCATGCTCCGCGGTTCCTACAACGAGGGATTCATGGCCCCGAGTCTTGCCGCCCTCTTCACCAGCCCGCGCTGGTCGATCTCCGCCGGCGCCGGCGATCCCGACAACTACCGCAACCCGGTGACGAACGAGGGTCCGTATGTACAACGCACTTACTTCGGTGGCAACCCGAACCTCAAGGCCCAGGAGTCCGAGGGTCTGACCTATGGCGTGGTGGTCGATGTGCCCGGCGTCCAAGGGCTCAGCCTGACCGCCGACTGGTGGCAGATCAGCCGAACCAATCTGCTGGGGCAGCGCAGCGTCGCCCAGATCCGCGACAGCGACACGGCCCTGCTCATCGCCTACACGGCCGCCCAGCGCGCCGCCGGCGTGCCCGTCGGCTCGATCGACCTCGGCAGCGGCACACCGGACTACAAGGGCGATCCTGACGTGGTCCGCTACGCCCGCACCCCCGAGGACATCGCCACGTTCGCAACTTACAACGCCGCCAACCCGGGCACGCCTCGCGCCACCGCCGGCCGGATCTTCTCCCTCAATCGGCCGTTCGTGAACATCTCCACCAGCGAACACGAAGGGGTCGATCTCGGTGTCCGTTACGTGCTGCCGCGTCTGCCCATCGGCAGCGTGCTCATCAACACGGAGTGGTCCTACCTGTCGCGCTCCGAATCCACCCTCGCTCCCGCCAATGTCGCTCCGACCGTCACCAACGGCCTCTACGCGGGCGGCGCCGCCCGGTGGCGCGGCACGACCAATCTGACCTGGCGCCGCGGCAGCTGGTCCGCGAACTTCGGTGCCTACTACGTCGGTAAGACGCACGACTCCGGTGCCACCACCACGGCGGCCGTTTACGAGTCTCTGGGGCGCCCGTCCTACATCGAGCCGTTCTTCACCGGTGGTCAGACGGTCTATCGCCGGGTCGTCGATCCGGTCGTGAGCTTCAACGCCACGTTCGGGTATCGCTTCGGACCCGATGCGCCCGCTCTGGTCCGCGGGACGCGCCTGAGCCTCGGCATCCTCAACCTCACCGACAAGGAGCCGCCGCTGAACTCATCGGAAGGGTTTGGTTACGACACGTCGGTTAACCAGAACCTGCTCGCCGGCCGCACCTGGACCCTCGAGGTCACGCGGTCCTTCTAAACAAAGCATCAAACCCCGCCTCCCACGACTCCGTTGTCGGCGGCCTCGCCGAGGCCGCAGCGGGACCAGCCGGTCCCGCCTCCGTGCCCCGATTTCTTCTATCTGCGCCCATCCTCGCGGGGTCGTGGACCCCACCTCCAACGGAGGTCGAACCATTTCGACTCACATTGACGCGCATCCTTCCCATCCGTCGGCGCCGTCCGACGGTAGGGCTGCCCCTTGCGGGCACGCCTGCGCCGCGGAGCCGCGAAGTGTGAAGTTCGAAGCGTAAAGCTCAACCAAAGTGGCTGCGGCTTTAGCCGCATCCGATTCCCCGTCCGTCCGTTCCGCACCTCAGCGTTAAAAGTTCAGCGTTCAGCGTTACGAGTTCAGCATTCAACGTTTCCTCCCTCTTCCTTCATGCCTCTTCCTCGCTCCGCCGCCCTCGTTCTCGCCCTCACCCTCGTCGTTCCGGTCGCGCGCTCCGCCGCCGAAACCGAGGAAGCCCGCGCGGCGCGCATCGCGGCCAATCGCGCCTGGAGTCAGCCGCTGCCCGCCGCGCCGGCACCGGAGCTGACCCGGCATGGCCTGGTCGCCACCGAACTCGCCCGCTGGCCGGTCCGGGGCGCGAATCAGGGCGTCGCCGTGGACCGGGATCACTTCTACGGCATCGGGAACGCCGTGGTGGTCAAACATCGCAAGGACACCGGCGCGCGGGTGGCGGAATGGACCGGCCTGCGCGGCGGAGCGACGGTTCACCTCAACGGCGGACTGGTCCAGGAGGGGCTGCTCGTGCTTGCCCACTCAAACTTTCCGCAGCTGCCGATGGCGAGTTCGCTCGAGATCTTCGAACGCGAACCGCTCCGGCCGGTCAAAACATTGAGTCTGGGCATCCGGCTGGGCTCGCTGACGTGGGCGGAGCGACGGGACGGATTCTGGTGGGCGTGCTTTTCCAACTACAACGACCAGGGCACCACCCCCGGTTTCGACCAGCGGTGGACGCATGTCGGCCGGTTCGACGATCAATGGCAGATGATCGAGTCATGGCTGTTCCCGCCGCAGGTGATCGCCACGTGGGGGCGAAGCAGCTGCTCGGGCGGGAGCTGGGGCGAGGATGGATTGCTTTACGTGACGGGTCACGACGCCAAGGAGCTCTACGTGCTGCGTCCGCCCAAGATGGGTGTGACGCTTGAGTACGTGACCACGATTGACGTGCCCTTCGAAGGCCAGTCATGGGCCTGGGATCGCAGCGTGCCCGGCGAGCGGATCATCTACGGAATCTCCCGCCGCGACCACGAGGTGATCGTCGCCCGCATCCCACCCCTCCCCGCCCCCCTGCGCTAAACTCTGTAGATCGCCCGAGTTGCAGGCGGCCTCGCTGAGGCCGCATGACTCTTAGGGTCGCCGCAGAGTAACCATATAGATGGGCTTCCGCTGGAGGGCGTCACTCCGTTGGAGGTGGCCTCGCCGAGGCCGCGACGGGACCCTCGGTCCCGCCTCCGCGCTCCGACTTCTTCACCCGACGCCCATCCCCGCGGGGTCGACGACCCCACCTCCATCGGATCGCGCCCGCCACGCGCAACCGGCGCCGACGGAGCGGCGCCCTCCACGAGAGCCCCCTGCGCCCCCCGGTTGTAGGCGGCCTCGCTGAGGCCGCATGATCGAAAGAGCCCGCAAATGAACGTGGCCGGATGGGCCTCCGCTGGAGGGCGTCGCTCCGTCGACGCCGGTTGCGCGTGGCGATCCCTTCCCAGCCCAAGGTGTCCCTGCCCCTCAAGGACCACCAGGACAAACGAACCGGCGAAGGACCGCGGTGCACGTCCCCGCGGCGCCGACGGAGCGGCGCCCTCCACGAGAGCCCCCTGCGGGTACCCCGGTTGTAGGCGGCCTCGCTGAGGCCGCGACGGGACCCTCGGTCCCGCCTCCGTCCTCCGACTTCTTCACCCGATGCCCATCCCCGCGAGCCCGGCGACCCCACCTCCATCGGATACGGGCACACAGGTCTGTGAAATCACTCCCGACCGGTCGGAGGCGTCTCCTGCTTCTCCTCTCCAAACGCGCCCCGGATATACGCGAGCACCGCCCGGCGCTGGCCGATCGAAAGGATGCCGCCAAAGGCCGGCATGCCCTTCGCTTCAACGCCCTGGGTGATCGACGCGAGGAGGATATCATCCGGTTTCGCCAGCCGGGTCCGGTCATCACGGAAATTGGCCGCTCCTCCGGGAATGCCGCGGCCGTCGGGTTGGTGACACGCCGCACAGTAGAGGCGGTACAGCGGCTCCCCTGCCGTCCGGAGCCGGACCGCATCCGTCACCCGATCGAGCGGGCTCGCGTTCGCGGAACCGGGCGCCGCCTCATCGTCGCGCCGCAGCCGCGTAGTCCCGGGCGAGGGCCCCGCGCCATCGGGTCGTCGGTTGAGGGTGTAGTAGGCAATCGGATTCAACAGGCTCTCCCCCTCCGCCGTGCGCAGCTCGGGCACGGAGAGCTCATAGACGAAGCCGGGCTCAAACGACTCAAACCGGATCACCACGGAGCGGGCGTCGGGCGCCACCGTCACCGACCGGAGCGGCACCGTGGTCTCGTCCACCCGCGGCGATCCATAGATGGGCTGGTAATAGTACCGAAACCGTCCGACCTGGTACCGCGCGGCTTCCGCGAGTCGGACCGGATCCATCGGATGGGTGAACTCGATCCGGAAGCCGTCGTCCACCACGCGCACGTCGCGCAACTCGGGCGCCGCCTCTCCTTCCCACACCACACGCTGGAGTCCATCCTCGCCCGCGCCCCAACCCGCGGTGGCCGCCAGCCAGAGCGCGCCATCCGGCGCAAAGGCGGCATGCAGGGTGCCTCCCATCAGCCGGTCGCCGGTCACGTGCGGCGCCCGGTCATTGCGGCCGAGAAAGGGGAAACACACGCCCTGCCACACGCCGGCCACGCGCTCGAGGCTGGACCGCACCACGATCCGGCCAAAGTCCGCCACGAAGACCTGTCCCGCGAAGGGTCCGAATCGGCCCGCACTGGTGTCCCACACGGGCTCGCCCGCCGAAATGCCCATCACGCCGTGGGGAAAAACCACGGCGGGTGTCTTGGAGCGGCGCCAGAGGGACTCCAGCGTGGCGTTCTCCGCCGCAAACCCGGCCTGCCACTTCAAGCTGGAAGCATGGCCATGGAAGTCTCCGTCCTCGACGTGCAATAGGCCGCACGCCGCCTTGAAGTCACCTTGGTTGTCGGTCACGAACACCACACCGTCCGGGCTCAGCCCCACGCCCGCAGGCTGGCGGAAGCCGCTCGCGACGGGTTCAATCGCGCCCTGCGGCGAGACGCGGATCATCCAGCCTCGGCGCGACAGGTCTGCGTGATGTCCGGTGGCCGCCACGACGCGCCGGGGATCAAACTCACCGCGGCGCATCCCCGATTCAAGGGTCTTGTTGTCCGCTCCGGAGGTCAGCGAGAGCGCACCGAGGAAATTCCCCGCCGCATCGCGCCTGAGTCCAAAGAAGAACTCATGGTAATTCGAGGACTCGCCCCAACCCGACGCCACGACGTCATGGCGGTCGGCCCAGCCATCGCCATCGGTATCCACCATTCGGATGAGCTCAGGCCGGTGGGCCACGACCACGGAGCGGGTTGACTCCACCACCAGGCCCATGGGTTCGTTCAGGCCCGCCGCAAAGCGTCGCCAGGCTCCGGAGGTCGACCGCCACCACACCTCGCCCCAGCGCGTCGTGACCACCAGCGCGCCGTCCGGGGCAAACGCGACGCCGGAGAGTCCCCCGCGCAGCGTCCCGGGCAGCGGCACCGTTTCAATGCGATATCCCGCGTACCCGGTGGTCGCGACGGTCATCACCACCAGCGCGAGGCTCACCCATCGCCGGATCCGATCAGTGGGGTTCATGGTGCCGCGCGCTCCCATACCAGATCGAGGACCAGCCTTCCCTGCTCATCCCGGGCGAGCGTCCGCACCTCGCCCGCTTCGCTGACGTGGGACCAAACGGAGCGGTCGTTCCCGGTGTCCCATCGTCGCTCCACCCCCGCGCCTCCCGGCAACACCCGGAGGTGATCCGTCACGTCCTGTCCGTCGATCCGGTACCGCAGCGCCACGCGGTCCTCCGCCCAGGTGTACCCTTGAAACAGCACGGTCGGCACCCGTCGCGCATCCCCGGGCCGCACCGGAGCCACCTCGGCGTCGCGAAACCGCACCACGCCCGGCAACGTCACGGCGTCCAGCAGTTTGCCCGCTCCAGGACGCACGGGAGCAAGGTTCGGAAAGTCCCCGGTCCAGACCCGGCGCACCGCGGCCGCCGTCGGCTCCAGCACCAGCCCGACTCCCCCCGGCAGTCCCACGACCAGCGCACTCGGTCCCGCTCCCTCCAGATAAAACCGCTCGATCCGCACCCGGCTCGTTCGGTCCGCCGCGCCTGGCGGCAAGGTCAGCGCCACCACCGGCTCCGCCCCAGCCCACACCAAGCCACCGAGGGAGAACCACAGGACGAAGAGGTTACGCATGGGGCAGAGGTGGGGTCAGAGCGCATCCCGCCTCCTCCGCCACCGCGCCCAAGCAAACACACTCTCCACCAAAATCAACGCCGCTCCCGCCCCACCCCCCAGTGTCATTCCCCCGATGACACTCCCCCCCCAACCGTCCACGCGGAGTGTCATCCAGGCGATGACACTTCGCCCCCCCAAGACGTGGTGGGGCGGCCGCCATCTCGCCCCGCCATTTGGCAACCGGCGACCTCTGAGTCCCTCAAAGTCCGCAGGGCCCTCGATCAAACGATTTGATGCGATCCGATCTCGACGGCCCGGTTCTGACGCACTGAATGAGCCTCATCTTATGGCTCCCCTCTTTGCCGGCCTCCGTGGACTCCCAGCCGTAACCGTCGGTTTTTTTGTCGCCCACCTCGCCTCGACGACCCAGGCCTCCACGACTTCGTCCACGCCGGCCCTGCGCTTCAATCGCGACATCCGTCCGATCTTGTCGGAGAACTGCTTTCAATGCCACGGTCCGGACAAGAACCACCGCAAGGGCGATCTGCGGCTGGATGTACGCGAAGAGGCCCTGGAGGCGCTCGCGTGGGTGCCGGGTGATGCCGCGCGCAGCGATGCGGTGAAACGCATCTTTTCCGACGACCCCGACGAACAGATGCCGCCCAAGGACTCGCACCGCACCTTGTCGACCCGGCAAAAGGAGACGCTCCGGCGCTGGGTCGCGGAGGGCGCCGCCTATGAACCGCACTGGGCCTACTCGGCCCCGGTCCGTCCCGAGACGCCCGCCGCAGCAAGTCCCACGGCCTCGGCCCACCCGATCGACCGCTTCGTCGATGCCACGCTCGCCCGCGAGCGGCTGACCGCGGCCCCGGCCGCCGACCGGCGTACGCTGCTGCGCCGGCTCAGCCTCGACCTCACCGGCCTGCCGCCCAAACCCGAAGACGTGGAGGCCTTCGTCGCCAGCCGTGACCCCCAGGCCTACGAACGCTGGGTCGACGCCTACCTCGCCTCCCCGCACTACGGCGAACGCATGGCGATTCCGTGGCT
Source organism: Opitutaceae bacterium (assembly GCA_016794625.1). Lineage (GTDB taxonomy): Bacteria > Verrucomicrobiota > Verrucomicrobiia > Opitutales > Opitutaceae > UBA6669. The sequence goes on from JAEUGY010000116.1 coordinate 20,817, forward strand.
CGACCTGGTGCGCTTCGCCGACACGGTCGGTTTTCACAACGACGTGCCGATTCGCGTCTGGCCCTACCGCGACTACGTGATCAACGCGTTCAATCGCAACCTGCCTTTCGACCAGTTCACGCGCGAGCAGCTGGCCGGGGATCTGCTTCCCGGTTCCACGCCGGAGCAGCGGGTCGGCTCCGGCTACAACCGCATCCACCGCATGAGCGTGGAAGGTGGTATCCAAGACAAGGAATACTTCGCCAAATACGCCGCCGACCGGGTGCGCACCACCGCAACCGTCTGGATGGGCTCGACCCTCGCCTGCGCCGAGTGCCACGACCACAAGTTCGATCCGTTCACCTTGAAGGATTTCTACCGGTTCTCCGCCCTGTTCTCCGACCTGAAGGAACGGGGTGCCTACAATCTGACCGGGGGCTTCACCCGCGAAAATCTGACCGAGGAAACCCTGTTTGAAACACCGGCCCAGAAGCAGCGCGTCGAGGCGCTGACCACGGAAATCAACCGGCTCGTCCAGAAGATCGACGCCGTGACCGACGACACCATCGCCGCCGACCGCCTCGCCTGGGAGGGACGCACCCTCGCTCAGCACCGGGCCGGCACCCTCGCTTGGACGGTGCAGCGCCCCCTCACGGCCGTTTCGCCGCTCGGTACGCCGCTGGCTATCGAGGCCGAGGACATGTCCGTCATCCCCGGAGGTATCAATCCGGTCCAGGACACCTACGTGGTCACCGTTTCCGCGCCGCTGGAACGCATCACCGCGGTGCGGATTGAGGTGCTTCAGGATGCCCGCTTTCCGGGCGACGAGGTGGCCCGCGCCGGTTCCGGTTTCTTTATCTCGGAAATTGAAGTCAGCGGTGTCGCCCACGAGACAGCGCGACCCGTCCGGCTCAACCTCGCCTCCAGCCAGGCCAGCAGTTCGACCGAACCCGGACATCCCGCCCGCGCCGCCATCGACCGCGACCCGGATACCTCGGTGTCATTCACCCGCAAACGGGGCGGCGGCATCGCCCTGACGCTCGCCACTCCCTTCGCCGGCGGACCCGACGCGCGGCTGATCGTGCGTATCCGTCATTCGGAGTCCAAGCCGTACCAGAACCTCGGCCGTTTTCGCGTCGCCTTGCACACCCTGCCCGACCCTGACCCCAATCCTGACGGTGTGCCCGCCCCCGTGCTCGCCGCCCTCCAAGCCGCCGCCGCCGCCCGCACACCGGCCCAGACCAAGGAGCTCGTCACCTACTACCGCACGCTGGCACCGGCGCTCGCGGCGGACCGGGCACAACTCCTCGCCGCCCGCAACGACCGGGACCGTCTGATCGAATCGCTGCCTTCCATGCCCGTCTCGAAAAGCGTCGAGCCACGGCTCACGCGGGTCCTGCCGCGGGGCAACTGGATGGACGACAGCGGCGAGTCCGTGGAGCCGGGCGTGCCCTCCTTCCTTCGTCAAATCACCCCGGCCGACGGCAAACGCGTATCCCGTCTCGACTTCGCCGAGTGGCTCGTGGCCCCGGACAATCCCCTGACCGCCCGCACGTTTGTCAACCGGCTGTGGCGGCTCTACTTTGGCGAGGGGCTCTCCCGCACACTCGAGGACCTGGGCTCCCAAGGCGAATGGCCGACCCACCCGGAGCTGCTGGACTGGCTCGCCGTCGAGTTCCGCGAGAGCGGTTGGAACGTGAAGCATCTGGTGAAACTCATCGTCACCTCCGACGCCTACCGCCGCTCCTCCCGCGGCACCCCCGAACTGGAGGAACGGGATCCGCAAAACCGGTTCCTCGCCCGCCAGAACCGGTTCCGCCTCGAGGCGGAGCTGGTCCGCGACAACGCCCTCGCCGTGAGCGGCCTGCTCTCGCCGCGCATCGGCGGGCCGAGCGCGCGGCCGTATCAGCCCGCCGGTTACTATGCGCCGCTGAACTTCCCGCGGCGCGAGTACACCCCGGAGGTCGGGGAGGGGCTCTATCGGCGGGGTGTCTACACCCACTGGCAGCGTACCTTGCTCCATCCGAGCCTGATGGCGTTCGACGCGCCGTCGCGCGATGAGTGCACGGTCAATCGTTCGACTTCCAACACGCCGCTTCAGGCCCTCGTGCTGCTGAACGATCCGACCTACGTCGAGGCCGCCCGCACCCTGGCCGAACGCATCCTGCGGGGCGGTGGTTGGTCGTTCCCGTCTCGCGTGACGTGGGCCTTCCAGCGCGCCGTCGCCCGCCCCCCCGCACCGGAGGAGGTGCGCCTGCTCCGACGGCTGTTCGAACAGCAGCGCGCCCGCTACCAGGCCGACCCGGATTCGGCGCGCGCCCTGCTCAGCACGGGCGCCCGTCCGGTGCCGGTGGACCTCGCCCCGGCTGAACTCGCAGCCTGGACCGCGGTCGCCCGCGCCTTGCTCAATCTGCACGAAACCGTCACCCGCTCCTGACCGCCTCCTCCGCCCGACCATGACTCCGCTCGAAGCCCACGTGCAGCAACTCACCCGACGCGCCTTCCTTGGACGCTCCACCGCCGGACTCGGCAGCCTCGCCCTCGGCGCCCTGCTGTCGCCGCGCCTGTTCGGCGGCGTCAGCGGCCCCGGCGCCAGCGCTTGGCCGGGCATCCTTCAGTCGCGGCACCACGCCGCCAAAATCAAGCGGGTGATCTACCTGTACCAGGCGGGCGGCCCCTCTCACCTCGAGACCTTCGACTACAAACCGAAGCTCGCCGCGATGCATGGGCAGGGCATGCCGGAGTCGTTCACCAAGGGACAGCAGATCGCCCAGTTGCAGGGTCGCGAATTGAAGTGCTACGGCCCCCAGTTCGCGTTCGAGCGCTACGGGAAATCCGGCCAGGAGATCTGCTCGCTCTTTCCGCACATCGGCGGGGTGGCCGACGATGTCTGTATCATCCGCTCGATGTACACCGAGCAGATCAACCACGATCCCGCCCACACATTCATGAACACCGGCTCGATCATCGCCGGCCGTCCTAGCATGGGCTCGTGGTTGCTCTACGGGCTCGGGACGGAGACCGAGGAACTGCCTGGCTTCATCGTCCTGATGTCCTCCGGCAAGGGCGGCCAGATGCAGCCCATCGCCGCCCGCCAGTGGCACAGCGGTTTTCTGCCCAGCCGGTTCCAGGGAGTGAAGTTCCAGTCGATCGGCGACCCGGTGCAGTACATGCAATCTCCGGCCGGGGTCACCGCAGGCGATCAGGAGCAGATCATCGATGTCGTCAACCAGCTCAACCGTCGCCAGCACGATGCCGTCGGTGATCCGGAAGTGCTGACTCGGATCAACCAATACGAAATGGCCTTCCGCATGCAGACCAGCGTGCCGGGCCTAATGGATGTCGGCAACGAGCCCGCCCGCGTCCTGGAATCCTACGGCGCAAAACCCGGGGACGGCAGTTTCGCTTCCAACTGTCTGCTCGCCCGCCGCCTCGCCGAGCGCGGCGTGCGTTTCATTCAGTTGTACCACCGCGATTGGGACCATCACGACGATGTCGCCCACGTGAAATACAAGGCCGAGGAAGTCGACCGTCCCACCGCCGCCCTGATCCGCGACCTGAAGGAACGGGGACTGTGGGATGAGACGCTCATCGTCTGGGGCGGCGAATTCGGCCGCACGCCAATGGCACAGGGCAAGGGACGCGACCATCACATCAAGGGCTTCTCCATCATGCTCGCCGGCGGTGCGATCAAGGGTGGCGTCACCTACGGCGCCACCGACGACCTCGGCTACGCTGCCGTGGACAAACCGACCAGCGTGCACGACCTGCACGCCACCATGCTCCACCTCTTCGGCGTCGACCACACCAAGCTCACGTATCGCTACCAAGGCCGCCAGTTCCGCCTGACGGACGTATCCGGAGAAGTCCTCAAACCGATCCTGGCATAGGAGAGGAGTGGAGCGCGAAGACGCAAAGGCGCGAAGGTCATCACTCGATTGTAGGGCCGCCCCTCGCGGGCGCGCCTCGTCTTAAAAACCCGACCGTCCCAAACCACCCCTAAACCCCGATCCATCGTGGATTGACCGGGGATTTGATGCCACCCCCACGCGCCCGGTTGTAGGCGGCCTCGCTGAGGCCACAGGCTTTCCGGGCCTCAGCGTGCCGCCAGCGCCTTGCGCAGCACCGGCTCCATCACCTCGGCCTGGCGCATGAAACCGAGATCGCTCGCGTGCGAGGCATCGGTCGCGCCTTCGGTGTCATCGCCATACAGCGAGTCGCCATTGATGTAGTAGAGACCCTTCACGCCTTCCTTCACCAGCGCCGCGTACGCCGCCTTCAACGCCGCATGGTTGTCGTCGTGATGCTTGTTCCGCGCCGGCTGGATCCATGAGTTTGTATTCCGCCGATCCTCCACCAGCACGATGGGAGTCTTCGGTTTGGCCGCCCGGAGCTGGCGTACGAGCGGCGCCGTCTTTTCCGTCACCGCCGCCGGTCCCATGTTCGGCAGGCAGTCGATGACATACACCGCGGCATCCACATCGACAAGAAAGTCGCCGACTTCCTTGTCCATGCGTCCATTGCCCGAGAATCCCAGATTCAACACCGGTCGGTCAAACTTGCGGCCGAGAATGGCCGTATGCACCATGCCAGGACGCGAGGCGCACGCTCCGTGCGTGATCGACGTGCCGTAAAACACAATCGGCTTCGCCCGCGGCGCCAGTCCCGCAAAGCTCGCTCCCTTCGGCACGCCGATGCTGAGAAACTCCACGCCATTGTAGAGCGGCAGGTACGCCGCGTACTCGCGTTCGCCGGGAGGCAGGTCCTTGATCAACTCGACCTTCACTTCCTGCGTGGCCGGCCGGGTGACGTTGACCCACTTCCACGCACCTTTCTCGTCCCGCGCATAGAGATCCACCCCGCTCACGCCCGTAGCCGGCATGTGCGGCATGCCCAGCCGGTCCTTCATCAGCTTGTAGTGGACGTGAATCGCCGGAGCGTTGGTCTTGAACCGCACCATCATTCCAGCCGAATCGCGGCTGAGGTTCCACACATTGTTCGTCACCCGCCCCTCCGCCTCCGCCGGCAGCCGGTCAAACCAGCGCAGACGTTTCCGCTCCGGCCACTCCCGCCCCTCCGCGCCCCAGGTGGTGACATCATGCCACTGCAGGGCCACCTCGTCCTTGGCCGCCTTGCTCGCCGCCATGGCCGGATCCATGCGCGACGTATCGGGCGGCGGGGTCGCCGGAGTTTGGGCGAAGAGGGAAACTCCACTCGCAAAGACGACGGTGCAGAACCAACGCTGGGGTGAACGCATAAAGAAAGGGGTCAACACGCGGAACCACGGAACCAGACCGGCCCGCGCCAACCGGCACAAGCCTCCACCCCCCACCCCTCGCGACTCAAGCCAATTGTCATGCGCAGCATGACAGAAGTGGAGTGTCATCCGGGAGATGACACTTCCCCAGCCCAGCGATCCGCCGCACCGAACCAAGTGTCATCCGCGGGATGACACTTGGTTCACGGCAATTCGTAGACTTCGACCAGCGCGATGCCCGACGCGCCCGGGGGGCCGTTCACGACCAGGGTGTAATTGCCCGGGGACACCGTGACGACCCGTGCGGCGTCACGGCTGCCCTCAGCGAGGGCGAAGGCGCCGACGGACGCGCCCGCCTGTCGCACGGCGGCGGCACCAGGGAGGTCGTCGTTCCAATCCTCGTTCTCCACCACCACCCGTCCTCCCTCGTCCCGCACTTCGAGCCTCGGATTGGCCAGAGGCGCACCGATTCCAAACGCCGCCAGCCCCGGACCCACCGCACGCACCAGCAGGCGTTTCGCTACCGGGCCGCGCACCGCGAACCCCGGGATCGCCGCCTCTCCACCCACTCCCACCATCACCCGCGCCGAGAGATTGCTCAGGCGATCGGAGCGATTGTCGTATTCATAGAGCTCGATCAGGCCGACCCCGACTCCGGGTTTCTGGTTGGCGAAATCAAACGTTCCATTGAGCGAGGCCGTATAGGCTCCCGGCGCCAGCTCGACCACGACCGCGGAGTCCTGGGTTCCCGGCTCGAGGGCGAACGCTCCCACCGCCATAAAGTCCACTGGCTTGGCCGCGACGGAAGAAAATGGAAAGGCGTCCCAACCCGCGTTGAACGCCACCGTGCGCCCGTCGCCCGCGACCACGGCAAGTTGCGTGCCCTCCAGGGGCGATCCAACACCAAAGCGACGCAGCGTCGGACCCAGTCCGCGAATCAGGACTTTGCGCTTCTCAGGTCCCGGAATGACAAACCCGGTGAAGAGTCCTTGCTCTCCCGGCGCATTCAAATACCCAGGCCCCACCCACGCCCGGGCACTCAGATTGATAAACCGGGAGGTATCATCGACCGTCACCACCATGGGCACACCCGGCGTGGCATTCCCAAACCGGTCGCGAACCCAAACCGTGTAGGTGCCGGCCTGGGCCGCAGCGATCGAGGGCAGATGCCAGTCGCCATACGAGTAACCCAACCACTCGCCATTCCGCCGCCATTCGTAGACAAGACCGGGATCGTAGCGTGGATCCTCCGGGGCTGTCGCCTTGACCTGCAAAACAACATCGCGCCCTGACTGGCTCGAGATCGCCGGCGATTGACTCGTGATCACGGGCGCGAGCGCCACCTTGGAATCGGCCACGCGGATCGATCCTGTCGCCACACCTCGGGCGTTGACCATCGTTGCCCCATAGTTGCCAGGACCTGACACGGTCCAGGAGAACGGCGGTCCGAACAAATTTCTCCCTTCATTCCTCCACAGTTGTCCCGACCCTCGCACGCTTACGGTCAATGTGACGGGGCTCCCCACCCCCGCGCTGTCCGTGGACGCGGTGACCAGGACATCGGTCGGAGGAAAAAGGCCCTCGGTCACACCACTGTTCAGGCGATTAAGCGCGCGACGAGCGAATCGGTTTAAGAGCGTGTAGTTTCCCCCCACGAGGATCTTCCCTGCCGAATCAGCCGCAAGCTGGGTAATTCCACCTTCGTGGTACCAATTGAGGGCTGTCGCTCCGCCCAACGACTCGTCGCGGACCCCGTCGGCCGATAGCCGAATGACCGCATTCCAGGCATAGGGGCCATAGCCCGGCGACTGAAAGCGACCCGAGAGCAAGGCACGTCCATCAGGGTAGAACCAAGCCCGCTCCCAATAACGGACGTCAGAGGTGCCCAACCCGTCGGGTTCAACGATGTACGAGAGATCCCGTTCTCCGGAAGGCAGATAGCGCGTAAGGTGCTGAAAATAGTTCGTGGTGATGGAGTGAAATGCCCGAAACCACCGCGTCCCGGCGGCCAGCATCCGTCCGTCCGCCAGCACGGTCAGCGCGTCGGTTTCATAAGGCGAAAGCGTACTCCCGACCGACTCATATCCGAAGGGAGGGCGGGAGGGATCAACAAGTCCGGTCACCAGTTGCCGATCCAGCGCGCCATCCGCATGGAACCGCACGGGGCCCGCGTTCTCCGAGGGTCCGGCATACGAGCCGCCCGCCACGATTTTACCGTCGGGTGACAGCGCCAGGGTATGGAACAGGAGCTTGGGGTTCGCGTCCGCGCCCGGAATCTCCCGACTGCTGAACGAGGGATCCAAGGATCCGTTCGAAAGCAGCCGGCGGATCCGCGACGAACCGTTGGCAATCACGATTCGCCCATCGGGCTGAACCTTGATGTCGCGCACCCCTGTTCCCTCCGACGCTTCAGGTGCGGCGACAAAGCTCCGATCCAGGTTTCCATCAGCTTGCAGCCGGATCAATCGGCCGGTCGGTTCGGCATTCACCAAAGAGAAACGGCCTCCGACGAGGATGCGACCATCCGGCTGCACCGCGAGGGCGCGCACCTCGGCCGGAACCGCGGTAGTAGAAATTTCCGATACACGCACCACGGCAAAGCCGGGATCGGCCGTCCCGTTCGACTGCAGCCGCACCAGTTCCCCGGTTCTTCCTCCCGCCACCAAGACTCGGCCGTCAACAAGAGGCAGCACTGCGGTCGGGGCCTGCTCGACCGTGGCGCTGGCGTTGAAGTTCGCATCCACCACACTCGGGCCGGCCACCGGCAACACGGTCACGGAAGCGGGTGCACTCGTTGCTGAGCCATAGGCATTGCTCACGGTCACCGTGTAGAGACCGGCTTGCGACGGAGTAAGGTTGGAAAGATCGAGCAATGGATGTTTCGTCACTGCGATCTGACTCCCTTGGAATGACCAACGGTAGCTGAGCGGCTCCGAACCCGTGGCCTCCACCCGCAAATAGGTCGTCCCACCTTCTTCCTCCCGCACGTTCTCCATCGGGCGAACCACCGCGGGCGCCAACCCAATCCAAGGCGAGCTGATCAGGGCGCCTGCCTCACCCACGGCCACCACGGTGTTGTCAGAGGTGGAGAGACCGCGCAGGCCGCGCAGGGTGGAGGAGTTGCGCGCCACCCAGCTCCGGCCATCCGGAGAGGTTCGGACGGCCCCGCCATCACCGACCGCAACAAACAGTCCATTGAAGTAGGTCACTGCCCGCAAAGTTTGGGACGTGCCGGCATCGCCCGCCGCCCAGGATTCGCCGTCCATGGACATCGCTGTCGCCCCTCCGGCCCCCACGGCCACAAAACGCAGGTTTCCAAAGGCCACACCTTCGAGATTGCGCAGCCCGCCTGGGGTACGATCCGTACCGTCCACGTAAATGCCCCTCGATCCAGCGAGCGCCACTTTTTCGAAGCCAAGCGCATAGCCCCTCCACCAGCTTCCTTCCTCAGTTTTCCACAGGTCGCGACTCCAGGGACCAAAGGGACGTTCCGCAGAGGCCCGTTCGCCGTTCTCACCAAATGCAAAAAACTCCACCCGTCGGTAGGCAACGACGTTCAATCGTTCTCTTGCTGTTCCCATCAATCCCGCAATCGGTTCAGACCGTTGCCAGTGGATCGCATCGACCGACACCAGAATCGTACCAGCCTCGCCCACCGCCGCGTAACAGCCATCTCCATACGCTACGTGCAGCAACCAAGCGTCCGTTCCGCTGGCGCGTTTGGTCCACACGCGGGCGTCGGGGGAGGTCAGAATCACGCCCTTTTCGCCCACCGCGACAAACTGCCCGCTGCCGTAAGTGACTCCCCAAAGCGTTTCCGTTGTGGGCGTGCCAACCGTGGACCACGTCACCTGCGCCCGCAAACTGGCCAGCATGCAAACAAGCCCTAGAAAACCCATTATCCCTTTAGCCACGACACCAGAAACTACGCGCGATCGGGAGAGCGGCAACCTTCCAATCCCGCCCTTCCTCAATCGAATACCCACCAACGGCATCCAACGGGCCTGCTCACCGCACAGCCCGGCAGAAGTCGAGTGTCATCCGCCAGATGACACTTCCTCGGAGCAGCGATCTGCCGCACCGATCCAAGTGTCATCTGCGGGATGACACTTGGGTTGCGCGGCCGCCGGGATGTCGTGGCGTGCGGCTATTTGCGCGCGCGGTAGTCGGTGGGCGTCATGCCGACGCAGCGCGCGAACGCGCGGGCGAATACCACGCCGCTGTGGTAGCCGACCTGCGCGGCGATCACGTCGATCTTGTCGTCGCTGGCTTCGAGCAGTTCCTGCGCGCGCTGCACGCGCATGTAGGTGACGTGCTCCATCGGGGTGCGTCCGAGTTCCCGGAGACACAGGCGGCGCAGGTGCTCGGCACTGACGCGGGCCCGGGCGGCCAGGGTGGTGAGCTTCCAATCGCTCGCCAGTTCCTGGACGACCGCCTCCCACAGAGCACTCATGCGTGAATCCCCCTGCCAGGGGCGGGCCACGCGCCGGGCGGCGCCATGCAAAAGGCTGACCCAGTGATGCACCTGGGCGGGATCACGCGCCGTGGTCCACTCGTCCCGCAAACCTTCCACGATGCGGCCCAGCTCGACCGCACCCTGCTGCAGGCGCAGCGGGGAGGCCGCTCCGACGAGCGGCTTGAGCCAGGGGGGCTCGTGGTATCGCACCCAGGCAAAACGCCATGGCTTGCCTGGCACGGCGTGAAACGCATTGAGCACCCGCGGCGGCGCGAGACAGAGCGACCCCGCCGTCACCCGTTCCCACCGTCCCTCCAGCAGCACGCGACCCTCCCCCTCCAACGCCGCCAGCAAAAAACTCCCCGTCGGCGCCAGGCGCACCCGCCGGTACGGCGCATACACCGTGTCCAACCCCAGCCAGGCAATGTGATGGGCCACCAGCTCCGGACACTCCTTCTGCTCCAACGCCCACCGACGGGTGCGCGGTCCATCCAACGTCGTCTCAACCAAAGGAAAGGGAGTTGCCACCTGCGCCACTCCTGCAGTCAAGAACCTCAACGGCTCCCTGGCACGCGCAAAACGGCGCGTAACGCGCCGAAGAGTGAAGGGCGAGGAATGAAGAGTAAAAGACAACCAGCCAAAGCCCGTCCGGCCGGTCAGCCAGACACGGCGCGGGCGCGAGGCCCGGCCCTACAACCGATCAACAATCCGTCCTCCGCGTCCGTCCTTCGCGTCTTTGCGTCTTTGCGCTTCACTCCGTTTTCCGCCCAGGTGCAAATTCATCAGCCAGGCGTGTGAAACCCGCCCTTTACCCCACCGCCCCACCCTCCACCCTCCCTACACCCCCGCTTTCGACTTTCGACCCGCACAGGGCATGCTGCCCTTCACTCTTCTTCCGCCCCCGCCTCTAGTCCGTTTTCACTCTTCGAACTTCACTCTTCACTCTTCCGCCATGCCCAATCCCTGGACCGGTAAAGGAAATCCCTACACCCGCGAGGAGGTGCGTGAGCGCCTTCGCGCGACGCTCGCCAAGGGCGACGCCATCATCGCCGCCGGCGCCGGCACCGGCATCAGCGCCAAGTTCATCGAGAAAGGCGGCGCCGATCTCATCATCATCTACAACAGCGGTCGTTTCCGCATGATGGGTCACGGTTCCACCTGCGGTCTCATGGCCTACGGTGACGCCAACGCCATCGCCATGGAGATCGGCGAATACGAGGTGCTCCCGGTCGTCGAAGAGGTTCCGGTCATCTGCGGCGTGCACGCCTCCGATCCGCGCCGGCGCATGTGGCACTGGCTCGGCCAGGTGAAGGAAATGGGCTTCTCGGGCGTGAACAACTTCCCGACCCACACGATCGTCGACGGCCATTTCCGGCAGGTGCTGGAGGAAACCGGCATGAGCGTGAAAAAGGAATACGAGATGATCGCCCTCGCCCGGCGCATGGACCTGTTTTCCATCGTCTATGTCGCCACGCCCGAGGAAGCCGCTGAAATGGCCAAGGCCGGCGCCGACGCCATCATCGCCCACGTCGGCACCACCGTCGGCGGCAGCATCGGCGTCAAGAACGCGGTCGTCAGC
>JAEUGY010000119.1 GCA_016794625.1 Opitutaceae bacterium
AGTGATCACCTCCACCTCTGCTCGTTTCCTCGCGTTCATCCTGGCGGCTTTGCCCGTCGTTGTGTCCGGACAGGCGCCCAAGGCCGCGCCCGCTCCGGCACCCGCTCCGCAGCCGAACATCGATCCGCCGCAACCCTACCTGCCGCTGGATCTGTTTTCGCTGCCGGAGGGACTAGAAGTGAAACTTTGGGCCCGGAGCCCGATGCTGCGTCAGCCGACCAACATGGATATCGACGTGGCCGGCCGCATCTGGGTCACCGAGGCGTACAATTATCGCCGCCACCAAGGCAAGGACCCGGCGGGTGACCGGGTGATGGTGGTGGTCGATTCCGACGGGGATGGGGTGGCCGACCGCAGCCATGTGTTTGTGCAGGAGCCTGACTTGCTTGCTCCGCTGGGCATCGCGGTGATCGACAACAAGATCGTCGTCTCCTGTGCCCCGCACATCATCGTCTACACGGATGTGAACCGCGACCTGAAGTTCGATCCCACCGTCGACAAACGGGAGATTCTTCTCACCGGCTTCGACGGTCGCAATCACGACCACTCCCTGCACTCGGTCACGCAAGGCCCGGATGGCAAATGGTACTTTAATCATGGCAATGCCGGATCGATGTTCACCGACCGCTCGGGTCGAACCTTTCGCGTCGGCAGTCACTACGATCCGGTCAAGAGTGGGGGAGGCACCCCCGTGTTCGGCGCGCGGCCGCCCGACTATGCCGGGGCGCGCAGTGATGACGGTCACGTCTATGTGGGCGGTACGGCTTTCCGGATGAATGCGGATGGCACCCAGGTGGAGCCGATCGGCTTCAATTTCCGCAATTCCTACGAGCAGACGGTCACCTCGTACGGGGATGTTTTTCACAATGACAACGACGACCCGCCGGCGGCGCGCACGTCGTACCTGATGGAGTACGGAAATCTTGGATTCAATTCGCGCGATGGCCGACGCGCCTGGCGGGCCGACCAGCGGCCGGGGCAGAGCATTGCCGTGGCCGAGTGGCGCCAGGATGATCCAGGAATCATCCCTGCCGGGGATGTCTATGGCAATGGAGCTCCGACCGGCATCGTGACCTATGAAGGCGATGAACTCGGGGAGAAGTGGCGCGGCCTGCTGCTCAGCTGCGAGACCTCGCGCAATGTGGTCTTTGGTTATTTCCCAAAGCCGACCGGTGCCGGTTATGCCCTCGAACGCTTTCAGTTTTTTACGACCAATAAGGAACAGGAGCTCGGCGGGATCGACGCCCAGCGCGGCAAGCTCAAGGCCGAGTCCTTCAAGACCTGGTTCCGGCCCGCGGATGTTGCGGTGGGGCCGGACGGCGCGATTTACGTGGCGGACTGGTTTGATCCCCGTTCGGGCGGCCACTCGGCTTTCGACAGTTCGTTTGCCGGCGCGATCTACCGCATCACACCCAAGGGCCGCACACTTACGGTGCCGGCCTTGGATCTCTCCACCGTGGCCGGACAGATCGCGGCCCTGAAGAACCCGGCGGTGCATGTCCGCGCCCTCGGCTTCAACGCCCTGAAGGCGGCGGGCGCGGCCTCGGTCAAACCGGTGTCCGCCTTGCTGTCCGATGCCAATCCCTACGTGCGCGCACGCGCCATCCACCTGCTCGCCCACCTCGGTCGGGAGGGCGTGGCGCTGGTCGAGCAGCAGCTCAAGAACCCGGACCCGAACCTGCGCATCACGGCGTTTCGTGCCCTCCGCCGGACGGACACCACCGAGCGCGTGCTCGCGGTTGGCGCCACCCTGGCGACGGATCCGTCGCCGGCGGTGCGCCGCGAGGTGTCGCTGGCGCTGCGTGATGTTCCCTGGGCCTGGTCCCGGGATTTGCTCCTTGCGCTCGCCCAAGGCTACGATGGCGTCGACCGCGCCTACCTGGAAGCCTGGGGCATTGGAGCCACGGGCAAGGAGAAGGAGCTGTATGCGACCCTCCAGCGTTCGGCTCCGGGCAGCGAGGCCGCGATGTGGCCGGCTCGTTACGCCCATCTGATCTGGCGTCTCACCCCCGCCGGTGCGGAGAAGGACCTCGGCGCCCGCGCCCGGGCCGCGGCCCTCTCGGAACGCGAGCGGCTTGCCGCAGTGACGGCCCTGGGGTTCATTCCCACCCAGGCCTCGGCGGACGCCCTGATCGCGGTGGCCAGACAATCCGATGGCATGGTCAAAGCCAACGCCGTGTGGTGGCTGCTCAATTACAAGGACGGCCCGTGGGCCTCCTTTGGGATCGACGCCGCCTTGAAGGCTTCCGGCCTCTATGATCCGGAAACGGCGAAGGTGACCCCGGTCTCCGTTCCCGAGCCCGCTCCGAGCCGGCTGCCCTCGGCGAAGGAAATTGCCGCTCTGCGCGGCGACGCCGCCAAAGGCGCCGTCACCGCGCAGGCCTGTCTGCTTTGTCACCGCATCGGAGACAAAGGCATCGACTACGGCCCGGCGCTGACCGGATTCGGCAAAGCTCAGGTGCCCGAAGTCGTTGCCACCGCCATCATCGCTCCGTCGACGGACATTGCGCACGGCTACGAGGGAGTCGCGGTGACCCTGAAAACCGGTGGCGAAGTCCACGGCCTGCTGCTCAAGGCCGGAGACCCGCTGATTGTGCAGTCCACCGGCGGCCTCATCCAGATGATCCCCGCCAAACAAGTCCGAGACCGCCAGTCCCTTGGACGATCCCTCATGTTGAGTGCCGAACAACTTGGCCTCGGGGCCCAGGAGGTGGCCGATATCATCGCCTACCTGCAGACCCAGTAGGTTTCAGGCGGACGGCGCGGCCGGGCTCGCTCAGAGCTCGGCCGGCCAGGTGCGACCCCGGCGCAGCCAGTGGGCGCGCAGGGCGGCTCGATGGCGCTGGATCACGGTCTGCGCGACCAGGGCGTCGTCGAGGAAACCCACTTCCGGGACCGAGTCCGGGATGCGGTCGAAGCCCTTGATGAAGTAAAGCAGGGCGAAGGTGGTTTCCCGCAGCGCGGGCGTCAGAGGCTGCCGTCCCGCATGGCATTCGCGGAAATACAGCTCGAGCGCCTGGATATTGGCCGTCAGCACCGTGGACTCCCCAGCCTCCGCCATCTTTTCGGCGAGGGCCGGCAGGAGCCGGTGCATCACCTCCTGGGCGCGCGAATCCACGATGTCACCCCCGCGTTCGAGGTACCGGGAAATGCTCGCATCTCCGTCCACGGTGGTGGCGGACAGGTGACGATTGAGTGCTTCGGAGAGCTCGAAGCGCGAGTCGGGGGCGGGGAGTGGCTTTTTGGACATGGGAGGAGAGGGAGGAGCGAAGGTTGCGGCCTGTCGTAAGGTAGGTTGAACGACGTAAGCGTACGCGCTTTCCCTCGGTTCGACAAATACGTAGATTCAATCGAACACTTAAGATAAAACAAAGTGTCGCCCGCCAAAACCCTTCGAACAGAGGGGGCGGCGGGACACCGGGACCGAATGTCAACCCTACGCGAAATGAATGCCGTGTTCGGCGGCGATGGCGACAATCCGGCCCATGTCGGGCGGAGAGGACTTCGCAAACTCGTCGGCGCAGCGGGCGAAGAAGGTCTCAAACCCCGACGGCGCCGTGTGCATCAGCATGCGCAGCGGGGTGTCGCCCCCGTTGCGGAAAGTGTGCACGACGCCCCGCGGAGTGAATACGGCGGTGCCCACGGGCACCGCAGCCCAGGCGCCGTCCTTGAAAAACTCCGCGCGACCCTCCAGCACCCAGAACCATTCATCCTCGTTCTGGTGCCGGTGCGGAGGAGGTCCGCCCCCGGGCGGCGTGACCATCGAGAACATGGAGTACTTGCCTCCCGTTTCCTGACCGCTGAGCAGCACCGTCACTTCATCACCAAAAGCACGAATGACGCGGGCGGACAAAGGAGGGACAACAACGGTGGAGCGAGGGGATGGGGTGGGAGGGTTCATGGCAAAGAGAAGGAGACAAAGGAGTTGTGTCCGGGAGTCTGGGTGGATCAAGCGAGTAAAGCCGCGATCCTCGTCTGGTTCGGCCCTGAAAACGACCTGCGGGGAGATGGAATGGGTGGCTCCCGCCCCTTGGTGGTCGCGGACCGACGGTCAAAGGGCAGGGAACAACCGGATCGCGCGACCGCCGGCCGGGCCGAGGGCTCCATCGGCCGCCTTGAATGCTGCGGAAACGGGCTGAAAGATGCATGACGCCCGCGTGCCTGTCTTCGCGCTTGGCCTGGGGGCGGGTTTGCTCTGGAATGCCGTATCCCCATGAAAATCCGTCTCTTTCTCGTTTTTGGCGCGCTCGTCGGTGGTGCATGGTTTGCACAAGCCCAAACGCCGGCCGCTCCGGCCTCGACCGGGCCGGCGAATGAGTCGCCGGCGGAGCGCAACCTACGGCGCTCGCGCGAGGCGGAGTCGCGTGGTTTGGCGGAGGCGTTTCGGGGCATCACCACGGCGGGGGTGACGGAGCCGGGACTGTTTCCGTTGCGTTCCACGGGCGTATCCACCGAGCCGGTGCGACTGGCGGCGGTCCGTTGGCTGGGGCTGCTGACTCCGGAGCAGCGGGCAAAGAGCACGTTTCCGGTGGACGATCCGGAATGGCGGAAGTGGATGAACCAGCACTTCTACGTGCGTCAGGGCGTCAGTTTCAAGGACATGACGGGGCCGCAGCGCGAGGCGGCTTTCGACCTGATGCGCGCCGCGATGAGCGCGAAGGGCCTGAAGCTGTCCCAGGACATCATGAAGCTCAACCACACCTTGGGTGAGCTAAACCAGGACGATTTCGTCAACTACGGGGAATGGCTCTATCACGTCACCGTGATGGGCGAACCGTCGGCGACCCGGCCGTGGGGATGGCAGGTCGACGGGCATCATCTGATCATCAACTACTTTGTCCTCGGCGACCAGGTGGTGATGACCCCGCTCTTTGTCGGGTCGGAGCCGGTGATCGCTCCCTCCGGCAAATACAAAGGCCTGAGCATCCTGCAGCAGGAGCAGGCCGATGGTCTGGCCCTGTTGCGCGCCCTTGATCCCGGCCAGCGGGCCCGGGCGATTCTCACCTCGGCCAAGACCGGCAACAATAATCAGACCGAAGCGTTCCGCGACAATGTCGTCATACCCTACGCCGGCGTGCCGGCCGCCGACCTCAATCCGGCGCAGCAGCAACGCCTGCTGGCGCTGATCGCGCTGTTTGTCGACAACCTGAAGGAGGGCCAGGCCAAGGTGAAGATGGACGAGGTGCGCGCCCACCTGGCGCGGACCCACTTCGCCTGGATCGGGGGAGCCGACGATGCCAGTGTATTCTACTATCGGATTCACAGCCCCGTGGTGCTGATTGAATTCGACCACCAGCGCCCGGCGAACTACCGCCCGGCCGGCACGGATACCCAGATGCCCAACCGGGAGCACATCCACGTCGTCGTCCGGACCCCCAACGGCAACGACTACGGCAAGGACCTGCTGCGCCAGCACCTCGAGCAGCACAAGCACTGAGCCGGGCCGCGCGTCGCGCTTGCCCTGCGTTAGGGTTGGCCGATGTAGGGCTGGCCCTCGCGGCCACGCCTGCACCGCGGGAGCGGTGAAGTTAGAAGGGCGAAACGCGAAGAGTGAATGTCCAGCGGTCAGCGATCAAAGATCAGCGCCCGCGGAGCAGGGGAAGCCGCCGGTCTGTTTCGGTGGAGGGCGCCGCTCCGTCGGCGCCGTGGGGACGCGCACCGCTTTCCTGCGCCGGTCTGGTTGTCCTCGACGCGTAGAATGCCTTTGACCGGTAAGAGAATGCCACGCGCAACCGGCGTCGACGGAGCGACGCCCTCCATCGGTGAACCCTTCGGGTGTCCTGTTGTTGAAGGTGGCCTCGCTGAGGCCGCCGGTTTGTCCCCGCGCGAACCCCTGCGGGTGTCCTGTTGTTGGAGGTGGCCTCGGCGAGGCCGCGCGGATCCCTGGAGGGCGCCGCTCCGTCGGCGCCGGTTGCGCGTCGCGTCTACCCACACGGTCGGACGCGGTGGCTGCAGGGACCGTTCCCGCGGCGTCGACGGAGCGACGCCCTCCACCCGAACCCGGTTTCAATCACACGTCGGGTCAGCTTCTGCTCGCTTGGGTGCGCCTGGGCGGCCTCACACCACCTCGGCCGGACGACCGATGGCGTTCTGGTAGGCCTGGTGGAGCTGAAACGTCTGCCAGGCCCCCAGCTTTTGGCCGAGCTGGGCGCCGAGGTAGAGGGCAAGCGCGACGAGGGCAGCCGCGCCGCAGACCCAGAGCCCCCACGGTGAGGAATCGATCGCCAGCTGGGCGCCGCCCAGAATTCCGGAAAAGAGACCGAGCGAACCGACGATCAGGTAGCTGAAGAGAAAGAACGACCAGACTTCGGCGTTGGGCCCGTAGACGCCTTCGACCCGCGTTCGACCGTCCGCGACCGGCTCGAGATGAAGCGCGAGGCGCGGTGACCAGAAATGGCGATCCCCCTCGACAATGTGCAGGCCGATGTAGCCCGGGAAGGCCTTGACCTCCACGCCGGGGGAACTCCGGGCCAACGTGTTGACGATGAGGTCGCGCGCTTCGGTGAGGCCCAGATCAAGCGTGTGCACAAAACGCGGACGAATACGGAAACTGCTCATGGCAAGGACCGGGCGTGGGGCGTCGGGGTGTCCCAGCTCAGGGCAAGCCCCCGGTTGGGTCAATCTCCGGTTGACCCCGCCGCGCACCGGCGCCCGTCTTGACGCCCGCGTTTCACGCGGGCAGACTCGGGCCATGAAGCCTCTCGCCTGCTGGCGCCGGCACCTGGGTGCCGTGGTGTTGGGTTTGCTTCTCCCGCTGGTTTCCGGCCGGGCTGCCTCGGGTGGAACTCCGACCGGCGCCCCCGTTGATCCGGACGCGTCCCCGCGGGTGTGGGCCCTGCTCTCGTTTCTGCAAGGACTGGAAAGCAGGAAAGAAAAACGCCTGCTCACCGGTCAATTCTGCGGCTTCGGTCCGGGCGCGACCGTGGCGACGGCGGAACGCATCTTCGAGGCAACCGGCGAGCATCCGGCCTTCATCGGGGTCGACTACGCCAACTTCAAGGGACGCGACCTCGAGACCCGCGTGCCCAACCAGGCGGCGATGGCCTACTGGCGGGCCGGCGGCTGGGTCACCCTCAGTGTGCACGGCTTCAATCCAGCCAATCCGGAGGCGTATGGACTGCGCGATAAAGGGGTGGATCTGGATGACCTGCTCAAACCCGGCACGCCCACCCATGCCGCGTGGCGGCGGCAGATCGACCAGATGGCGGCCGGACTCCAGGAGCTGCAGGCGGCGGGCGTCGTGGTGCTTTTTCGTCCCTTCCATGAGATGAACGGCGGCTGGTTCTGGTGGGGCGCGAAGGACCCGGCCGCGTTTGTGCGGGTGTGGCGGGACCTCTTCCACGAGCTCACCGTCGTCCGACGCCTGCACCATCTGATCTGGGTCTACGGTCCGAATCACGGTCCCACCGCCGCGGCCTACTATCCCGGCGACGCCTGGGTGGATGTCGTGGGTCTCGATGCCTACACCGATCACGTCGATCCGGAGCACATCAAGGGGTATCCCGGCATGGCCGCCCTCCGCAAGCCGTACGGTTTCACCGAATACGGACCCCACGGCGCCAGCGATCCTCCCGGCGATTTCGATTACCGGCGGCTCATTGCCGGCCTGATCGAGCACTTTCCCCGCACCACCCACCTTTTGACCTGGGACGACAACTGGAGCCCCGCGCGCAACCGTTATGCCCGCGAGTACTTCGCCCACCCCTGGATGGTCAACCGCGACGACCTGCCGGACCTCGGTCGGGATGTGCGCTGACCACCCCGACCCAGTCACCGTCTCTCCAAGACCTGCCATGCCTCCCTCAAAACGCTGGAGTGGGATTGCCTTTCTCTTGCTCGCCGCTGCGGCCGCCGGCCGGGCCCAGACCGGTGCGCTGCTGCCGGAGGTGAACGCGGCGATTGCGGCCGCCGCCGTGCAGACGACCGGATTGCTCGCCCGGATCGAGGGCCGCACCGGACAACCGCGGACCTGGCAAAACGGACAGGTGACGCTGGTTGGACCGAGCGATTGGACCTGCGGCTTTTTTCCCGGTGTGCTCTGGCTGCTTTATGAAGGCACCGGCGAGGCCCGCTGGCGGGACGCGGCGGCGCGGGCGACGGCCCAGGTGGAGTCGGCCAAAAACAACCGCGGCACCCACGATGTCGGATTCATGCTCAACTGCAGTTTCGGCCAGGGGTACCGACTTACGGGCGCGGCGGCCTATCGCGAGGTGTTGCTGACCGGGGCCGCGACTCTGGCCACACGATTCAACGCGAATGTCGGCGCGATCCGCTCGTGGGATTTCGGCACGTGGCGGTATCCCGTCATCATCGACAACCTGATGAACCTCGAGCTCATGCTGTGGTCGGCGCGGGCTGGTGGACCGTCCACTCACGCCACGATCGCCACAAGTCACGCCGACCGGGCCCGGGCCGACCACTACCGCGCGGACGCCAGCAGCTGGCACGTGGTTGATTACGAGCCGACCACCGGGGTGGTGCGGGGCAAGTCCACGCATCAGGGCTTTTCCGCGGACTCCGCCTGGGCGCGCGGGCAGGCGTGGGGGCTTTATGGGTTCACGCTGATGTACCGCGAAACCCGCCGCCCCGAGTACCTCGAGCAGGCCGGCCGCATTGCGAACTTCGTGGCGCAACATGCCCGCCTGCCGACGGACAAGGTGCCGTATTGGGATTTTGATGCGCCGGCGACGCCCACTCCCCCCCGCGATACGTCGGCCGCGGCGATCCTGGCTTCGGCGTTGATCGAACTGTCGGGCCTGACCACCGGCGCGGCGGCGCAGCAACACCTGACCCTGGCGGAACAACTCCTGCGCAGCCTGATGTCCCCAGCCTATCGGGCGGCGCCCGGGGAGAATGGCAATTTCCTCCTCTTGCATGGCACTGGCAACCTGCCCGGAGGCAGTGAAATCGATGTTCCCCTCATCTACGGCGACTATTACTACCTGGAGGCGTTGCTGCGCTACCGGGCGCGGTTTGCCGAACCGGCCCGACTCCTCAATCTTTCCTCCCGCGCGTTCGTTGGGACCGCGGATCAGGTCCTTATCGCCGGCCTTGTGGTCGGTGGCGGGGCCTCGCGGCAGGTGCTCATCCGTGCGCTCGGTCCGGCCTTGGGCGCCTTTGGGGTGGCCGGCACGCTCAACGACCCCCGCCTGCGTCTCTTCCGGGGCTCCGACCTGATTGCGGAAAACGACAATTGGTCCGGAGACCCCTTGATCGCCGAAGCCGCGCGCCGGGTGGGGGCCTTTGCGGTCACCGAGCCAGCCGGCCGCGACGCCATGCTCTTGCTCACCCTGCCTCCCGGAGCGTACACCGCGCAGGTATCCGGTTTGGGGACGGGGCAGGGCGTGGCCTTGCTCGAGGCTTACGAGGTGCGGGAGACGTTGCCCTGACCCACCCAGACCGGCCTGAGGGAGACGGTCGGGTGGTGGATCTTATGCACGGTGCGCTTGGTTTGCATAGCTGACCACGGGCGCAGGCGAGAAATTGACCATGGCCGATCAACGCCCCCATCCTCGTTCCATGAATCCCCGACCCCCCTCCGTTTCCCGCCGCCGTTTCCTCCAGTCTGCGTCCGCTACCGGGGCTGGATTGCTGTTGCTCAAGAGCACCACCTTGTTCGGGCAGAATACCCCGAGCAAGAAACTCAACATCGCTCTGATCGGAGTCTGGGGCCGCGGACTGGCGCACTATGATGCGCTGGCCAAGGAGAACGTCGTGGCGCTGTGCGACGTCAACGAACTGCGCTTCCCCGAGGCCCTGCTACGGTTCCCGGGGGCGAAGACCTATGTCGATTGGAGAAAGTGCCTCGAGCAGAAGGACCTCGACGCCGTGGTCTGCTGCACGCCCGACCACTCCCATGCGCATATCGCCATGTGGGCGATGAACCGCGGGCTCCACGTGTACATGGAGAAACCGATCGCAATGACGGTCGAGGAGATCCGGTTGGTGCGGGCCACCTACCTCAAACATCGGAAGAAGCTCGCGACCCAGGCGGGTACCCAGCGTCATGCCTTTCCCAATTTTGCGCGCGTCCGGGAGTTGATTCGGGACGGCGCGATCGGCGAACTGCGGGCCGTCTATGCCTGGGGCAACCGCCAGCTCCGCCGTCCTGGGTATCTCCCGGAAGCGGGTGCGCCCCCGAGCACGTTCCACTACGATCTCTGGCTCGGACCGTCTCCAGTTCATCCGTACAATCCGGACTACTTCTCGGGCAAGGCGGGCATGAACTGCCTCCAGTGGAACATGTACTGGGACTTCGGGACCGGCCAGGTCGGCGACATGGGCAATCACACCATGGACTTGGCGTGGAATGCGATCGATGCCGGCCACCCCACCGCGATCGAAGCCACCGGTGAGGCTTACAATCCCGAGGTGACGCCGGTTGAACTCACCGCCCACTTTGACCACCCGGCGAACGACTGGCGCCCCGCCATCCGCGTGAGCTGGTATCAGGGCGGCCACCTGCCGACCTCGCCGAAGCGCTACCTCGACCTCAACGGCATCGGCCACGGGGTGATGTTCAAGGGGGCGAAAGGCCTGCTCGTTTCGGACTTCAACACGCGCATGCTCATCCCCGTCGGCGACACCGACGATCTGACCTACTACCGCCCGCGGGCGAAGGCGGACGTGACTCCGCCGCTCGGCAACTTCCAGGAGGAGTGGATCAATGCCTGCAAGGGCAGCCTTCAGACGTCGTGCAATTTTGACTACAACGGACTCCTGACCGAACAGATGGCGCTTGGTCTCGTGGCGTACCGCGCCGGGAAGCGCCTGGAGTACGACGGCAAGGCAGGTCAGGTGACCAACGCCCCCGAGGCCAATGCCTACCTATCGCGAGAATACCGCGCCGGTTGGCCGCTGAACGGCTGAAGATGGAGGCGCGGTGGTCGGCGAATGTCGCCTCGTAGCGGGGAGGCCTCGGTTCTGTTTTGGTGGAGGGCGCCGCTCTGTCGGCGCCGGTCGCGCGTGGCGATGCCTCCCGACCCAAGGTATGCCCACGCATCGAGGACAAGCGAGCCGGCGAAGGGTCGCGGTGTGCGTCCCCGCGGCGTCGACGGAGCGACGCCCTCCACGCGTGAACCCTGCGGGTGCCTGTTGTAGGCGGCCTCGCTGAGGCCGCGACGGGACCGATCGGTCCCGCCTCTTTCGCCTGGTTTCCGGCCGCGGTTTTATCCCGCGCGCCGCACCCCCGGAGGGCGCGGGGTTGCGTTGGGGATTGTGTGTTCGCGGGAGAGCGTTTCGCTCTCGGCGATCCCTCATGTCCCGACTGCCCTTCAGCCTCGACCGCACCAGTTCCCACTCCAAGGCCCGGGCCGGGCGTTTTCGCACCCTGCATGGCGAGGTGCAGACACCGGTCTTCATGCCGGTCGGCACCCAGGCGACGGTCAAAGGCCAGACGGTGGAGTCCCTGCGGGCCGCCGGCTCCCGGGTTCTGCTCGCCAACACCTACCACCTCAGCCTGCGACCGGGCCCCGAGGTGTTCCAGCGCTTCGGGGGCATTCACCGGTTCATGAACTGGGACGGACCGGTGCTGACCGACTCCGGCGGGTTCCAGATCTTCTCCCTTTCGCAGGACCGGGCGATGAACGAGGAGGGTGCCTGGTTCAAGAGTTACGTCGATGGCACGCCGCACCTGCTCTCGCCGGAAACGAGCATCGCCATGCAGCGGGCGATCGGCAGCGACATCATGATGGTGCTCGACCAGTGCATCCCCTCGACCGCACCACGGGAGGAATCGGCGCGGGCGATGGAGCTGACCCACCGCTGGGCCCGGAGATCGCTGGAGGCGCGGGGCGATTCTCCGCAGGCTTTGTTTGGCATTGTTCAGGGGGCGTGTCACCCCGACCTGCGCCGCATCAGTGCCGAGGTGCTTTCAGCGATGCCCTTCGACGGTCTCGCCATCGGTGGACTGGCCGTCGGAGAGACCCAGGCGGAGCGCTATCGGTTCACCGATCTGGTCACGGACTTTCTGCCCGCGCACCTGCCCCGCTACCTCATGGGCGTGGGCACCCCGCTCGACATCCTGGAGGCGGTGCACCGCGGGGTCGACATGTTCGACTGCATCATCCCTTCGCAACTGGCGCAGCGTGGCACCGCCTTCACCTCGCACGGCAAGATCCATTGCCGCCGCTCGGTCTACAAGTTCTCCGAGGAACGACTCGACGCCGCGTGCAACTGCGCGGCCTGTCGTGACTATACCCGCGCGTACCTGCATCACCTCGTGAAATCGGATGAGACGCTGGGCTCGTATCTGCTCACCGTGCACAACCTCACGTTCTATCACCGATTGATGAGCGAGATGCGCGCCAGCATTCTCCGCGACGAATTCGCGCAGTTCTATGCCGAGCAATGTCCCCGCCTCGGGCGGACCGACGATGACCACCCCAGTGTGCATCCCGCCCCCGCCAAAGTGCGCCGCCCGCCGCGCCGCGGGGACTATGAAGTGGTACGGGGGCCCAGTGGACACTTCAGTATCCGACAGGTGAGTTCGGGCGAAGTCATGCATTCGGTCAGCAACCCCGCCGAAGAGGCCAATGCGCTGTACATCGAACAGTCGCGACTGGCCGAACGGTTGCTGGTAAATCCGCGACCCGCAATCGATCGATCGCTGGAAGGAAAATCCGACGTTGTAGGCGGGGTCGCTGACCCCGCGAGGACGGGCGTCGCGTCGGAGGCGGCTTTGGTTGTCTGGGACGTAGGGTTGGGTGCGGCGTCGAATGCCATGGCGGCGATTGCCTGCTTCGAGCGGGTGCTGGCCGAGCGCGGAGCCGAAGCGCTGCGACCCCTGCAGGTGATCAGCTTTGAACGCGACCTGGACCCTCTGATCCTTGCGACGAAGAAGTCGGCCTATTTTCCCCACTTACAGCATGCGGCCCCGCACGCCCTCCTGGCAGAGGGATGCTGGACGCATGCCTCGGGATTGCTGCGCTGGGAGCTGCTGGCCGGCGACTTCCTCGAACGGCTCGCGGAGGCTCCCCCGGCGGATTTGATTTTCTATGATCCGTTCTCCGCGAAGACGGATATGCCGTTATGGAGAAAGGTAGTGTTTGATAGAATACGAAAGCAATGCGAGGGAAAGGCGACGGAACTTTTCACCTACTCCGCTGCGACGGCCGTTCGGGTGGCGCTGCTCAACGCCGGATTTCATGTGGCGGAGGGAGTGGGCACCGGGCCCAAGGCAACCACCACGGTGGCATTCGTCCGGCCACCGGATGCCGCCTGGGTCTCTCGACTCCTGGGGCTGGCATGGCTGGCCCGCTGGCGGCGCAGTCATTCGCAGTTCCCGGCCGACCTTCCGGTCGAGGAGCGGTTGGCGTTTGTGCGGCGGCTGGAATCGCACCCTCAGTTCGGTGCCGGAAGCGAAGATGGAGGACTCGACAAGGGGGATGCTCGACCCACGGTGTGAAGTAGGAACTTCAGCAGTCGCACCGCTGTCGTGGTTCGGCCTCGATGACGCGGCCCCGGCGGTCGAATTCAAAGCGGCAGCACTGATCGAGCATGTCGCGGAGCAACAGACGGGCGCGACGGACCCGACTTTTGGTTGCCGTGAGCGAAAGTCCCAGGGCCAGTGCGACCTCGGCCATGGATTCGCCTTGGAATTCGTGACGCAGCAGCGGATCGCGGTACTGGGTGGGCAAGGCGGCGATGAAGCGCCGCAGGGCGGGGGACAGGTCGACGGCGTCGCGGCCCGAGGGATCCGCGGACTCCGGCTCCTCCTCCAAGGGCTGGTGGTCGTGGCGCGCGCGATAGTGGTCGATGACCACATTGCGCGCGATCCGGTAGACCCAGCCTTGCAGTTTGGCTGGTTCGCGCAACGCCGGCAGCCGACGATGCACGCGCAGGAACACTTCCTGCCGAAGGTCCTCGGCGTCGGCCTCGGAACGCGTCCGGGCCCGGAGAAACCGGTGGAGCGGAGCCGAGAACTCCTGCCACCATTGGGCGACGTGCGCTTCGTGCGCCGGGCCGGGGCCGGCCACCGGTGGAACTGCAGGCGAAGGCGCGCTCATAGGTCTCGCCCCATGACTTCGGCGAAGGCCAGCCCCTCCCAGCCGCGGTTCGACCAGAAGCGTCGCCCGGATGGATTGTCCCGTGCGACGAGGATCAGCACCCGCACCACGCCGGCGGCCTTGAGGGCAGCCAGCGCGCGGTCAACGAGGGCCGTTCCCAGGCCCGAGCCTCTCCGCTCGTGGTCCACCGCGAGGTGATAGAGGAAGCCGCGCCGCCCGTCGTGGCCGGCGAGAACGGCCCCGACCACCCTCCCGTCCAGCTCGGCGATCTGGCTCAGGTGGGGATTGCGGTCGAGGTAGGCCGACAGCTCTGAAACGCTGTCGCCTTCGGCCAACTCCACGCCTTCGGCCGCGGCCCAGAGTTCGCGGGCGGCGGGAAGGTCGGCGACGGTCATGGGACGAAGAAGCCAGGGCGTTGCCATGGAGAAGGGTCAGGTGCAGCACTCGTTTCCGCAACACGTCCCGGCGGGTTTCGTGGCGGTGACCTCGGCGGCGAAGACTTTGGATTCGAACCCGCGTTTGGCGTCCCAGCTTGTAATGACGTCGTCACTATTGCCCTTGGCCCGGATACGGATGTCGACAAACCCGGCCTCCTCGAGGATGCGCTGCAAGTCGGACTGCAGGGTCGCGCCGGCGAGACAGCCGCTGTGCAAGGCGAGGTCGCGTTTGACCTCGTCGGGCAGGACTTCGCGCGCGACCACATCGGACACCGCGAGCCGTCCGCCCGGACGCAGGGCGCGGAAGGCCTCGCGGTAGACCGGTGCCTTGTCCGGACACAGATTGATGACACAATTGGAGATCACGACGTCGACCGAGGCATCGGCCACCGGCAGCGCCTCGATTTCTCCGAGCCGAAACTCCACCTGAGGGTAACCGCCGCGCTTGGCGTTGGCCCGGGCCTTCGAGACCATGTCCGGAGTCATGTCGACCCCGATCACCCGCCCGGTGGCGCCGACCTGACGGGCGGCCAGGAAGGCGTCGAACCCGGCGCCCGCGCCCAGATCGAGCACGGTTTGTCCCGGTTGGAGTGAGGCCAGGGCGACGGGATTGCCGCAGCCGAGACCGAGGTTGGCCCCGTCCGGGACGCCCGCGACGTCGGCGTCCGAGTATCCGAGCGTTTGCGCTTGGGCGCCGGCGCCGCAGCAGCGGGAGGACGCAGACGACTGGCCTTTGGAGGGGGAGGAGGAACAGCAGCTTGAGCCGGCGGGCGACTCGCTGGTGAGGGTGGCATCGCCCCGGGCGATCGAGCCGTAGCGACGGCGGACTTCATCCCGGAGGGTTTCCGGATCAGGCAGTGGAGTGGACTTCATACGCCTCTAAGGACGGGGAGAAACCCGATTGGACGCAGAAAATCAACGCGCCCGATGAAAAATCCCAAACCCCTCCGATGGAGCTGGCCTCGCCGAGGCCGGGGGCCGGGGCGCCGGCGATGCGCATCTCGCGGGGTCGGCGACCCCACCTCCAACGGAGCTGGCTATCGTGGATGCCTGCGACGCCTTCCGGTCATCGAGGCGTCGTGAGGCATCTGGCGGATGGGGAATTGAGGTTGTCATTCCGCGGGCTGCGGAGAGACTGGGGCGAATGCTGAAACAGGCCCTTCCCCCGGGGCGTTTTCTGGTTGCTGCTCCTGTTTGCAGTCACGCTCTTTCTCCATGAAGCACCCCTTCGATCCGGGCCGTTCCGGTCCGGTCTCACGCGTTGTCAAGGCGGCGGCCCTGCTTGCGGTGGCCGTCCTGGGATTGCGGGCGGCGGAACCCGCGCCCCCCTTTCAGAAGGTCATCTTCACCGTGCTCAATACCGATGCGGCGGAGTTCGCGGAGTTCGCCCGACGGGCGGCGGAGGGCCGGGCGACCCACGTGACCATTTCGGATCTGCCCAAGAGTCGCTGGCAATGGGAGCGCGACCTGACCGATCCCTATCCCAACTGGGGCATGATGGTGCCCACCCTCTTCAAGGTGGTGGTGCCGTCGGCGCTGAAGTCGCATCTCCCGGCTGATTACGCCGCGAAGAATCTTGCGATCGTGAAGGAACGCGCCGCCGTCCTGCAGCGCCTCGGCCTGCGGGCCGTGTTTCGTGGCAAGGAGCCGGCCTGGCTGCCGGAGGACGTCTACGTGGAGCACCCCGAGTGGCGCGGACCGCGGGTGGAGCATCCCCGGCGCGCCCGGAATGCGTACTACGCCCCGTGCATCGACCAGCCCGAGGTCCTGGCGCTCTACCGCGAAGCCGTGCGCGAGTTGTGCCGGCAGGCACCGATTGATGATTTTGAGTTTTTGACCAACGACTCGGGGGGTGGCTTCTGCTGGAGTAGGAGTTTGTATCCAGGACGTAATGGTCCGGCGTGGTGCGAGGCGGTGTCCCACGGCGTGCGCATCGAGCGGTTTCTTTCCACGGTGCAGGCGGGGGCGCGCGACTCCGGGTGCACGGTGGAGGCCAGCATGTTCTATGGTTCGGGGGTGATCGCCGCCGAAGAGGTGGCGGCGATCGTCGCGGGACTCTCCCCGCGCCAGTGGATCAACGGACGGTCCCCTTCCGGCACGGCGCCGACGGTGCGGGTGGGGCTGCATCCATTCTACAATCACATGTACCCGGTGTTTGGTGTCTATCTCCCGGAGGAGATGGCCCGGCGCCTGCAGGAAGCCGCGGCGGACAAGGCGGCGGCGGTGGAGCTGAATTTCTCGCGTCCCGATTCCCCGATTGAAACGGCGATCTGGCGCGAGTTTCTGGCGGATCCCTCCGGACGTGGTCTGGTCGGCCGGATGGCGCTGTTGCGTCGTGTCGCAGTGGGCTTCGTGGGTGAGGCGCTGGCCGACCCTTTGGTCGACTCCTGGCACGAGCTGCAGCGGGCGATCGAAACAGCCCAGACCATCAGTCCCGATCCGATCCTCATGGTTGGGGCGGTCAACCAACGCTGGATCACCCGTCCGTTCGTGCCCTTCCCGGCGGAGCTTGAACCGGAGGAGCGCGACTATTTTCGGCGCTTCCAGTTTCAGGCGACCTCCGAGGAGGAGGCCAATGACCTAATGAATTTGCAGGGCTTCACGCCGATCAAGGGGTATTCCGGCGGGCTGCTCGCCTCCCAGTCGGTGAACGAGGTGCTCAACCGCCTGGACCGGGCCCTGCGTGGTCTGACCCAGGTGGCGGCCGCGACCGACCGGCCGGCGGCCGCGGCAGAGCTCCGGGCGACCGAGAAGCGCCTGCGCTGTCTGGCCAGCCTTTACCGGACCGCGCGCCATGCCATCCAATACCAGGCCATCCTTGATCAGACCGACTATGCGCAGCCGCTGGTGGAGCGCACCATTTACCCCCTGGAAGGCGACCAACGCCTGCGCGACCTGCAGCGGATCACGCGGGCGGAAATCGACAATACCCAGGACTTGATCCGCCAGGTGGAGCAGGCGGGGGCGACCCGGATCCTCCTTCTCGCGCCCACCGAGGCCGAGGAAGACATCTTTCTCCTCACCCCCAAGCTCGTGCCGCAGTTGAAGAAAAAGATCGAAATCATGCTGCGCCACGAACTGGACAGCCACCGCCTGTACGAACGCCGGCAGGGCTGACCGGCCGGCCGGCGCCACGATTCACTTTCAACCAACCGGTCGGGCTCTCCGTGAGACGACCGGTCTGGTCGGATCTGGACCCGCCTGCGGCCGCCACTTTTGCGTTTGGGAATCACGCTGGGCTTGGAAAGTGCATTTCAGTTGCCACGATCATCGGGATGCGTCCGTGCGAATTCACCTTCCGGTTGGTTGCGGTCCTGTCGGCGGCCGTCTTGTCGAGTGCGATGCCCTGTCTGGGGCAGAGCCCGGCCCCGGGCGCCGGTGGTGCGGGCCCGGTGACGGCGGAAGTGGTCACCGTCAACAAGGACGCACGGCCCGATTGGGTCGAAGTCCATTCCTGGGTGCTGCCGACCACCAAACCCACCGCGGGAGTGCCGGCGGAAGTTCTCTTGACCGACCAGCAGGATCTGCTCGGCGACACCTCGTCCAGCTACTACTACCGGAACGTGGTGCTGCTTCGAAATGCCGAGGGCGTTCGCCGCCACGCGGAGTGGACCGTGGATTATTCACCCGAATACGAATCCATTGTCTGGCATGCGCTGTCGGTGCATCGGTCCGGGGAGGTTGCCCATCGCCTCGAGCGTGCGACGTTTCGACGCTTGCAGCGCGAGCAGCGCCTGGAAAACCGCATCTTCGACGGCCGGATCACCATCGCCGCAGTGCTGGAGGACATTCGGGTGGGTGACGTCATTGAGATTGAGTACACACTCCAGTCCGGGAATCCGGCCTTGCGCGGGCATCTCGGCACGCGCCACTACCTGGGTTCGTCGTATCCCGTGGCGGCCCAGCACGTCATTGTTCGGGCTCCGCTGGAGCGTACGCTCCAGCCCTCCTTTTTCCTCCCGGACGGGACTCAGAATCTTCCACCGGAACTCTACCGCCTGGCCGGGCTCCGGCTTGGGCTGGAGACGGAAGAGCGGGGAGCGCAACGCATCTTCCGCTGGTCGGGCGTGAATCTTCCGGCGATACCGTTTGACGACAACATCGCGCCGCGCGCCTCGCCCTATTACCCCATGCTCCGCATCAGCTCCTTCACGACCTGGGCGGACGTTGCGAACTGGGGAAGGGAACTCTTTGCCAACGTCGGTGAACTCCCTCGCGAAGCCAAGGAGTGGGTGCGGGCGTGCCGGGCCGAACATGCGACGGAAGAAGCCCGCCTGACGGCCGCAGTCCGTTGGGTGCAGCAGGATCTGCGTTACTTTGCCATGGCCATGGGCGCGCAGAACCTGCGTCCCCGGAAGCTGGAGGAGATCTGCACCTCGCGCTATGGCGACTGCAAGGACAAGTCGGCGCTTCTTGTGGCGGTGTTGCGCGAGCTCGGCATCGAGGCGTGGCCTGCCTTCGTGAGCACCGTGCACCGGGAACGCGTGCGTGAATATGGACCCGGCCCCTATGCGTTTGATCACGCGATCGCAGTCTACCGGCTGGGCGGGGAGGATCATTGGATTGATCCGACGCTGGAGCACCAGCGCGGCGGACCGAGGCTATGGTCGGTCCATCCGTATCGCCTGGGCTTGATCCTGCGGAAAGACGAAACGGGCCTGGCCGTGGTGCCGCCCGCGCCCGGTGCGCAGGAACCGGACTCGGTGACCGAGGATACGGTGACCGTTCAGGCCTCAGGCGAGGCCAGACTCCTGACGACAACGCAGCTCCGAGGGCTGCAGGCGGACCACTACCGGCACTTTCTTGCTTCGACCGATGCGTCCGAAATTGGACTGCGCTGGATCAACTACCTTGGCCGGTTTTATCGCTCAATCGAAGAGGTGGAACCGCTGCGCATCGAGGACAATCCGGAGACCAACCGCATCACCCTGCTTGGCAGCTACCGCATGCCGGATTTCGTTACGACAGAAGGGGCGCAGACGGTGGTGACGACCCATGCCTATGCCATCCGCGCGCTGCTTGATCCACCCCAGTCGCGACGCCGGAGGTGGCCGTACGCCCTGCCGGGGGAGCGGTTTGTGCGTCACCGGATCGTGGTAGACCTCCCTTTCGAACTGCCCCGGGAGCAGCAGCCGCAGGTGGTGGTGACGGATGATCTCGTCTACCGCACGGAAAAGGGGGTGAACGGGAGACGATTTGTATCCGAACATTCACTTCGAATTATCCGGGACTATGTTCCCGCGGACGGCATGGCGGTGCACGCGTCCTCCGTCGAGGACATCCTGGGGGCGTTGAGCACGTCGTTGCGGACGCCGGTGGCAGTCAAGGGGCCGGGGTCGACGGCGGCCCCGTGAGCGTCGCCGCCGGCTTGCGGGCGTCCGCCGCCCATGCCTGGAACTTAGGCGACTGCTTCCAGGCCGCGGAGCCGGGATCGTTCTCAAGAAAACGCAGGAGGTCCTCCGGTTTCCAAATGTGTCCAGCCTCGACCAGCGCCTCGAGGGCGCGAGCCTCCTGGCCAGAGAGGAAGGCGGTCCGAATGACGGCGAGGTGGGCGCCGATCAGCAGGGGATTGAGTTCACGCAGATGCTCAGCCAGGCGCGAGCCCTCCTCGAGGCGACCGAGCTCCACGAGCAGGTCGACTTTGATCAGTTGAAGAAAGGGAAGCTGGTGCGCGGATTGCAGAACTGCGTTCAAGCTGGAAAGCTTTTCCGCCGTGTCGCGACCGTGGCTCACGTCGATGTAGCGGTCAAAGTCGTCCTCGTAGATCGGGGCCCAGGCCCGCTCTTCGGCGAGACTTTTTGCCGCGCGTTCCGAACCCTGCGAAATGAGGCGGGTGCGCAGTTCCCTCCAGACCGGGAGGGCGCGGACCTCCTCGGGAAGGCGCGCCAGGAGGGTGAATGCGCCGTCGAAGTTCTCCGCGGCGAGGGCGCTGAAGAAGGCGCGGCTCACGCCCAGATGCGGTCGCATCGCCCGTTCCACCCGCGCCTCGTCATCGTTGAGGGGGGAGTAGTACGGTATGCCGGAAAATAGCAGACGGTCGCGCAGCGAAGCGACGAAGCTGCGAGGGAAACCCAGGGCGGAAAAGTCCACGATCTGAAGCGTTCCGGGAGAGGTCTCTTCGATTGTCAGAAAGAGGACCCGGAAGAGGCCTGCTTCGTCAAAGAACAGGCACTCGAGTGTGCGTTTGCCTCGGATGGCGGCGATGCGCCCGACGACCAGATGAGGGTATTGCTTGAGGGAGGCCAGTTCCCGTGCGAGGGCGGAATCCATGGTGGAGGCCAACTGACTGATCAGCGTCGATTCATCCTCCTTGTTGGTTCCGAAACCGGCGCCGCTTCGTTGGCTCAGCAATGTCCGGTTGATTCGCGCCTGCAGGGCTTTCTCTCGCTGTGTGGCGTAGTCGGTCTGGAGCGCGGCGGCAAAGCCGTAGGTTGAGGCATAATCGGGACGGATCCCCTGCGCCCAGCCTTCGAACGTGACGGCCAGCAAACAGAGGACGACGCCCGCCCGCAGTCGACGGAGGTGGCGGTGTTGGGGCGGTGCGCTACGCGGTCCCATGCGCAAAGGCTGGTTTGCAACCGGGGCATAAGGCCAGCCTGTTCTCCTTCCTGGTCGGCCCGAAGCAGTGATTGGGGGGCGGAGAGGGGCTTCTCCGGAATCACCCGACGGATGGCCTTCGCCGACGAGCCGAACCGATTTCTCGAGGTTCGGCGCGGACCACGCTCACGGCTCGATCCACGCGTTCGACACGCGTCCGTTTCGCATTTCCAGATGGAGGGTGCCGAGCGGAGGGGCCACCATGTCGTCGATGGTGGGATCGCCGGGGCGGGACACGGCGGCGGTATTGCGGCCCGCGGCCTGGGTGGGGTTTGTCCCGGCCCGCACCGGACCCCGATCGCGCGGGCTGGAGGCACCGAATTGGATCAGGCGCGAGTCCCCGATGAGGAAGTTCTTGTACGTCCAGGTTTCGACGGTGCCTTCGGGGGTTTCGGTTCGGGACACGCGATTCGGTTTCCCCACGGCCATGAAGACCTGCTGTTCGGTGAAGCCGAGATCGACCATGCCTTTTTTGATGAGGTTCTGGGAGAACGCGTCCGTGGCGGCATACGCATCCGCGTGTTGCTGGATGCGTGCGTCGCGCGGGCTCTGGCAACCACAGCAAGGCGCGAGCAGCAGGAGCACCAGGGCGCGGGAAGAGGGCAGAGGGATCATGGCGACAAAAGGGCGGGGAGGAGACCGGGCGAGGCGGCGACGGAGCGGGCGATCGGAACGAGTGGACTAGGTGATGATCCAGACCGTTATGGCAGCCAGACTGAGGAAATAGAAACCTGCGGTACCCAGCGCGAGGCGAGAACCAAAGCCAGGACGCAGTTCACCGGGAAGCAACCGGGTGTTCACGGCCAGCGTGTGGAAGCAACTAAGTCCCAGGGCGAAGTTATTCACGTTGGCTGCGACAATCACCAGCCACAGCGGACTGGCGAAAGCGAGGAACGCGGCCGACATGACCACATATCCCGCGAGGAAACCGTAATACACGCGCAAGACCTGGCGCGGATCGATGCGGCGCAACGTGCCGGAGGACGTCCAAACAACATCGACCCAGCGGCGCAGAAAACCGTCGACGGTGGTGATTGTGACCGGAAAGAGGACCAGGAAGCCGCAGATGAGCATCAGGTGCCAGAGCAGGTGTCCCAATCCACCCCCCACTCGGGTCTCGACCCCTCCGGCCATCATGCTCGCTAGCACCCAGCGATCCGCGGTGGTGCCACGCGGCAGGACCTCGATCGAGATCAAGGCCGGCAGAGCCAGGCCGATGAGCGAGGCCGGCAGCCAGACCTGCCACTGATCCAGGTGCACCATGCGCAACCAACCCCGCCAGCGCGCGAGCGCCGGTGGGGTGGGGACAAAGGTGGCCCCGCTATGGGCGAGGGCCACGGGTTCTCCCCCCACCATGCTGGCGATGGCGCCCACCTTCTTGCCCATGCCCCAACCCTGCTCCCGTGTATAGGCGCAGATGGAGGTCTGGGTGAGGCCACCGACCCCGGCGATGCCGGCGAGCGTGGTGAAGAGCTTCATCGACTCCGTATCCAGGGCGGGAAACCCTTCACCGCGCCAGAGGGCGCCAAACACGTTGACGACCTGTCCATTCGCGGCGGGAAGGGAGCCGAACTGGAGGAAACCCAGCGCGACCTCGGCGAGGGAGCGCCAGGAGGAAAGGGCGAGCGCGAGCACGAGCAGGAGGCCGAGCACAAAGAACACCTTCACCATCACGAGGCCCTTGAGCAGGCGGTAGATCGTACCGCCGAAGATCAGGGGTAAAGGCACCAGCAACAGCAGCACGTAGGTCACCTGTCGCATCAGCCCCGTCTCGCTCGCCGGATCGGGAATCCGGCCGAGGATGATCGCCGCCCCCGTCACCGCCACGGCGGAGAGCTGGAACGGCAGCATTGTCCAGAAATCGACCGCGAGGTAGGTGAACGTCCAGAAACGCGAGCCCGGCTTCAGGCGGAGTTTGCCGGTCATGATGCCCTCGCCGGTGGCCAGGGTGTAGCGGCTTGCCTCTACATTGTAGATGTATTGGGCCAGCAGGGTCAGCACCGTGATCCACAGCAGGGCTCCGCCATAGCGGGCGGTGATGGCGGGGCCGATCAGCCATTCGCCGGCGCCGAGGGAGGCGCCGGCCATGACGATGCCGGGGCCGAGCAGCTGCCGCCAGTTGCGGCGCGGTGGAGCGTCGAGCTCAGCCGTGGTCCAGGGTGGCAGTCCGGTCCGGGCTTCGCGGGGCACGGGGGTGTCGGCAGGGGGAGTGGGGTGCAAGCGGGAGAGGGCGTCGTCGGAGCATGGGACGGGACCGACGGGGCGCGCGGGGGAGGGGAAGGGGCGGACGAGGCAGCTTCGACCGGCGCAGCTTCAACGGAGCCGAAGCGCGGCGCCAGAGGAAAATCGCGATTCCCGGACTGCGGCCACCAGAGGGCGGGATGAGGTTTTCATCGACCTGTCCCCGGGGGCCCGCCACCGTGCCGGGACGGCCCCCCATCCTCCCATGGCGTACTCGAACCCGCTTTTCGATCTCACCGGGCGCACCGCGCTCATCACCGGCTCCAGTCAGGGCATAGGACTTGCGCTCGCCTGCGGACTCGCCCGGGCCGGCGCGGCGGTGGTGCTCAACGGCCGCGACGCGTCGAAGCTCGCGACTGCGGCGGCGGCCGTAACTGCGGCCGTGCCCGGCGCGGAGGTCGGCACGGCGGTGTTCGATGTCACGGTGGCGGCCGAAATCGGACGCGAAGTGGAGCGGATCGAAACCACGATCGCGCCGATTGACATTCTGATCAACAATGCCGGCATTCAGCGGCGGGCACCGCTCGCCGAAATGTCCGAGGCGCAGTGGCGTGAAGTGCTCGATACGAATCTCACCAGCACCTTCCTCGTCGCGCGCGCGGTCGCGCCCCGCATGATGGCGCGCAAGGCCGGCAAGATCATCAACACCTGCTCTGTCATGAGCGAGGTGAGCCGCCCGACGATCGCCAACTACGCGGCGGCAAAGGGCGGGCTGAAGATGCTGACGCGCGCCATGGCGGTGGAGTGGGCGCGCCACGGTCTGCAGTGCAACGGTCTCGGGCCGGGTTACATTGTGACGGAGCTCAACCGTGCATTGGTGGAGAACGAGGATTTCAACCGGTGGATTTGCGGCCGCACTCCGGCCGGGCGTTGGGGACAGCCGGAAGAGCTGGTCGGTGCGGCCGTGTTTCTGGCCTCCGCCGCTTCGAACTTCGTGAATGGACAAATCCTCTACGTCGACGGCGGCCTGCTCGCCGCGTTGTGAGCGAAGGTCAACGCGGCGCACACTCTGCGGTCAGAAACCCTTGAAGTGTTTCGGATCGGTCGGGAGCTGGTAGCGGGTGGTGTAGGTCTTGTTGCTCGCGGCCAGCTTGAGGAAGACGTCGACCGGCACGATTTCGACCGGGCCGTCCAGCTGTTTGGTGATTTCGACGAGGCTGTTCACGTCGTTGGATTCGCGGACGTGGACGAGCAGGAAGTAGGGACGCTTGGCGTTGATGGCGATCAACTCGTTCAAGTCGGCCGCCACTTCGTCGCGGGGACGTCGAGGGTCGATGTAGTACTCGTAGGAGATGAGGGCCCGGGTGTCGCGGAGATCGCGCGTGCGGGCGGGGCCGTAACCGTTGATGAAGCCGATGACATCGGGGAACGCGGCATAGTAGCGATCCACCGTTTCCTTGGTCAGGTCGGCATTGCCCAGGTTTCCGTCGGCCGCGGAATTGTCCATGATCTCCAGGATGTTCTCGTCGAGCGTCGCCATGAGCTTGCGCGCGTCCTGCATGAGGAGGTCGAATTTGTCGGCCGGAATGTGATTGGGATACATGTAGCCGGGTCCGGACAGCCCGCCGATGAACAAGTCGTTGGGCGTGGCGCTCTCGTGAAAATACTCCAGGGCGGCCGGGGAAAACTTGGTCCAGTTCATCGTCACCTGCCAGCCGAACGGCAG
>JAEUGY010000045.1 GCA_016794625.1 Opitutaceae bacterium
CCTGTTTTCCATCGTCTATGTCGCCACGCCCGAGGAAGCCGCTGAAATGGCCAAGGCCGGCGCCGACGCCATCATCGCCCACGTCGGCACCACCGTCGGCGGCAGCATCGGCGTCAAGAACGCGGTCGTCAGCTGGGACCATACCCTGCAGGTGACCCAGGACATCATCCGCGCCGCCCAACAGGTGCGGAACGACATCTTCTTCCTCTGCCACGGCGGCCCCATCAACACCCCCACCGACGCCAAACGCGTGCTCGACCACACCGACGCCGTCGGCTTCGTCGGCGCCAGCAGCCTCGAACGCATGGGCGTCGAAGACTCCCTCACCTCCCTCACCCGCACCTTCAAGTCCCTCAAAGCCCCCGCCGCCCAGCACGGGGCGCCTAACGGCGAACGCTGAACGCCTAACACTGAATGCCGAACAATGTCAGAGTTCGGTCGGTCCTTCAGAGTTAAAGTTGAGCGTTAAGCGTTCCCCCGCGTTCCGCGTTCAGCGTTAAAACTTCCCCCCTTCCCTCCGTGAACCCCTCCGACCGCCGTTTCGTCCTGCTCGCCGACGCCCTGCGTGAATCCAATGCCTGGACACACAACGAGTGGCTCTGCCGCCCCGATGTCGTCGCCGCCGACAAGCTGCTGCTGGTGCGCGCCCACATGCCGGCACACCATTGTCACCCGTTCCACCGTCATCCGCACCGGGAGGAGATCATCTACGTCATCTCCGGCCGCGCCGAGCAGTGGGTCGGGTCCGATCACCGCATCCTGCACGCCGGTGAAATCGCCCACATCCCGCCGGGCACCGTGCACGGCACCTTCAATCCCCACGACGAGCCCTTGGTCTTCCTCGCCCTGCTCTCCCCGGCCAAGCTGCCGGCCGACCTCGCCGCCGTGCCCGACCCGGCCGATGTCTCGCATCAGGAACCCTGGGCCTCCCTGCGCCGGGATTTCCCGCCCTGCGCCACCCTCGCCTAGCAGGCTTTTCGCCCTCGGTTCACCCCCGTTCCTTTGCGCCTCCGCGCCTTCGCGTGACCTCCTCCTCCCCGTGATTCTCCACCGCTACCTCCGTCTCGCCGCTCTCCTGCTCCTCAGCTCCCTCGCGCTGCACGCCGAGCCTTTGCTCCGGATCTACATCCGTTCCGGTCCAAAGACCCACGGTCCCGGCGCCCATGACCATCCGCGTTTTCTCGCCGAGTGGACGTCCCTGTTGACCGAGCGCGGCGCGGCCGTGCGCGGCGGGCCGACATTCCCCACGG
Organism: Opitutaceae bacterium; assembly: GCA_016794625.1. Lineage (GTDB taxonomy): Bacteria > Verrucomicrobiota > Verrucomicrobiia > Opitutales > Opitutaceae > UBA6669. Next base: position 1,251 of record JAEUGY010000045.1, read on the forward strand.
CCGAGGAACTGGCCACGACCGACGTGCTCATCCTCAACGCCCCGGAAGCCGGCAACATCGCCAAAGGCGACGAACGCAACGCCCTCGAGGCGTTTCTCCAGCGCGGCGGGGGCCTGGTCGTCCTGCACGCCGCTGCCGTGTCCCGCGACCCCGACTGGTACAAGTCCATCATCGGCGGCTCCTGGCGTTTTGGCACGACCAAGTGGCTGGAGGGTCCGATGCACCTGTACTTCGTCGACCGCACGCACCCGATCACGACCGGGGCCTCCAACTGGTCCATGGAGGACGAAATCTACTACGACATGGAAATGATGCCGGAGGCCCACGTGCTCGCCACCGCCTACACGCCGAAGGCCGCCGGCGCGCGCAATGCCAGCGCCCAGAAACGCGCCGACGAGCTCACGGGCGGGGGCAAGAAGGTCAGCATCTACGACATCCAGCCGCAGATGTGGACCTACGAGCGCACCCTCGCCGGCGGCCGCAAACCGTACCGGTCCTTCGTCTCGCTGCCCGGACACTACCATGTGACGTATAATAGGTCCAACTACCGCACCCTGATCCTGCGCGGCATCGCCTGGGCCGGGCAGCTGGCCAATCCCGACGCCCTTTGTCGTCCGGAGGAGCTGGGCGACGCCTTGCGCTACGTCGAGGGCGGCCCGGTCGCCCCCGCGTCCGCCGCGGCCACGATCGAGGTCCACCCGGAATTCTCGCTCTCCCTCGTCGCGGCCGAGCCGCTGATCAACAAGGTGATGAACCTCGACTGGGACGAAAAGGGCCGTCTCTGGGTCAACGAAACCCCGGAATACCCGAACGGTCGGCGTGTGCCCAACGTGGCGCCCTGGAAGGACAGCGGCTCGCTCCATCCGCAGCGGCAGGACCGTGTGCCGGAGGACCGGATCTCGATCCTGAGCGACACCAACGGCGACGGTCTGATGGATCGCAAGACGGTCTTCGCCGACCAGCTCGAACTGGTCACGAGTTTCTGCTTCCACCGCAACGGGGTCATCGTCGCCGCCGCGCCCGACATCTGGTTCCTCGAGGACACCAATGGCGACGACATCGCCGACCGGCGGACCAAGCTCTACACCGGTCTCGGCATCGCCGATACGCACGCCGTCATCAACAACCTGCGCTGGGGCCTCGACGGCTGGATTTACGCCACCCACGGCTACAGCCGCGGCGAGGTCACCTCGCCCGACGGCAAGACCGCCTTCGGCGCCGCCGGCAGCGGCGTCGTGCGCTTCAAACCCGACGGCAGCGCCTTCGAGCAGTACAGCAGCCGCGGGGGCAACACCTGGGGCCTCGACATCACCTGGGACGGCCAGGTGCTCTGGACCCAGCCGACCAGCGGAACCGTGCTCTTCCACACCGTGCTGCCGGAGTCCATCCTCGCCCGCGGCAAGATCCCGGGCACGCCCTCGTGGAAAGGCATGATCGTCGGCCAGCGCACCTACCCCCTGATGACCTGGCCGGAGCAGGCCTACGTGCAAATCGACCAGGTGGGCCGCTTCACCGCCGCCGCCGGCTGCGCGATCTACGACGGAGGCGCCTGGCCAGAACGCTGGAACGGCAGCTATTTCACCGGCGAACCGACACTCAACATCGTGCATCACCAGTTCACCCGCCGCGAAGGCGTGTCCTTCGTCACGGAAAAGGAGAAGGGCCGGGAGGAGACGGAATTCATGCGCAGTCGCGACCTCTGGTTCCGTCCGATCGAAACCCGCATCGGTCCGGACGGCGCGCTCTACGTCGTCGACTTCTACAACCAGGCCGTGATCCACAACGACACCCGCGGTCCCGTGCACGGTCCGGCCAACGCCGCAGTGCGGCCGGACCGCGACCACTACTTCGGCCGGATCTGGCGTGTGCAGCACCGGCAGGCCCGCACCCTGCCCGCGCTCCGCCTCGACCGCACCGATCTGGCCGGGCTGACCGCCGCCATCACCTCCAGTCCCAACGCCCATGTGCGGCAGATCGCCTGGCGCCTCACCCGCGAAAACCACCCGGACGCCGCCGGGCTCGCCGCGCCCGGACGCTCGATGGGAAGCCCGGCTGAACGGATCTTCGAACAGGTTCGGCGCGCCGCGGATGCCGCGAGCCGTCGCGCTGCTTTGGATACCTTTGTCGCGGCGACGGACGACTGGACGCGCTCAGCGGTCATCGCCGGCGCCGCCGACCAGGCCACCGATTTCGTCCTCGCCGCCCTGCGCGACCCCCGCCCCGGCGCCCTCACCCCCTTTGTCGCTGGCGTGCTCCCATCCGCGCTGCCGGCCGGCGCGGGGCCGTTGCTCGGGGCCTGCGCCGCCTCCACGCCCGCCGCCCACGAGGTCGCCACGCTCATCCTGCGTTCGCTGGCCAGCCTCAAGACCGCCCCGGACCTCGACGCCGGCGGCCTGGCCGCGCTGCGCATCCTGCTGGAACGGCCCGACACCGCGATCGCCGCACTGCCGCTCGCCGTGCTCTGGGATCGCTCGGGCACCCTCAGCGCCCGCGCAGAAACCTTCACCCAGTCCCTGCTGGTCCGCTTCGCGGCGTCGACCACGGCCGATGCGGAGCGTCTCGCCATCGCCACCAGCCTGCTCGCCTTGCCCGCCCGGCGCAGCGACGCGCTCGTCCGGGTCGAGGCCCTGCTGGTCGATCCCGCCACCCCGGCCAGCCTGGTCACGCCGTTGATCGCCACGCTGGGTCAGGTGAACAGCGACGAGGTCGGCGCATCGCTCGTCTCGATCTGGGGTCGCACGCGCAGCGGTCCCGTGCTCGACCAGATTCTCAAGCGACCGGAGTTCACGCAGTCCCTGCTCGCCGCCCTCAAGACGGGACGCGTGGCCGCCACCGCGCTGAGTCCGGGTGATGCCGCCCGCCTGCGCACGCATCCGAACCGGGCTGTAGCCCGCGAGGCCACCACCCTGCTCGCACAGTTGAATCCGCAGACGGCGCAAAAGGACGAGCTCATCGCCAAGTTGACGCCGGAAGTGGAGAAGCCCGGCGATTTCGCCAAGGGTCGCATGCTCTACGCCGCCGCCTGCGCGGTCTGCCATCGCTACAACGATGTCGGCTTGGTGGACATTGGTCCTCCGCTCAGCGGCATGGGCGCCCACGGTCCGGCCTCGTTGCTGCAGCACATCCTCGATCCCAATCGCGAGGTCGATCCGAGTTTCTGGCAGTGGAACGTGACCACCAAGAAGGGCGAGACATTGGTCGGGGTCATCGTGAGCGAAAACGCGACCGGACTGACCTTGCGGTCCCTCGGCGGCGATCACGAGGTGAAGACCGACGACATCGCCACCCGCGAAAACACCCGTCGCTCGCTCATGCCCGAGGGGTTTGAGAACCTCGGCGCCGAGGGACTGCGGGACCTGCTCACCTACCTCTGTGCCGGAGACCAAGGCTACCGGGTGCTCGACCTGCGCGAGGCCTACACGGCCAACAGCCGGCGCGGGCTCTTCTCCCGCGAAGACCTGACGGAGGAGACGTTCGGTCTGCACCGCACCGGTTCGGTCACGGTCGAGGGTGTTCCTTTCCTCATCATGGATGCCGCCAAATCTCCCAACGGCCGCAACGTCGTCGCCCTCAAGGGCGGCCCGGGCTCGACCCATTTCTCGGAAGAATACCCGCAGCGGGTCACGGTTCCGGTCAACGTCACCACGTCCCGGCTCCACGTGCTCGGCGGCCTCGCCGGCCAGGGCTGGCCCGCGGGAGGCGAGGCGGCGCGCGGGCTGCCGGCCATGGCGGTGACCGTTATCTTCGCCGACGGCACCCGCGAGGAGCATGTGCTGAAAAACGGTCTCCACTTCGCCGCGTACAACACGGCCGAAGATCTGCCGGAGGCGCGGAACGCCGGCGACTTCACCAGTCGCGGCAAACTGCGCATCTTCTCCCTGCCCCTGCGGAAAACCGGACTCGTGACCCAGCTGGAGCTGACGAGTTTCGACAACGACCTCGTGCCCTGCACCGTCGCCATCACTGCCCAGGTGGAACCGGCCAGCCCCGCCCCGGCCGCCGCCGGCGCCAGCCTCACCGCCGCCGCCGTGGCCGCCGGCGCCACCTCCGGCCCGCGCGAAGGGGGCAAGGGCGACCGCCCGCTGCCCGCCACCGAGCCGCCGCAATGGGAGGCGGGCAAGACGAAGGTCCTGCTCATCGGCGGGGGCAGCAGCCACGACTTCGCCGCGTTCTTCGGCGCCACTGACAGCGCCACGCTGCGCGCCGCCGGTTTCAGCGTGCACTACACCGAGGACCGCGACCAGGCGGCGAGCGAACTCGCCCGCGCCGACGTCGCCGTCATCAGCGTCAACCGGAAGTTCTTCGACACCCCCGAGTATCGCAGCGCCCTGCACGCTTTCGCCCAGGCTGGAAAGGGCATCGTCATGCTCCACCCCGGCACGTGGTACGGCTACGTGCAATGGCCGGAACTCAATGCCGAGATTGTGGGTGGCGGTGCGCGGGGACACGACCGGATCGGTCCGTATCAGGTCATCACCGTCGCACCCAATCATCCTGTGATGCAGGGCGTGCCGGCGAGCTTCGAGGTCGTCGACGAACTGTATTACTTCAACGCCGAGCCGGAGAAGATCCCCCCCGGCACCGCCCCCATTGAAGTCCTCGCCCAGACTTCCCCCAGCCAGAAGTACCAACGCCCCCACCCCGCGGTCTGGATCACGCGCCATCCCAAGGCCCGCATCGTCGGCATCACCCTCGGCCACGACCAACGCGTCCACGACCTCGCGCCCTTCAAAACCCTCCTGATCAACGCCGTCCGCTGGACGAAGCCCGAATGACCAAATAGCGTCCTCCCATCGTCTCATTGTAGGGCTGGCCCTACAATCGGAGTCCGTCGCCCTTCGCTCTCTGCGCTCCGTCATTCGTCATTCGTCATTCGTCATTCGCCGCGCTCCGCGCGGCTCACCATGTCCACCGCCGCCGTCCTCGGAACTTATGACACCAAAGGTCAGGAACTGGCCTTCGTCGCCGCCACGCTGCGCCAGCTGGGGTTGGCGACGCTTGAAATTGACGTGGGCTCCTTCGACGCCCCGGCCGCTCCTCCCGATGTGCCCCGGGAGAAGGTGCTGGCGGCGCTGGGCCCCGACGCCAACGCCGCAGCCATCCTCGCGCGACGCGACCGCGGGGAATGTGTTGCCCTGATGGCGCGGGCCGCCACCGCTTACGTCGGCCAGCTCGTATCCGAAGGCAAGATTCACGGCCTCCTCTCCCTCGGCGGCGGAGGCGGCACCGCCATCGCCACCGCCGCGATGCGCGCCCTGCCGATCGGTTTTCCCAAGGTGATGGTCTCCACCCTGGCCAGCGGTCAGACCGCGCACTATGTGGGCACGGTCGACATTGTCATGATCCCGGCCATCGTCGATGTCTCCGGTCTCAATCGCATTTCGCGCACGATTTTCGAGAACGCCGCCGGCGCCCTGGCCGGCCTGGTGAGCGCGGCGGAGCGGCGCCGGCAGCAGCCGAGCGCCGACAAGCCGATCATCGTCGCCAGCATGTTTGGCAATACCACCGGCTGTGTCACCGAGGCGCGCCGGATCGTCGAAGCCGCCGGCTACGAGGTCCTCGTCTTTCATGCCACCGGCACGGGCGGCCGCGCGATGGAGTCGCTGATTGCCAGCGGCCTCGTGGCCGGGGTGCTCGACATCACCACCACCGAGTGGGCCGACGAGCTGGCGGGCGGCGTGCTCAGCGCCGGCCCCGAGCGGCTCGATGCGGCCGGAAAAATGGGTATCCCGGCGATTGTGACACCCGGGTGCCTCGACATGGTTAACTTCGGGGAGCCCGCCACGGTGCCGCCGCGTTACGCCGGGCGCACGTTGTACCGGCACAACCCTCAGGTCACCCTGATGCGAACCAACCCCGAGGAATGTGCCCGGCTCGGCCGCATCCTCGCGGAGAAGCTCAACCGCTACCGCGGCCCCGTCACCGTGCTCCTCCCCCTCGGCGGCATCAGCGTGATCAGCGCCCCGGGCCAGCCCTTTCACGACCCCGCCGCGGACCGCGCCCTCTTCGAGTCGCTGAAGACCCACCTGCGCCCGGACATCCCGGTGGTGGAGCTTCCCTCCGCCATCAACGACCCCGTCTTCGCCCGCGCCTGCGCCGATCATCTCATGGCGCGGCTCAAGCCAGTGTCCTAAACGTTTGCCACGCGCTCCCTCCGGATCCACGCTGCGGGCCTGCGCTGGACGTCCGGGCCGCGCCGCCGCTCCCACCGGGGGACTCCGCACGGCTGTGGCCACGGCTCTTCGTTTCTCCCCATGCCCCGTCGAATCCTCCTCCTGCTCTTTCTCCCGCTCGTTCTTCCCCTCGCGGCCTCACCGTACTTTGGCAATGGCGTTCACAATGGATACGCGGACCAGACCTCCGTGGTGGTGTGGACGCGGTTGACCAAGACGCCCGGAGGCAAGACCGACGGTCGGCGTTTTCTTGAACCCATCGAGCAGCGCAATGAGCTCGATCAAAGAGCCAATCCCGCCGAAATCTGGGCGGCGCAGGTCCCGCCCGGACTCACCTTGGAAGACATGGAGGGTGCGTGTCCCGGCATGTCTGGGGAGGTCCGGTTGGTCTACCACCCTCGCGACCGGCCCGAGGGCCGGATCGCCACTCCGTGGACCGCGGTGGACGCGGATCGCAATTTCACGCGGCAGTGGCGGCTGTCGGACCTCTCGCCGGGCACCGCCTACGTCATGGAACTTGAAGCCCGGTCCGCGCCGGGCGCCGCCATTTCCGATCGCTTGAAAGGTGCGTTTCAGACCGCGCCGGTTGCGGAAGAGGCGCGCGCCCTGACGTTCTGCGTGGTGTCCTGCCACGACTATCCCCGCCGCGATGCTCCGGACGGTCACCGCATCTACCCGGCGATGGCGGCGTTGAAACCCGACTTCTATGTCCACACCGGTGACATCGAGTACTATGATCGACCCGGCCCCTACGCCCTGACCGAGGAGTTGATGCGCTTCAAGTGGGACCGCCTCTTCGCCCTCCCGCTGCAACGCGATTTCTGGAATCAGGTCACCTCCTATTTCATGAAGGATGACCACGATGTCCTCACCAACGATGCGTCGTCGGACAAACGCTACGGCACGGTGTCCTGGGAGCGCGGGCTGCAGATTTTCGAGGAACAAACCCCGGGCACCGCCGTGCCCTACAAGACCATCCGCTGGGGCCGTGATCTCCAGATCTGGCTCACCGAAGGGCGCTACTTCCGCAGCCGCAACACCGACCCGGACGGCCCGGACAAGTCGCTGCTCGGCGCAGACCAGAAAGCCTGGCTGTTCCGAACCCTGCTCGCCTCCGACGCCACGTTCAAGGTGGTGATCTGCGCCAATCCCATCGTCGGTCCCGATCGAGCCAACAAGCGCGACAACCTCGCCAACGCCAACTGGTCCCATGAGGGCAACGAACTTCGCGCCTTCCTTAACCGGATGGACAACGTCATGGTCGTCACCGGTGACCGACATTGGCAGTACGTCTCCCAGCCCCCGGGCACGCGACTCTGGGAGTTCAGCGTCGGCTCCGGCTCCGACCAGCATGCAGGCGGCTGGCCGCCGGACGACGTCCGCCCCGAGCACCGCTTCCTCCGGGTCAAAGGCGGCTTTCTCTCCGGCCATATCTCCCGCCGAGAAGGCAAGGCCGTCCTGAGATTCGACCACCGCGACGTCGACGGCACCGTCGTCCACACCGAATCCTTCCCCAAGTAGAGGAACGCGGAACGCGTTTCTCCGTCCGCCCCCTTGGAGGGCGCCGGTTGGAGGTGGCCTCGCCGAGGCCGCGCCCGAACCCACGCGGTCCCGCCTCCGTGTTCCGATGTCTGCACACGACGCCCATCCCCGCGGGGTCGGCGACCCCACCTCCATCGGACGCGGCCCGCCACACGCAACCGGCGCCGCGCCGTCGACGCCCTTTGCCATGCTCCCGCCCCCCGTGGAGGGCGCCGCACCGTCGGCGCCGGCTGCGGTCCATCCGTCCATTCGTTCCGCACTTCAGCGTTAAAAAATTCAGCGTTCAGCGTTCAACGTTCCCCCGCGTTCAACGTCCCCCCTCTCTCCACCTGCCGCCGTTTCGCTCTAAGAACTGCCTCCGTCGTCCGTAGTCAGATTGAACCCGTGCACGTCCGCACCGGCTTCAATCCCCCTCCTCCCATGACTCGCGACTTCATCACTGGTTTTGTCCTTTCCCTCGCCATCCACGGCGGTGTGTTTTTCGCCTCCGACCTCTTCGCCAAGCCCCCCGCCCCGCCCAAGGCGCCCGAGGACAAAACCCCGTTCGAAGCCTTCAGGGCTCCCCCGCCTCCCGTGGACGAGATCGAGCTCGTGCCCGACGACGACCCGGCCGACCGCCCCAAGGACGCGGATAGATTCGCCCCGCCCCAGCAGGACGAAGTCATCGCCTTCGCACCCATCGAAATACTGACCCAGAAGCCGCAGCCCCCGCCGTCCCCAGACGTTCGCATCGACGGCAGCCGTCTGACCATTCCTACCTCCGTCGGCCCCGGTGGTGGTGGAGAAGGCAAGGTGTTCAAGATCATCGACCGCGGTCTCCTCGACGACCAGCCCGTCGCCCGCTACCAGGCCCAGCCCGTTTACCCCTTCGAGATGCGCCGCAGCGGCATCACCGGCGAAGTCATGGTCAGTTTCATCGTCGACAGCACCGGCGGTGTCCGCGACGCCTACGCCATCCACTCCACCCAGCGTGAATTCGAGGCCGCCGCCGTCCAGGCCGTAGCCAAGTGGAAGTTCCGCCCCGGCCGCAAAGACGGCCGCGCCGTCAACACCCGCATGCAGGTCCCCATCGTCTTCAGCATCACCGGGGAGTAGGCACTCCCCTCCCTTTCCACCCAGCCTGCTCGAGTGTCATCCCACAGATGACACTCGCAGCGTTGCTTAAGGACTCCGCCGTTGGAGCTGGCCTCGTAGTGGCCGGGACGGGGCCGAACGGGCCCGCCTCCGATGGAGGGCGGCGCTCCGTCGCCGCCGCGGGGACGGCCTCCTCGCAACCACGCCCGACGGTTTGAACAACGCGACGCGCAAACAGCGCCGGTTCGGAGGGAACGATTCTCCCGCGATCGCCCACTCGGCGGGCGGGCATCGCGAGAAGGCGTGGTCAGGGACTCGACCGATCCGGCGGCCGCAGGGGACTTCGCAGTTCGACGGTCTCCTCACCCGGGCCTGAAGGACGTGACCAAAGCACCCAGGCCGCCACCGGCTCGGGCAATCCTCCGCCCCGCGAACGCAGGCGCTCCGCCAGGGGGCCCGTCACGTAGTTGACCGCAACCGACGTGGCCTGCTTCCAGGCCGGAGCGGGTTCCACCACGCGGGAACCAAAACTCAAAGCCAGCAGCGAAAGCGCCTCTTCCGCATTGTTGGTGCCATAAGTGGCAATCTCCGCCGCGAGGTTGTCCAGGCCTCTCCGCAGGCACTGTTCCACACGGCCGGCCGAAGGATCCTGCGCGAACCGCAGGGCCAGCAGGTATTCGCCGAGCTGGGCGCAGAGGATCGCGTGGTACTGGATCTTGGCATTGTGCTGGTCCAACCACCGGCCGTTGGGCAGTTGTCCGGGCAGCACGCCATGCTCAAAGACGACACGGGCCGCCTCCAACCAGCTGGCGTCACCGGTCGCTCGATACAATCGCGCCAGGAGCACGCCGAGGAATCCGTTGTAGTTGAAATTGGGACCAAGCGGGCGTCCGCGGGCCCACTGGCCGGCCCGCACCGCGGCGTCGAGGTAGCGCGGCTCGCCGGTCACCGCATACCCGTGGATCATGAGGGCGCCGCACATGCCATGGTCGAAGTTCAGCCCGCCTTCACCGAGGTCATCGATCACCCAGCCGCGCTCCACCAGGGTCTGTCCACGGCTGCGTCCGCGCTCGACGACGGCCGCCGCCGCCTTGCGCAGGCCCGGGCCGCCCGGGTCGTAGGGAAAACCAAACACGCCACCGGTTGACTGGGTGCTGAGCAGGTAGTCGAGCCCCTCCCGCGCCCGACGCAGGAACTCGCCGTCGGGGTCGAGTCCCGCTTCGTGGGTTTGCAGGAGGGCCCGGATCTGCCGCTCGCTGACCCGCAGGCGGGGCACCTTTCCGCCCTCGCCTGGGGCCACCTCCCGCTGGCGGGCCTGCTCCCAACCGCGGCGTCCATCCTGCGCGACCAGCGCCGCCCGCCAGACGGATTCGAGGCGTTGCCGGTCTGGCGGCGTTGGATCAATGGGCTGGCCATAGACCGGGCGCTCCTCCGGTACACCCGCGTAGCGACCCAACGCAGCGACGAGGCGGTCCCGGGCGAGGCGTTGATCGCTCGTCGATTGGGCCCGCATGGCGACGAGGAGGTCCTGCATCAGCGGACGGGCCGCCCGCACCACGGCTTCCGGGGCTTTGCCCGGCCAGTTTGTGGGAGAAAACGCCTCCGCATCAAACCCCTCGGCCGCCCCGAGCGCGAGCGGCGCCAGCAGACCGATCAGGAGCCGCCGGCAGGACCGCCCCAACCGACTCCGGACCGGAGCAACCCCGGCCGGATGCCGCCGGTGTAGTGCCTTGTCACTCCGCAACCTCGCTGGGACCATCGTTCCACCCTCGACCTTCCCCGATCCGTGGCAAGCCCGGCTTTCCCAGCCCGGTGCCGGCCGGGGCGAGTGTCATCGGGCGGATGACACTCGGGTCGGGGCGCGGGAGGGTGGCGAAGGCGCTTCAGTATCGGCGACTTAGGTCGATGAGGAGCAAAGCGTTTTTTCCATGAAACTGTCCCTGCCCCTGCTTGCGCTCCTGCTCGGAGCCACCTGTCCGTTCGTGGTCGCCCAGACCCCCGCCGCCTCCGCCGACGCCGCCAAGATTCATCCCTACACGCAACAAATGACGACGGAGTGGCTGGCCCGGCTGGACAAGGCCGAAGCCGTATCCAAGCCGGGGGGCAGTCCTGAGGCCGCCAAACCGGTCTTGGAGGAGCTCGAGACGTTTTTCGCCGAAAAGAAGCAGGTGTTGGAGCGTCATCCCGATTTCAAGAAGCCGTTGGTGCGGCAGCTCCTCCTGCGCATGAAGCTGGCCAAGATCACGGCGGTCAGCGGGCTCGCCGCGGCGGAGCGGGGCCTCTCCCGGCAAGACCCGGCGTTCTTCAACGGGAAGGGCGGCGCGTATGAACAGCTCGCCCAGGCCGACGCCTTGGTCGAGGCCGTGGCGGGCGTGCTGGGCAAGGAGCAGCAGGCCTACACCGACCTCGCGGCCTATGTGGCCCAGGTGCGCACCAAGGTCGGAGAAAAGGCCGCCAAGGTCACGGTCGGCGGCGTCGCCGTCGTCAACACCTCCGGCGCCAAGATCCATCCGTTCACGCAGCAGACCTTTGAAACCTGGCTGAAGAACCTCGAGGCCGACCAGGCTGTTGCCGCCGGCTCCGAGCCTCTCGAGAAGAAGCTGAAGGAGCTGGAGGGCGGCTGGAGCTGGTACCGCTCCAACGAGGCCGAGCTGCGCAAGCACCCGGGCTACGCCCAGGCCGCGGGACGGATGCAGGCCCAGCAGCTCATGCTCGGTGAACTCAAGGTTCAGAAGGCCGTCGCCTTCGCCCAGCAGGGATTAAAGGACCTCAATCCCAACATGTTTTCCGAATCCTCCGGCACCTACCAGCAGCTGAAGGAGGCCGAAGGCCTGCAGCAGACCTGCGCCAAGGCCGAGGGCAGCGATGCGGCCGCCTGTGGCCGACTCGCCCAATCCATCACCGACGCCCGCGCGACCGTGCTGAAGTTGACCAACGACTACAAGAAGATCGCCGCGGAAAAGTACCGTCTGCCCCCCGAGCGCTACACCGGCGGGGACAAGTCCGACTTGAAGAAGCGCGTGCTCGCGACCTGGAAGGAACTCTACCCCGACGACAAGGTCCTCGGCGTGCGATTCCACCGCGAGGATTGGGAGCGCAAAAAGGAGAGCAATTTCAACAACGGCACCTGGTACCACTACGACAACTCCGTGCTCGTGGTCTTCGTCGTGGTGAAAACCTCCTCCGAGCTGGCCACCGTTTATCCGGCCTACGTCAACAAGAACAACCAGAGCAACGCCCTCAAGATCGGCGCCGATACCAAGGGCAAGGCGTACATCCAGGACGACATGCTCCTGAAGAACGTCGACCTCTAGAGCTTGCCAGCCCCGGCCAGCTCCGGCCAGCCGGGGGCTGGAAGTGCGAAGGGCGAAGTTCGAAGAGTGAAGGGCAGTATGTCCTGAGCCCGTCGAAGGGCAAACGAGTCCCATTGTAGGGCCGCCCCTCGCGGGCGCGCCGGCACCCGTCCTTACTTCAGCGTTAAAAATTCAGCGTTCAGCGTTCAACGTTCCCTCCCGTTGGAGGTGGCCTCGCCGAGGCCGCGACGGGACCCACCGGTCCCGCCTCCGTCCTCCGTATTCTTCACGCGACGCCAACCCCCGCGGGGTCGTCGACCCCACCTCCAACGGACACCTCTCACCCGTCCGTGCTTCAGCGTTAAAAATTCAGCGTTCAGCGTTCAACGTTCCCTCCCGTTGGAGGCGGCCTCGCCGAGGCCGCGACGGGACCCACCAGTCCCGCCTCCGTGCTCCGATGCCTGCACGCGAAGCCTATCCCCGGGCGCCTGCCGCGTCACCGTGAGCGAATATACGTCACGATGAATACCACCACCACGGCCACCACCGTCCAGACCGCGGGATTCTTCAGGGGCCACGTCAACGCCACGATCTTCACGCAGCGATCGCACCAGGCGCCAGTGTAGGGCAGCGGACCCGGAAAGTGCTGCGTATGCCCCGGCTTTCCACAGCGTTCGCAGATGCCGCAGAATCCCTCGGGGATGCCGCGCTCACGCTAGAGGTCGGGATGCGACGACTTGCAATAGCACCGACGCTCCGCCCCGGCCGCACTCGCAGAGTGTGTTCGGGGAGACCGGGGAGATTCCATGGCGGGTGACTGCTTCGACAATCAGCGGACACGCATCCTTAGCCGCGTGAGGGAGACTCAGGCAAGGTACAATTCCGGGACCTCATCCCCCTGATGCTCCCCTGAGCCTGCACTCCGCCGCCGGAGAACCGTCGCTTCGGGTCCAGCCAGCTCACGGCCGCCTGCCCTCATCGACTTCATAAAAGTCAAAAAACGTGAGGATATCGCTTCGATGACCCAGGCCGTACTTCTCCTTGTAGTCGGGGAACTCGTTGGCGGGTGCATCGGTATCCCTCCACCCGCGTTTGATCATATATTCGTTCCACACGAGAATCTCCACCTCGCTCGGACGATGGCCGTGCGTGAAGGCCCATTCCAGGATCTCCTCGTCCGAGCCGCCGGCGATGACCCGTGCGACCAGAGCCTCGTAGTCAATCCGGAGGAAACGCAGACACCGGCGATCGAAGCCGAGGCCCATGTACCCATGGTACTCCTCCGGAAGCCGACCCTCGGCTCGCAGGCGGATCTTCCGGAGCATGCGAGCAAACCACACCAGCCCGCCCACTTTCTCGTAGGGACTTATAAACATCGTGAAAAGCACCTTCCCGAGATCAACGCCTCAAGTCAGCCACGTCCACAGCGCAATTCGAGATCGTTGCGTGCCCGAGCCCGTCATGCGCCGCGCTCCAACGTGATCACGACTTTCCCTGTTGCGTGTCCTGCTTCGACGTAGCGGACCGCCTCGGGGACCTCGCTCAGCGGGTAGCGTCGATCGATCACGGGCTTGATCCTGCCGGTTTCCAGAAGTTCCTTGATGAAGAGCAAATCCTTCTGGTTCGGCACGGAGGTCAGAGTTCCTAGCTTTTGCCGCCCGACGAGGGAGATCAAGGGCCCCAGCAACAGGGCTTGAAAGAGCTGCCCTGTGTTGCCCCCGACCATGACATAGGCGCCCGTGGAGGTGAGAGCTCGCTTGTAATCGAAAATCGAGCGATTCCCGTTCACCCCAAGGATGAGGTCGTAGGGTCGATTGCTCTTCGTGAAATCCTCCTGGGTGTAATCAATCACATGGTCAGCGCCGAGCGAGCGCGCCAGATCAGCCTTTCCGGTGCTGCAGACGGCGGTCACATCAGCCCCGAAGTACTTGGCGAGTTGCACCGCAAACGTGCCCACACCACCGGACGCGCCGTGGATCAAGACCCTTTGCCCCGGGTGGAGTTGCCCCTGCTTGCGCAGCCCCTGCAACGCCGTGAGCGCGGCCATCGGCACGGCGGCCGCCTCGACAAAGGAAAGAGCGGCCGGCTTCAAAACCAACTCACCTTCGCTGGCGCATTTGTATTCGGCAAAACCGCCAAAGCCACTCGCGGATACATCCCCGAACACCTCATCTCCCGGATGAAACTGGTGGACCTTCCTGCCCACCGCCTCCACCCGCCCGGCGATGTCGGCACCGAGCGTCTGGAGTTTTGTCGGCCTCAAAAGCCCGGCGTACAGGCGAACCAGAAAAGGATCCGCCCTCATCATCCGCCAGTCCGCCGCATTCACGGAGGCCGCATGGACTCTGACCAGCACCTCGTTGTCCTTGGGCGATGGCTTCGCGACGTCCTTCAGGCGAAGCACCTCGCTCGGACCATAGGAGTCATAGACCACTGCTTTCATGCGGTACGTCCTCTGGGGTTCGCTGCGTTCCCGGTGCCTCGACTGCTCCGACGATTTCTACATGCGCCCGGTAAGCGGTCGTCGACGGGTCGGCTACCTTCGCTTCGTCTATGCTTCGTCACGGTCCCGCTTTCGCTTTTCCGCGACCAGGATTGCCTTCAACTCCTTGATGTTCGTTCGGAGATAAACCAAGTCCGCATGGAACATCGCTACACCCTTGCGAAGTCGAGCCGTCTCACGAACAAACTTCGGTGACTTCATAAGGTGATCCAGACGGAGGACGTGCTCAAGGAGAGGTTCGATTCGGAGCCCCGTCCAGTCGGTGGTCGCACCGATCTTGGCGAACTCCTCTCGCATCTCCTCGAGTATCGCCCTGAACCTTGGCACGTCCTCTTTGTACGATCTGTCCATGGGATCACGTTTCTCCAGTTGGTCCCGATTGAGGACGGCTCGAAGTATAGGATGCCACGCCTGTCTTGCCGAACGTTTTAGGGACCGCCATAGGCGCTAGCGCGGAGCCTCGGGCGTTTGGTGAGGGGTGGTCTTCGAACACACCGAACGCAGCCGGCGAGCCCAACGATGACCGATCAACAGTGGCAGAGAGAACACGGCAGGAACGAGGATGGGAGACAAAAGGGTATCGTAGAAAAAATAGAAAACCGAAAAACTGGCGCCTACGACCAAGACAAGGTCCCCAAACGCAAGTAAGATCAGCTTCACCCGATAAATCCGCGCCTCCCGGCTGCGCCCTTCCCGACGCTCAAGGATGTCTTCTGCAGATTCCCTCATAGGAATGCAGGTTAAGGGTCTTTTCGTTGCCTAACGATTGAACGGAGACACGACATGAAGTGGAGCTCCCGAAGGGGGTTGGATCGACTCTTTCTTCATCTGCGAATCCAAGTGTTATACGCGCTTATGCCAATCGCGGCAGCGATCATCACCAAAAACAGCCAGAGGTTAAACCAACGCAGACGGTTGCCGGCGGCTGCGAACTCTTCTCCCAACTGCGACCCGCCACGCTTCAGCTCTTCACGTGTGCGCGGAAGCTTACCCTTATCGCTCGTCTTCAAGTAGCGCCATATCCAGTAGCCGATGAACGCAAACGTCGGCAGCACCAGAATGACAGGAAGCCAGCGAAAGAGGGTCATTGTCGTGGCGGATCGCTTCAGTTCAGAAACTGCGGCGTAGCCGCGGTTGGCGGCACGAGCTGGTTGAACCAGGCCCTTAAGGGTTCTCGCGGTCCGGCGGCAGTCTTCTCGTCCGCAAATACACAGCGGCGAAGTGCACGCTGAGAGCCACCAGTACAACACCCATCATACCGCGTCCGAAAAACGCGAGGTCAAACTCAGCGGACCCCTTCAACGAGGGTTGAGTCGCATGTTTGTGCCGAATTACCCCGATTTGATGCGCGTGAATGGCGCTCCAGATCATGAGTAGGCCACCCAAAAAAAAGACTACGGCTGTTCCCAATGAACGAAGCGGCGACATGCTAAAAATCCAAAATCAGTTGGGCTTCTCTTTTGGGTTTATGAGTCAACTCGACGTTCATGTTGGCAATTCCAACACTCGAGAAAAGACATCCCATTCCTTTCGCCACACGACGCGCAGAGCCAAATTCGACCTTCTTCTTGGATCGTAGCCAATACGGCGGAATTCAATTGGGCTAAAAGCTCCGCCGCGTGATCGTCCGTGAACGTTCCTTCTGCCCGGGACCCCCATATCACACTCGCCCGTCTCAACTTTTCCCGTTCGTCCGAATCGTAGGTGAATGCCTCGTAGGCGCACGTTTCACATGCGACTCCTTTCACGAAAAACTCCCCTGAGAGTCCCAAGGCATGTTCAAGCAGAAAAAACGTCCGTCTCTCCATGCACATCGGACAGGGAGCAGTGAAGCATGGCTTCGTGCGAACGCCACTAGAGGTGTTCATATTTTACCCAGCCGTTCCTCGTCAGCGGACGGGCGTCTGTGCCGTTCGCTGCACTCGTGGTTGGGCAGGGATCGCATCAAATTCGTTTTTGAAAACAAGAACTACAAACCGGTCAACTTCAGCTTTAGCGACTGGAAACCTGTCGCGCTTCAAATTTCAGTCTGTCGACTCAATACTGCTCGTAGCGAGGCCCAAGATGAGTGAATGCTTTGGTCTCACGACCGACGAATACGCTCTCGATCTGGAGGCATATGTTTTCTCGGCTGAGGACCGTGGCCAGCTCCTCAACGGGTTCGAACCATGGCCCAGATTCCAAAAGCCATGATAAGCGGCCCGGCGATTTTCATAAAAATGCCATACGTTGCACGCCAGGCAGCTTCCTTTGCTGGATCCTTGGATACTCGCACCACGCCGAAAGCGACCAGTGTGCAGTAGAGACCACCAAGAAATGAGATTAAGCCGTCAATGATGGATGCCATACGATGATCGACTGACGCCAACGAGTCAGCGATGCCGCGGAGCGGCATTCGGTGAATGTGTTTGTTCACCTGTTTTCATGAGGCGTCGTCGATATCTGTGATACGGATCTCACGCTCACCGTGATCCAGCCAGTAAGCGAAAATGTAATCTTCAATCAAAAGGTACTCTATCGCTCTTCCAGATTCGTCGGGAATGGAGTAGTCGCTGCGAACAAACGGATGATCCGCCAGCTGCTTTGCCAAGGCCACGACCTGTCGCTGGCGACGCTTGGGAAGTCTGAGAAGGAACTCGGCCGCTTCCTCGGCAAATACCGGTTCATATCCGGGCTTAGCCACGAGCTGCGATTCGACGCTCCAAATCCGCCAATGAAAGCTTCTTGCCCCCGTCCATGTCTCGCATCCGCTTCGACACCATTTTTTTCCATTCCGGGCGCTCGTGACGCAAACGGATCATGTACGCGTTTAAATCGCGTCGTTCACGCAGCGTCAGCCGCGAGATCTCCTGCTTTAACTGGAGCAACGTCATGCGGAGAGGAAAGGCCACCAATCTCCCGCCGTCAAGTGAGGCGTTCTTCTTTGGCTAGACGCTGAGGTCAGGGACGGCGTGCAGCGACGTTGGCTGGACGAGTTAGCGCTTTCGGGCAATGGCTCAGAAAAGTGCATCGAGAATTCGTAACGAAACCTGCGTATCGATCACCCGGAAAACGGAGCTGACAGTCGAGCGCCTCCCAAAAGCTGCGACAACGAAGAGCAGAAGACCCAAAACGGAGAATACAATTGCGGCGATCGTGGCTTCCTTCGCGAAATAGAGCCAAGCAGCAAAGCCGATAGCGAATACCGCACCAAGAGAGACAACGATTCGTTCCAATGGCGAACACGTCTGGATGCGAATCTGAAGAAACGCATCCTTACTCAGCTCTCCTGAACGCATCGCACGATTCGCCTCCTTGAGGCACTCGCGCTCAATATACTCCAGCTTGCGTGGTGAGTAGGCCATCTTTGGCTAACGATTCAAGTGAGCGACGGCGGCGTAGCGACGTTGGCCGGGATGCGTTGGTTAGCCCCGTTTAAACTTTTCGCATTCAGCAAAATCATCCATTCGGCGAAACCGGCCGAGCCCCAGTGCTTCGAACTCATCGTAGGCATCTCCACGAACGGTTCCAATCTGTGCGAGTGCCGAACTAATCGGCCCGATGTCGCCATTTGCGGGCCCAAATATGACGGAGCCTCGATCGTATGCCACTGCGCCTTGGCAACCATCACCGCCGAAGTAGTCAGTTTCAACATACGCAAGCGGCGAAGCCACTGAAGCACTCGCCAGGGTTTCCGACAAGCCCTTGTCGAGAAACGTGAAACCCGGAAGAACGCCACCTTCTTTCTTTTCGATGGTATCGAGCACCGCTTCGAAAAGTGGCACAATAAAGAATCCCTGTGACAGCGGAACCGGCGCTGGCCAACCCGGTGGCAGCCGTGCGGCGCTTCTAGTCACAACCCCTTGGATGCAGTGTCCCATTTTTGGCCAACGTTAAGATGAGCCACGGCCGCGACTGTGCCAGACGTGGGCGTTGGCTCTGGCGACTTGTTGAACTAAGCCGCTGGCGCGGCGTTGTGCGCGCGGGGTTGTAGGGAGGAGCGACGGAGAGGCATGATCGTGGATCGAGTATGGAGGGGGCGGGCGGGGGTGGGCAAGGCTGGCGGGGCTATGCCAAAACCAAAGATTGTGGTCCCATCGTATTCGTCGATCGCACGTCTCCAGGAGGCGCTGAA
>JAEUGY010000110.1 GCA_016794625.1 Opitutaceae bacterium
CGTCACGCGGCGCCGGCGGTTCCACCAGCCGGCAATCAGGCCCTCGGTGGGGCTCGCCACCCACGCGAGGGCAAAGAGAAGCGCCCCGGCCACCACCATGGCGCCCGCCATCGAGCAGTTCAGCCAGGTTCCCAGGCTGACTCCCAGCACCGAACTGAGGGCGGCGTGCAGGATCGAGAGCAGGTGCACTTTTGGCAGGCGGGTGGTGAGCAGCGACGCCGTCGCTCCCGGGAGAATCAACATCGCAATGACGAGGATCGCGCCCACCGCCTCAAACGCACTCACCACCACAATCGAGAGCGCGGCCATCAGGCCGTAATGCAAGAGGGTGGGATTGATTCCGAGTGAGCGGGCCAAACCGGGATCAAAGGAACTCACGAGCAGTTCCTTGTACCAGACGACGATCAACACCAGCACACCGACCGCCACGGCCGCCATGCGAACAAACGGGGCCGGTCCGAGCGTCCAGCCGCCCACCGTGACGAGGGGTTCGAGAGGCAGGAACGTGATCTCACCGTACAGCACGCACTCCGCGTCGAGGTCCACCTGTCCGGCGAAGCCCACCGTGAGAATGACGCCAATCGCAAAGAGGGTGGAAAAGGCGATCCCGATGGCCGCGTCCTGTTTCACCCGGGTGCGGGTGTGAATGGTCTCGATGATCAGGGTCGTGACCGCTCCCGCCGCGAGCGCGCCGATAAACATCGGCCCTGTCGCCCGGCTGCCTGACACGAGAAATGCAATCACGAGTCCCGGCAGGATGCTGTGGCTGACGGCATCGCCCATCAGCGCCATGCGGCGGAGCATGAGGTAATTTCCGACCAGGCCGCAGGCCGCACCCACGCAGAACCCCATCGCCGCGATCCAGCCGGAGTTGCCGAGGTTCTCCGTCCAGGGCGCAATCCAGACGGCATGGGCGTTGTAGGCGGGAATCAGTGACGTCATGGCCGCTCCCGTCGTTTACTTTCGTCCGTCAGACCGGCATCCCGATGAATCTCCCGCGGGGTCGGAATATTCCTGCCATGCGGATCGACTCGCGCGTAGTCGAGCCGTCGCTCCAAGGCCCGCACCACCGTTTCGCCGAGCACGTGTTCGATGCGTTCCGCATCTTCATGCACGTGATCCGGCGCCATGCCGGCGGAGTTGGTCAGGTACAGTTCCCACAGCCGGTGATTGCGCACAATTTCGCCGGCACGTTGTTTGCCCGCCGGCGTGAAGTAGAGCACGTCACCCGAGAGCGTCGCGAGTTCGTGGCGCACCAGCGCGCTGCCCAGACGCTGCGCATCCTCCAGGGTCTCCCGCCGTTTCTCGGCCAGCTCGGTCAGCGTGACCCCTTCGGCGCGAAAGCCGCCGGCCTCCCACACATGGAACATCGACTTGAGGGTGTTCTCGCGACGCGTGCGCGCCGCCCCGGTCCGACGCCGCCACCAGCGGGAAATCACGCCGTGGCGCGGGGCAAAAAAGAAGGCCAGCCCAAAGACAAAACTCGCCCCGAGGACCATGAGAGGTCCGGTGGGAAGGCTCGGGCCGACAAACGACAGAAAGGCTCCGGACACACCGGCCGCCACGCCAAAGGCCGACGCCAGCAACACCAACCGATGCAGCCGATCGGTCAGCAGATAGGCCGCCGCCGCCGGTGTGATCAGCATGGCCGAGACCAGCACCACGCCGACCGCCTGGAGAGCGATCACGACCGCGGCCGCGAGCAGCAGCATTAATCCGTGGTGAATCCAGCGCGAAGGCAGCCCGCTCGCCCGCGAAAACCCCGGATCAAAACTGGTCGCGAGCAGTTCCTTGTAGAACAACGTCACCAGCACGAGGGCGATGCCCGTCACCGTCCCCATCAAGGCAATGTCGTCCGGCCCGAGTGCCGCGGCCTGACCGAAGAGAAACTTGTCGATCCCGCTCTTGTTCCCAGTGGGCAGCTGCTGGATCATGGTGACCAGACAGATCCCGGCGGCAAAGAACGAGGCGAGCACGAGACCCAACGCGGCATCCTCCTTCAACCGCGTCGTCCGGGTGATGGCCGAGACGAGCGCGGTCCCCACCAAACCGGCGATCATCGCCCCGATGAAAATGGCGAGCGGATCCTTCGACAGGTTCCACAAAAACCCCAGCGCCACGCCCGGCAGCACCGCGTGTGAAAGCGCGTCGCCCACCAACGCCATTTTTCGCACCACGAGAAAACTGCCGAGCAGCCCGCAGCTCAAGCCGAGCAGAATCGAACCCAGCAAGGCATACCGCACCGTCGCGTCCTGAAAGGTGAAAAAGCGCGCCGCCTGCTCGACCCAATTGATCTCCACCAGATCGCCAATGCCGGCCGCCCGCACCGGCGCGACGCCCGCCGCAAGCAGCAGCAGCGCCAGTCCCAGCCACCGCCCCGCGTGCACGGTGGCGCGACCAGCCGGGTCTGAGCTCCACGTGCGGTTCGAGCTCATCGCGGCGGTTCCTGCGCACCGAGCGCCTGTGCGACCTCGCTGAGGATCGTCAGGCGTCCGCCGTAGGTGCGCTGCAGCAACTCGGGCGTGTAGACCTCGGACGTGGGACCGAAGGCCACGACATTCATGTTCAAGAGCAGCAGCCGGTCGAAGTACTGGCGCGCGGTCGGCAGGTCGTGGTGCACCACGAGCAGGGTGCGTCCCTGGTCGCGCAGTTCGCGCAGGACCGCGATGATCGCCGCCTCGGTGGCCGCATCGACGCCCGAGAACGGTTCGTCCATGAAGTACAAGTCCGCCTGCTGCGCGAGCGCCCGGGCGAGGAACACCCGCTGCTGTTGGCCGCCCGAAAGATTGGCGATCTGGCGGTTGGCGTACGGCAGCAATTGCACCTTCTCCAAACAGCTTCGCGCCAGCTCCCGGTCCGCCTTGCCCGGTCGCCGCAGCAGACCGAGGCGGCCGTATCGGCCCATCAGTACCACATCCATCACGCTCACCGGAAAATCCCAGTCGACCGACTCGCGTTGCGGCACATACCCCACCCGCGTCGCCACCTTGGCAAAGGGCTGCCCGAACATTTTGACCCATCCGCTTTGCACCGGCAGCAGTCCCATGCACGCTTTGATCAGGGTGGACTTCCCCGCCCCGTTCGGCCCGATGATGCCGATGAGCTGTCCGGCCGGCACGGTCAGGTCGACGCCCCACAGCACCGGCTTGCGGTGATACGCCACGGTCAAGTCATGGATTTCGAGCGGCGATTCCGCGCTCATTTCAATCCCTCCACAATCAGGGTCAGGTTGTGCTTCACCATGCCCTCGTAGGTGCCGAGATCATACCCGTTTTCCATCTGCCCGGGCGTGCCCATGGCGTCGGAAAACAACTCCCCGCCCACCTTGACCCGCGCGTCGGCCGCGATGCGCTCGATCGTGGCGTGGGGCACGCTCGATTCGACAAAAATGGCCTTCACCCCATGCGAGCGGATGTAATCGACCAGCTTCACCATGTCGGACAGCGCCGCCTCACTCACGGTCGAGATGCCCTGCAGGCCGATCACCTGGAAACCGTAGGCCCGGCCAAAGTAGCTGTAGGCGTCGTGACTCGTGACGAGGATGCGCTTTTCCGGCGGCAATTCCGCCGCCTTCGCCAAGGACCACGCGTGCAGAGCCATCAGCCGCTCCCGCACCGCCCGGCCGCGTGTCTCGAAGTCGACCCGCCGCGCCGGATCGGCGTTGACCAGACCCTCCACCACTACGTCCACACACTGGGCCCACAGACTGACATCGAACCAGACATGCGGATCCGGGTGTCCCTCATGATCGGCCGGATACAGCAGCAGGTCCTTCGGCAGCCGCTCCGTGATGGCATGGACCCCGCGCTTCGACCGGGCCAGCCGACTGAACACCTCCGACATTTTGCCCTCAAGCATCAGCCCGTTGTAAAAAATCACCTGGGCTTTCTGCAGTTTCACGACGTCCGAAGGTGCCGCCTTGTACAGATGCGGATCCACCCCCGGGCCCATCAACCCCTCGACGATCACGGCATCACCGCCGACCTGCTTCACCAGGTCGGTCACCATCGACGTGGTCGTGACCACCCGCACCGCGGCTTCGGAGCGGACGGCCGCGCCGCCCCATCCCACCACCACCAACGCCCACACCCATCGAAACTTGGACCAGAGGAACACGTTTGCGATCATGCCCTGAACCGTGCGCAGCTCAATTGTTTCACGCAAGCAAAAATGTTAGCCATATCTAATTATCTATATAAAACTCTCTAAATAAACTATTTCCAGACAACCCACGATGCGCCTGCCTCCAACTCTGTCCATCTCGCGCTCACGCCGCGTCAGCGGCGAAGCGTGAAGGGCGAAAACTCGAAAACTCCGCGATGTGGATAGTATGTCTTGGTAGCACCATGGTTCAGTCCGTACTTCAGCGTTAAAAATTCCGCGTTCAGCGTTCAACGTTCCTCCGTTCCCATTGTAGCTGGCCCTCGCGGCCACGCCTCAGTCCTGAGCCTGTCGAAGGGCTGGCGCCTCCCCAACTTTCCGTCGAGCGGAACAAGCGAGGCTCCACACGCCTCACAGTTCCTTCTCATCGCATGAACGAGATCAAACTTGGGCGACGGCGGACGCAGGCCAAACCGACCAGTCGCACCTTCCCGCTGATTGTCCTTATCGTGCTGGGTTACGCTATCCCGCTGGGGGCCCGGGGGACAGAATCGCGCAGTCCTGAAAAATCGCCATCCCAGGCCACGGAGAGCGTCGAGGACGCCGGGGACGAAGGTCCTATCGTGTCGCTCACGGCCTACAACGTGAAGGCGGACCGGATCGAGGACTTTGGGCTTCGTATCGAAGCCGCGCCCTACCCTGATGCCGCCCGGCGGCTTACCTCCGGCACGATTTGGTTTTCGAAGTTCGCCCCCCTCGTCACGACGGTCATTCCCAACACCGCAGCGGAAAAAGCCGGTCTTCAGCCGGGAGAACGAATTCTCGAGTCGGACGGACGGCCGACGATCGGCGGACTTTTCTCGACCGGAAAATTCGGGGCGTGGTCAAAGAGTCAGAAAAAGAAGTGGGCGGATGTCGCAGCGGGAAAAACGAACGTCACCTGGACCCTCAAGGTCGAGTCGCCCGCCACCAGATCGGTGCGCACCGTGAGGCTGGTGATCCCGACGACGCCCCCACACTGGGGCGCTTCCATCTGGCGAACACCACCGGGACGCAAACCCAGTGTCGTTCTCGAGTCCGGACCGTTGGCGGAGCGTAGCCGGGTCGTGCTGGACAACGGCATCGCGACCTTGCTCGGATGGCCGCACCTGGTCGCAGTCGGCGCGGAGGAGGGTCCTCGGGCCAGACCATCGGTCATTGGATACGAGTGGCGGCTGGAAAACGGTCGCCACCTGCACCGGATACTCGTGACCCCGTTTGGCGGTCGGACGCTGGTGTTCTTGGAAACCGTGTCGCCCTCGACAGGTCGTCGCGTGTATTTGACCTCCCCGTCCGGCGAGTTGCAGAGGGCGTGGCTTTGGGGGCGCAAGGAAAACATCGCCTTCATGAAGGCGAAAACCGCGGAAGCCGCCGCCAAAGTCGGCGAAGTGAACCTCAAGGATGCGCAGGCTGGATTCGCACACGAGCTCGACCTGTGGGCGACCCAGGTTCGAAAAGTCTCCCTGCGCTGGCCGATGGAGGTGAGTCCCGGATACGACCCGGACGCCATCTTTGCCGTGCTCGCCCCGCAAGGGAACACGACCGACGCAGCCGCGGCTGCTCCCCCACGTCCACTGGCGGCGGAGTTCGTGAAACTCCCCTCGGCCACGGAAGCGCAGAGGGAGCTATTTGCCGACGCCTACGGGAAGCTGGGTGCGGAGCAAGACCTGTGGGCCTACACGGAGACCACGCGCAACCTCGGCGACAATCGCGTGCTCATCACCCGCGTTGATCCCTCGAAACCCGAGGCCGAGAGGAGCGTGCTGGTGAGCGTGGACGGCGAGCCGCCGACACCCGCGCAAACCCAACAGTGGCGCGACGATGGCGGCGACGTGCCCAAAGTGCTGGGAGATCTTCCGCCCCTCGCGAGCCTCGTGGATCTGAAGGACCTGCGCGTCGCACAGGAAGAGGCGGCCGCGGTGGTCTTCGAACTGCCGACTCGAGGCGGTGACGCCGAATTTCCGTCGGAGAAGTTCCAGGCGCTCTTTCGCGTGAACCGGTCGACGCGCGGTTTCGACGAAATCACCATCAAGCTGCGCGATGCATTTCGCCTCGCCGGCGTGGTGAAAATCACCGAGGCCGGCCTGCACGCGCAGTTCCAATCCCTCGATCCCTCGTTCCCCCCACAACCCGTGAGGCTGAAGGGTGGCGGCGCCGCGCGAATCGTGCTGGTCAAATTCGCGCGCGATTTCGAAACGATACGCTCGCACTACAGTCGGGTCTATCCGTCGGACGAAGCTGCAGTCCTCGGCAAATGAGCGTGCCCTTTGAACCTGCAACGAACGCCCCCTCCGTCGTCACCTTCACCAGCTCCGACGGTATCGGCTAAGGTCGACAGCGGAGATTCAAAAACGGCGCGCCCGCAAGGGGCGGCCCAGGGGGATGAACGCCCTCAGAACAGAGGCTCGTCGTTCCTCTGGTCGGCGATCAGGGCTTCGAAACGGGGGTCACAGCGCAGCTTGGTAAAGTAAGGGTCGAATCGGAGTTCCCAGACGTTGACGAGCCCAAGCCGCTTGAGGGCTTCGGCGATCCCGGCGATCGCCCGGTCTTTGTTTCCGGCCAGGGCGACGGTGGCTCCGGAAATCCAGAGGCTCCGCCCTACGCGCCCCTCACGCGGCGAGGAGCCGGCCTGCAACGCGGACAAGTCCGCCAACAGCGCCGCGCCGTCGCGGTAGCGCTGTTTGGGCAGCGGGTCGCAGGCGCGCAGGTTGATTCGGTTCAATGCGAGCAGCGTGCGATGATCGGGCAGACGGTTCAGCTCGGTTGGGAGCTGCGGGAATTCCTGCCTGTCGAGGCCGGTGGCGAGTTCGTTGAGGACTTTGCCCAGGGCGAACACATCCGCGCTCGGAGCGCCCGGGCCCTCGGGGGGCACGTAGCCCTCGGTCCCGATTAAGGTGCGCGCGCTCGCCACGGGTGAGACGAGGCCAATGTCGGCGAGCTTCGGCACACCGCCCACGAGAATGACATTGGACGGCTTGATGTCGCGGTGCACGAGCCCGCGGCGATGCAGGCCAGCGAGCACGCGGGCCAGGGTCTTCGAAGCGCTCGCGCCAAACCGTCTTGATCGCGCGCCACACGCCCGTGACGCCGCGGGCGAGCCAGACATCGCCATAGCTGCCGCACCAAATGTGGCGGACGAGTTCGTAGTCGGGGATCGGAGGCGGAACGGGGCGGTTCATGCAAGCTGCCCCCGCCCGTCGGCCGACACGAGCACGCGCAACAGAAGCGTGAGCCGCATGCGCAGCGAATGCCGGAAGTGGGGACGGAAGGGATCACTCCCTCCTATACCGCCACGGCCGACCATATCAGCCCCCGCATTCTAGTTTGTTGGCGGTTCCGTATATCCCGTATATCCGTCCCACATGAAAGCGCAGGTTTTCCAGTCAGGGAATTCACAAGCGATCCGGATTCCCAAGCCGTTTCGGCTTAGCTCCAAGACCGTTTCGATTGAGCGGGTCCCCCAAGGACTGTTGATCGTGGACGTGGACGCCGTGGCGGAGCGGGCCCAGGTTTTTGCGTCATTGGCAGGCTCGTGTCCGGACTTTCCCGAAATCGAATCCAACGACGCTCCAAACACGACGCGCGACTTCGAATGACCACTTACCTGGCTGACTCGAACGCTTTCTCTGGCTACCTCCGAGGAAGGAACCCGAACTTGGTTAGCAGGATGCGGGCGGCCATCGATGCGGGGGAATTGAGGCTGTCGGTCATGGTGCTAGCCGAACTGGAATTTGGAGCGAGAAAGGCAGTCCGGACGATGGGAGCAACGCACTTCGTCGAGAGGGTCGAGCAGCTGAAGGCGGCGTTCCAAGTAGACTCCTTGGGGGCCGAATTCAGCCGGGCCTACGCTCAGGTGCAGGACACCCTGGAAGCCGAAGGCCAGAAGATCGGAGATCGCGATAAGATCATTGCCGCTCACGCTCTGGGTCTGGGAGCCGTGCTCGTAAGTCGGAACATGCGGGAATTCGCGCGGGTGCCGGGCTTGAGCGTTGAGAACTGGGAGACGTAAGAGCACTACCCACGTTTGCTGAACCTGACCGACCCAAATCTCTGCGTGATTGCCGCCGATCTGGGGCCGGCGAATTCCGGTGTCACGATCCCAGCGATACGCGGCGAACCGCGAGACTAGGGAACGCTGTACACTTCAACGAGAGCGGTTCCCGTCCCGTTGCTCCCGCCCGATGCATGCAGGGAGTAGGCTCCGGGCTGGAGTGTAACGACGAGGGCCGCGTCCTTGCTCCTCGACGGGAGGGGAAACGCGCCGACGCGCGCGGCCATTGCAGCCGGTGCGTCGGGGTTTGGGCCGTTTTCCCAGTCGTCGTTGCCGCCGATCAGCGTCGTCGTACCGTCGGATTCGCTGCGATAGATCGAAATCCGGGGGTCGGCGAGCGCGCCCGTCACGCCGAAGGTCCCCAGTGTGGGGCCGACCACCCGCACCAGCAGCGTCCTTGAGCCTGATCCGCCGAGCGTAGCACCGACAATCATGAGGTTGCCCCCCGTGCCCACGTAGCCACGCGTGGCGATGTTCGCAAAACGCGACTCCCCGCCCGCGTCGAGTTCGTAGAGTTCAACCAGCGCCACTCCCGTGCCATCCCGGACGCCGCTCGCAACGACCGTGTATCCGCCCGGCGGAAGGTTCAGCAACGCCGCAGCGTCGGAACTTCCCTGGACGAGGGGAAACGCGCCCACCGTCGCGCCCACCGCCGCCAGTTCGCCCGGACTGTTGCCCGTACCCCAGTTGTCGTTGGAGGCGATGTCGATCGAGCCGCCGGCAACCAACTGCTTTACCGAGATCACGGGATCGGCCAGCGTTCCTGAGACCCCGAAGTCGGCGAGGCGCGGGCCGATCGCACGCACCAGGACGCGTTTGTTGGCGGTACCTCCGATCACGAAGCCCGGGATCAAGACGTCGGCGCCCGTCAGGCAGAGGCCGCGGGTGGAGAGATTGAGAAGACGGGCCGACTCGGTCGGAGCGACGACCTGAAGGGTCCCGCGCCGAACGGCACTGTTGCCATTGTCCGCCACCACAATCCTCCCAGCCCTGTCGATCGTCACGCCGGACGGAAACTGAAAGCGCGCCTCCGTCCCCAGGCCATCGACGCCGCCGATCGTCCCCGACAGCCCCGCTAGGGTGGTGACGACTCCCGCGGCCGACACGCGTCGGATGACGTGATTGCCGGTGTCGGCGACATAGACGTCGCCGGTGATCGGCTCGACGACCAATCCGTTGGGGTTATTGAATCGCGCCGCGGATCCGGTTCCATCCGCGCTTCCGATTTGCCCCCCGGTGCCGGCAACGGTGCTCACCACTCCGTCCGGGGTGATGCGACGCACGGAGTGATTGCCGGTGTCGGCGACATACAGATTTTGTTTCGAGTCCAGCGAAACCGCGAACGGCGAGGCAAAGCGTGCATCCGCAGCGGGGCCGTCCGTGGTCCCCCTCACCCCGGCGGCGCCCGCCAGGGTCGTCACAACTCCCGCTTTCGTGACTTTGCGGATCAGATGGTTCGCCAAGTCCGCAACATAGACGTTCCCCTCGCGGTCCACCGCAACCCCGAGCGGCTGGCGAAAGCGAGCCTCTGCCCCCGTGCCGTCCTGACTGCCCGCCACGCCGGGCGCACCCGCCAGCGTCGTCACCTGAGCCGAGGGCGTTATCTTGCGAATCACGTGATTCGCCTGGTCTGCGACATACAGTATGTCGTCGGAGTCGATGGCGATCCCCCAAGGATTCCCGAAACGCGCCGCGGCGCCCGTCCCGTCGACGGATCCCCGGCTCCCGGCGACTCCCGCGAACGTCGTCACTTCGCCCGTAGGGAGAATCTTCCTGATCGTGAAGTTCGGTGAATCGACGACGAAGAGATTTCCAGCCCTATCCGCGACCACGCCCGTGCATCGAT
>JAEUGY010000120.1 GCA_016794625.1 Opitutaceae bacterium
CTGAATCAGGTGGAGCACGCCAAGGAGGTCCTGCTGGCCGCCCTGCCGCACCATCAGGCGACTTCCGGGGTGCTGCACTACAATCTCGCCTGCTACGAATGCCTGCTCGGCAATCACCTGGAGGCGCGCAAGCGTCTGGCCCGGGCCTGCCGGATGGATCCTTCCTGGAAGGACGCCGCCAAGGACGACCCGGACTTGAAGGACCTCTTCGCCTTGCCGGGCGGGG
Organism: Opitutaceae bacterium; assembly: GCA_016794625.1. GTDB lineage: Bacteria > Verrucomicrobiota > Verrucomicrobiia > Opitutales > Opitutaceae > UBA6669. The sequence goes on from JAEUGY010000120.1 coordinate 227, forward strand.
AGTAAACCCGCCGCCAGGCCCGCAGTCGTTCCTCCCGCCCGTGCCCCTTCGGCCGGCGTCGGCACCCGCCTTTACACGGCCTTAACAATTCTCCTGCATCCCTTGTCCGGGGATTCGGTCGGAAGTGCCTGCGGGCCAGCCCGGCCCGTTCTTTTCGTTCCTGTCATGTCCTGCTCCCGTTCCTCCTCGTTCTCGCTCCGCTTGCTTCCGTTTCGCTCCGCCGTGGCGCTCGTCGCGGTGTCCGTCGTCGTCGGGCTGTCGCTTCCCGTCTTCGCCGCCCCGGTGATCCATGAGATCCTCTACCGTCCCGGCACGGGTTATCCGGAAAACACCCGGCTCGAATTCATCGAAATCCACAACCCGGACGCCACCGCCGTCGATGTCTCCGGCTGGGGCATCACCACGGGCGCGGACTTCACCTTTCCCGCCGGCACGACGATTCCAGCCGGCGGTTTCCTCGTGGTCTCGAGCGATCCGGCCGCCCTGCGCGCCGCCACCGGTCTGGCCACGGTCTTCGGTCCGTGGAAATCCGGCTCAACGCTCTCCAACCGGGGCGAGGACGTGACGCTCTCCAAACCGGGCACCACCGCCGGGACGTGGGAAACGGTGGATCGGGTGACCTACGCCGACGAGGGCGACTGGGCGGTCCGCACGCGCGACTCGCTCGGTGGTTGGAGCTGGGTCACCGGCGCCAACGGCAGCGGTCGCTCCATGGAGCGCATCAACCCGCGGGTCGCCCGGGACAGCGGCCAGGGCTGGGCCGTCTCCGCCACCGCCGGCGGCACCCCGGGCGCGGCCAACTCGGCCGCCGCCGCCAACGTCGCCCCGATCATCACCGGCGTGCGGCACAGCCCCGCCGTGCCGAAGAGCTCCGACCCGGTGACGATCTCCTGCGACCTGACCGACGAGTCGGGCGCCCCTTCGCTTTCCGCCACGCTCCACTGGCGTAATGCCACCACCACCACACCCGGCGCCTTCCAGACGGTCGCCATGACGGGCAACGGCACCGGCCGCTTCACCGCCACCCTCGGCGCGCTGGCCGACAAGACCATCGTGGAATTCTACGTCTCCGCCACCGACGGCACCCTGACTCGCACCTGGCCCGCACCCACGAGCGAGGGACAAAACGCGAACTGCACCTACCAGGTCGACAACGAGGTCGTCGCCGGCTCCGCCCCGGTCTACCGCTTCGTCCTGACCGCCGCCGAAAACGCCGCCTTCAACACCCTCGCCCAAAGCAATCCGCGCAGCGACCGGTTCTTCGCCTTCACCCTGGTCGTCACCCAGGGCGCCTCCACCACCATCCGCTACCGCGCCAGCATGCGCATCCGGGGCAACAGCAGCCGCATGTACTCGATCAAGCCGCTGCGCATCTCGCTGCCGACGGATGACCGGTGGGACGAGATCAGCGACTTCACCATCGGGCCGCGGGGCGCTCCCTGGCAGTACCTCGCCCACAAGATCCAGCGCGCCGCCGGGCTCGTCGCTGCCGACGTCTCCCCGGTCGAACTCCGCCGGCAGGGCCTGGAACAGGCCGTCACCACCGGCTCCACCGCCGACTTCGGGCGGCTGGTGCGGGTCGAGGAAATCGACGGCGACTACGTCGACAACCACTGGCCCGACGCCGTGGCCGGCCAGATCTACCGCAAGACCGCCGTCTCTTCCTGGAACAGCAACGGCACCGCCCCGGCCGACCCCGAGGGCATCTGGAGCGGCTGGTCCAAGCAGAACAACAGCGGCGCCAACGACTGGAGCGACGTCATGAACTTCAGCCGGGTCTGGCAGACCACCGCCGCGTCGCACTTCACCGGCGCCACCGCCGGCAACGTGGCCTCCGGCACCTGGCGCGGCACGGGGTTCACCGACGCGGAGATCCAGACGCTGTCCACCGTCGTCGATCTCGACTACATGGCGCGCTGGCTCGCCCTCATGACCATCCTGCCGAACAACGAGCCCAATCTCTCGACCGGCGAGGACGACGACTACGCCGCCGCCTTCATCGACACAGGTTCGGGGCCGCGGATGATCCTGCTTCCCCACGACATGGATACGACCTTCGGCACGGGTGAGCAGACGTTCAGCGCCACCTCGGTCGGCCTGTACGACGCCACCGAGGTCGACACCATCCAGCGCGCCGGCGCCGGCCAGGTCACCCAGATGGAGCCGCTGCTTCCGCTGCTCGGCAACTCGACCACGCCCGGCAACGCCGCCTTCCGCACGAAGTACCTCACCGCCATCCGCGAGCTGTTCGGCTCGGTCTTCGACGCCGACACGACCGGCAACGCGAATCCTCCGTTCTACCAATACGTCGACAATCACCTCGCGGATTGGGTGCCGGCCGCGAACCGCGCGACCATCAAGGCGTTCATGACCGCGCGGCAGTCCTACCTGCTCGGCCTGATCGGCTCCGGCAAGATCGCCCCGGCCGCGCCGACCGCCTCCGGGGTCCTGGCCGCCGTCTCCACCCCGGCCGTGCGCATCAGCGAGGTGCTCGCCAGCAACACGCGGACCCTCCTGAACGGGGCGACCTATCCCGACGTCATCGAACTCCACAACGCGGGCGCCGCCGCTGTCGACCTGTCCGGGCGGAGTCTGAGCGACGATCCGGCCACGCCGGCCAAGTACGTCTTTCCCTCCGGGACGAGCATCCCGGCCGGCGGCTACCTCGTGGTCTTCGCCGACAGCGTCACCTCCGCGCCGGGCCTGCACACCGGGTTCGGTCTCGATGCGGAGGGCGATGGTGTTTACTTGTTTGATACCGCAGCCAGCGGCGGCGCGCTGCTCGACCGTGTCACCTTCGGTCTGCAGGTCGCCGATCACTCGATCGCCCGCCCGGCCTCCGCCCCCAGCGGCTGGGCGCTCTGCCTGCCGACCGTGGGCGCCGCCAATGGCGAGGCGTTGACCCTCGGGGCGCCCGGCTCCATCCGCATCAACGAATGGGTGGGCAACTCGGAGGTGCGCGTGGAGGAGGACTTCATCGAGCTCTACAATCCGTCCGCCAGCCCGGTCGCCCTCGGCGGGGTGCGGGTCACCGACAACCTGGTCGCTCGGCCCGAGCGCTACGTCTTCCCCGACCTCAGCTTCATCGCCGCGGGCGGCTTCAAGGTGATCGATTCGGATTTCTTCGACATCGGGTTCAACGGCAACTTCGACACCCTTTTCCTCGTGGGCCAGAACGGCGCGCTCATCGATGTCGTCGACTTCGGCGGCCAGCCCGAGGATGTATCCACTGGTCGCACCACCGACGGCGGCGTCGCCTGGGCCGACTTCGCCGTGCCGACCCCGGGTCTGCCCAACGGCACGGTCCTGCCGGCCGCCTACGCCCCGCTGCTCTCCGGCCTGCGGATCACCGAGGTCATGTATCGCCCGGTGGCGGCCTCCAGCGCCGGCGACTATGAATTCGTCGAGCTGCTCAACATCGGCGCGAGCACGCTCGATCTCAGCGGCGTGCGGTTTGTCAACGGCATCGATTACACGTTCGCCTCCGGCACGACGCTCGCGCCGGGCGCCTACCTCGTGGTCGCGAAGAGCCGGTCCGCCTTTCTTTCCCGCTACCCGGGCGCCGCCTCCGCGCTGGCCGCGGGTGTGTTCTCCGGCGCGCTCGACAACTCGGGGGAAACGGTGTCGCTCGCCTTGCCGGCGCCGTGGGCGGTGAACATCCTTCGATTCAAGTACGAGACCACCTGGTCGACGCTCGCCAACACCAGCGGTTACTCGCTCGTCATGTCCGCCCCGGTCTCAACCCCGGCCCGGGAATGGGGCGATGGGTTTTATTGGACGGGCTCGGCCGGCGTGAACGGTTCGCCCGGCTCCGCCGGTCTGATCGCTGTCACCGGCGGCGCCTCCGCGGGCGGCGTGGCGGGCGCCGCCACCACGCTCGTCGCCTCCTCCGTCTCCGGCGCGACCGCCTACCAGTGGCAGGTCCTGGTCGGCGGCACGTGGGTCGATCTCGCCGGCGCCACGGCGTCCACCTACACGCTGCCCAGCACCCAGCTCGTGCACAACGGGTCGTACCGTGTGGTGGTGACCCTCAATGGGGTGGCCACGGCCAGCGACACGGTGGGGGTGACCGTGGCCTCGCCCACCACCGCCTCGGCCGCACGCGTGCTGAACCTCTCGACCCGGGGTCAGGCACTGACCGGCGCCCAGGTGCTCATCCCCGGTTTCGTGATCGGCGGGACCACCGGCACGAAGAAAATGCTCCTCCGGGTCGTCGGACCGACGCTCGCGGGTTTCAATGTTGCCGGCACGCTGGTTGACCCGCTGCTGCAGCTGAAGCGCCTCGACCCCACTACCGGTGCCTACGTCGACGTAGCCGCGAACGACACCTGGGGCAGCGCTGCCAATCTCGCCGCGCTGACCAGCGCCACTACGGCCGTGGGCGCGTTTCCGCTCACTGCCCAGAGTGCGGACGCAGCCCTGCTGGTGGACCTCGCTCCCGGCTCGTACACCGCGCTCGCGTCGGGCGTCAACGCCGGCACCGGCGTCGCGCTCGTCGAGTTGTACGATGCCGACGGCGCCCAGCCGGCCACCCGTCTCGTCAATCTGGCAAGTCGCGGTTATGTCGGCACCGGAGCGAACGTCCTGATCGCTGGTTTTGTCGTTTCCTCGGAAGGGTCCCGTACTTTGCTGGTGCGCGCCGTCGGACCGACGTTGCAGAACTTCGGCGTCGCCGGTGCGCTGGCCGATCCGCTGCTGCAGGTCTTTGGACGACCCGGCGGGGCGACCACGGATCAGCTGTTGGTGTCCAGCGACAACTGGAGCGCCGAGGCAGGCGCCACGGTCACCGCGACGGCGGCGACCCAGGCCGGGGCCTTCGCCCTGCCGTCCGGCAGCAAGGACGCCGCCCTTGTCATCACGCTCCCGCCCGGTGCCTACACTGTGCATGCCAGTGGGGTGGGTTCCACCGAGGGCGTCGCCCTGCTCGAGGTGTACGCCCTGCCGTGAGCCTCCATCCGCGCCGCCCGTCCCGCGCCGAGGGCCACGGGCGGCGACGGGATGTAAGCGGACTTGGCAAGCCGCGCCCGGTCGTATGTCGTCCGACGCATGGCGGTGCGTCATCTCACGTGGCTGAAGATCCGGGCCCGAGGGCAGGGCAGGGTGGCCCGTGCCTGCGCGCTCGCTGCGGTGACGGTTGCGGCGTGCGCCTGGGACGCGCGCGCGGCACCGACGGTGAATTTCAAACCGCCCCCCTGGCCCGACCCACCCGTCGCCCCCGTGGCCGTGTCCCCCGGTGACGCCACGCTCGCCCCCGAAGATCGCCCGGCGGCCCTGCCGGCGGCGGACTGGCTTGACGCGCAGGTGGAGTTGGCGCGACGCGGCTTTTCCAGCGGCTCGATTGACGGTGTGGCCGGACCCCAGACCCGCGCGGCCCTCGTGGCGTACCAGACCCAGGCCGGGCTTGAGCCCACCGGAGCGCTCGATGAGCCGACCCGCTTCCACCTCGCGCTCGTGCGACCCGCCTGGGAGGAAGTGGAGTTGACCGAGGCTGATTTCGCCGGACTCCAGCCCGTCAGCCCCACCTGGCTCGAGAAGTCGCAGCAGCCCGCCATGGCGCATGAGACCGTGCTCGAGCGCCTCGCCGAGCGCGCCCATGCCCATCCCGGCCTCGTCCGCAAACTCAACCCCGGCTTCGATTGGACCCAGGCCACGCCCGGCGCCCGCGTCCGCCTCCCCGCCGTCGGACCCGTGCAGCTCGCGACCCCGCTGGCGCACCTCCACATCCGCCTTGCCGACCGCGTCCTCCAAGGCCGCGACGCCGACGGCCGCCTCGTCGTGCACTTCCCCGTCAGCATTGCGCGCGACGTGGCCAAGCGACCCGTGGGCGAGCTCCACATCACCGTCGTCGTTCCGAACCCCGACTACACCTTTAATCCCGAGGTGTTTCCCGAGTCCGAGGAAGGCCGCCGCCTCGGACGCAAGCTCATGATCCCCCCCGGCCCCAACAACCCCGTCGGCCTCGCCTGGATCGGACTCGACCGCCCTGGATACGGTATCCACGGAACCCCCTTGCCCGAGCAAGTCGGCCGCACCGAGTCGCACGGCTGCTTCCGCCTCGCCAACTGGGACGCCCTCACCCTCCTCCCCCACGTCTGGGTCGGCATGCCCGTCCAAATCGAGCCCTGAGCCAGCCCCGCCCAGCGCGGCTGGAATGACGAATGACGAATTCCGAATGACGAATGGAAAGAGCCGCTGCGCCCTGAGCCGCATCCCCCCCGTAGAGGAACGCGGAACGCGTTTCTTCATCCGCCCCCCGCATCCCTGGAGGGCAGCATGCCCTGAGCCCGTCGAATGGCGCCGCTCCGTCGGCGCCGTTTGCGCCTTGTGACCACCCCTCATGGCACACCTGCGCTCCGTTGGAGGTGGCCTCGCCGAGGCCGCGTTTTCCGATCATTCTGCCCTTCATCATTAAAAATTCAGCGTTCAGCGTTCAGCGTTCAACGTTCCCCTCATTCCCCCGCTCCCCTCCACCTCCCCATCCCCCTCCCGGACAATCCCTTGCAACGCTCCGCTCCTCAACCCTTGTCAACGCCCCGTTGGGCGATATTTTTTTGCAACTGAGCAGGAATTGCGCAGACCCGACCCAAGCATCGCCGCCGAAATCGCCAAGCGCCCCCCGCTCCCGCCAGCCAGCATTAACCAGCTCCAACCCTCCGAGGCGCACCCGGCAACCCGCCCCCATGCACCCCGATGGCGGCAGCTTGCACCGCGGAGCGGTGAAGTGCGAAGTTCAAAGAGTGAAGTGCGAAAGCTCAGAAATTCCTTCCGCTCCGTACTTCAGCATTAAAAATTCAGCGTTCAGCGTTCAACGTTCCTCCGCGTTCCTCCCTCCGCCCCTCGCCCCCCTTGGAGGGCAGCATGCCCTGAGCCCGTCGAATGGCGCCGCTCCGTCTGCGCCATTCGTCCATTGTAGGGCCGGCCCTCGCGGCCGCGCCTGCACCGCGAAGCGGTGAAGTGCGAAGCTCAAAGAGCGAAGCGCGAAAAATCAGAAATTCCTTCCGCTCGGTCCTTCAGCATTAAAAATTCAGCGTTCAGCGTTCAGCGTTCAACGTTCCTCCCTCCCGTCTCAATCCAGCGGACTCCGCACCCCAATCCCGGGTTTCTGCATCACATGCAGATAGATCTGGGTGGTCTCCACGCTCTCGTGCCCAAGCAGGTCTTGCACGGTGCGGATGTCGGAGCCGGCTTCCAATAAGTGGGTGGCGAAGGAGTGACGAAAAACGTGCGGGGTGACCCGCTTGTCCAGGCCCGCCCGGGCGGCCGCCACTTTGATGACCTTCTGAAATGGCGTATCGAGCAAATGATGACGCCGCTGCGCTCCGCCCTTGGGATCGTTCATCAGCTTGCGCGAGGGAAAGACCCACTGCCAGAGCCACTCGCGCCCCGCGTTGGGGTATTTGCGATCCAGACCCTCCGGCAACCAGACTCCCGGTAGCCCCCGTTGTTGATCTTCGACGTGCAGATGGCGCAGACGCTCGAGATGAGCCGAAAGCCGTGGGCGCAAGGCGTTCGGCAGCACAGTCACCCGGTGTTTGTTTCCCTTGCCAGCGTAGACGGTCACCTGTCCGCGTTCCAGATCGAGATGGTGGATGCGCAGCCGCAACAGTTCCATCAGCCGCAACCCGGCGCCGTACATGAGTTCCGCCATGAGCCGCGAAGTCCCATCCAGTTCATTAAAGACGCGACCGCACTCCTCCTTGGTCAGGACAACCGGAACTTTGGCCGAGGAACGAGACCGATGAAACGGAATGTCGCCGATCTCCCGCTTGAGCGCTTCTTTCATCAAGAACACCAGGGCGTTGAGCGCCTGCCGTTGAGTGTTGGCGCTCACCCGCTGCCGAACCGCGAGATCGGAAAGAAACTCCCCCACATGCGAAGCCTCGGCCAGTTGAGGCGTGCGATGGGGATGAAGAAACGCGGCGAAACGTGTGCCCCATTCCCGATACGTGACTTCAGTGCGCCAAAGAAAACCCTTTTCCCGACACGCCTTGATCAAAGCGCTCTCCCAGAAACTGTGACCCTGGTCGGAGGCAGCCAGCGGCGGCACACTGCGCCGAGGAGCGGAAACAGAAGCATGTGCGGAAACCCGCCGGCCCTCGCGGAAAAACCACCGCAAAGCGACCCGAGTCTCGGAAGCTGGGGCCGACGCTTCACGGGACGCCAGATACCGGCGAGCCGAGTCAAACGAAGCGGGGACCCGCTGCTGTTTACAGAAATGAAGGTAGGTGATGATCTCCCGGCAAACCGACGCCTTGGCCGATCCCGGCAAGGTGCAGGCTGAGAGCACCTCCTTCCAGCCGGGGAAAGAAAAGGAAGCAGACGAAGATAATTGACTCATTAACGCAATCAATATGCATAATGAATGCGGCTTTGCAAGTCTTCCCCATTTCCCCCAGAAACCCGCATTCGGAACGCATCAGCGAAAAACACCCCTCACGGATAACCACTTATGCGACCACTCCATCCCGGGTCTTTTTTTCGACCACTCCTCCCGCACCTGCATTGAATGCGGGCCAATTACACTGATCGGCTGAAGATGAGCGTCCTCGCATACACCCGTGAAGATCTCGCCAAGATCGGCGACTCGGACTTCCCACAAAGAGGCGTTTTCTGCCCGCGATGCCATACTCAAATCCCCGAGTTTGCCGAGTTGTCGAAGGAGCAGGAAGAGAAGATTCGGAAGCTTAGCGCTCTGCATCAGATGAAAGCCGTGCACGAAGCCACGGGCTGCAATCTTCGTTGGGCTAAGATTTGGGCGCTCCATCCGGATGGCCCGCGTTCACACAAGAATGGCCCCCCTTGCCCTTATTGCGGTGAGCCGGTGTTCACGCCCGCGAGCAAGCAGTGCCTGGAATGTGGTTGGGATTGGCATGACTCCCAGCATCCTGTGCAGCACACGGTCAAGAAGCAGGCCGATCCAGTC
>JAEUGY010000122.1 GCA_016794625.1 Opitutaceae bacterium
CGACCACTCGACCACCAATCTCCTCATCTTCATCACGGCCAAGACGGTCGCCGCCGACGGCGCCCCGATCACCGAGGTCTTCGATTCCCGCAATCTGCGCTCGATCGGCCTGAAGAAAGAAGAGCTGCCTGGCTACCGCGACGCGGGCGACCCGTTCGCCCCGTTGCCGGAACCCACGCCCGCGCCGAAGAAGTCCCTCTTCCGCCGCTCCGCTCCCGCCGACCAGGCTCCCTCGAGCAAGTAAGTGGATCCTATAACCGGTCATCATCCTCTAAAGGTGACATTATGAAAATTTTCCTACGCGCTTTGTTTGGCGGCTGGCTGGTCTTCGCAGCCAATGCAGCCAGTTACGCTCAGGTCCTCTCTATCGACGTGGTTCTGCCTGCAAACGAAGCAAGTGGGCCAGCTCGAACTCCGGTACAATTGCAGGCGTTGATCACTGGCACGCCGAGTGTTTACGGTACCCAGTTTTTTGTCAACGGAACCCCGGTTACCTCCAACCTCCCTCACAGCACCCCACTGTGGCCTAGTAGTGTGCCTGACCCGCGTACGCTGTGGACACCACCTCAGCCTGGTGTTTACTTCATCACGGCTCAGGTGGCTGACGCGATCGGCAATAGAGCCACTTCTCTCGCAGCGCGATATTTCGCAACCGGAACTGTGGTTTCGAGTCCGTTGCCCAATACATTGGTACCTATCGGATCTTCTGTAGTGATCAAAGCCGATGCGACTCCTGCAGCTGGCTTCATACGGCAAATTGAGTTTTTCGTTGATGGAGCTAGCCTCGGAGTTGATTCGACTGCGCCGTATTCTATAATTTATACTCCCCAGGGTGATACAAGTAATCCTAGGAATTACGTGATCACGGCGGTTGCAACGGATAACCAGCGAAACGTACTGTCGCCTAGCACACCGGTTACCATTTCGGCAGTTGTGCCTATAGGGAGTTCCCCTACGGTCTCCGTGGCAAGTCCGGCGAATCAAACTGCTTTGCGCATTCCGGATTATGTCGCTAGCTCCTCGGCAGCCATACCAATTAGCATCGTTGCGAATGACGCGGATGGAGTGATCACGAAGGTCGAAACCTACGTGGATGGCGTATTGGTGAGTACGGATCAGCAGTTTCCATATAGTTTCAACTGGCAGCCGCAGGCAACGGGTACCTATAATATCGTCGCTCTTGCGTTCGACGACAAAAATAACGTGGTTGCGTCCACACCGACGAGAGTAATTATTTCAGCGCCACCAACGATCAGCTTGACCAGCCCCGCGAATACATCGGTGATCCCTGCCGGGGCTCCGATCGCGGTCACCGCAGATGCAAGTGACTCTGATGGTTCGATCGATTCAGTTCAGTTCTTTGCGGACAATGTTCTGATCGGTGTTGACGAGACGGCTCCATATAGTGTGAGTTGGACTCCCCTACAGAAGAGAGATAGCGTCACGACTGATATCACGGCCCTTGCGACAGACAACTTTGGCATCACGACTCTATCTCGGGTTGCGAGCGTGACAGTAACTGGTGCTGGCGGCGGAGGTGGGTCAAATGTAGGCCTTCCGCCATCGGTATCTTTGAGTAACCCGCCCTCCAATGCGCAGGTCACTGTCGGCCAGACGATTACATTAGGCGCAACCGCCACTGATTCTGACGGTAACATTCTAACCGTTCAGTTCTTCGCAAACGGTCAGAGCATTTCATCAGATTCAAGTTTCCCATATTCTGCTACTTGGACACCGACAAGTCTCGGGAGTTATGCGATTGATGCGAAGGCCTTGGATAACGATGGCAATGTAACCACGACGACCGTTTCAATTTCAGTCGTCGCCAACAGCTCCGGCCTGCCCCAGGTCACCATCCTCTCGCCCGTCACCAACTCTGGTGGCACCGTGGGCGGCGTGGTCGCCCTCGCGGCGTCCGCCATCGACACAGATGGTGCGATCCAAAGCGTGGAGTTCTTCGTCAGCGGCAAGGCGGTGGGCTCGGTCAACAGCTTCCCGTATGTTGTCGCGTGGATTCCAACCGCGCCCGGCACCTACGCGGTCACCGCGGCGGCGACGGACAATGGCGGCAATCGCGTCGTCTCGACCGTTTCGACCATCACGGTGACGAACGCCGTCGGCAACCTGCCGATCGCCGGACTCTACTTCAACGACCCGGGCATCGCCGCGGGCGGAGCGGCGGCGCCGGGAGACACCATCACTCCGGTGACGGTGGCCTACGGCTCCAAGCTGTTGCTCTCCGTGGAAGCGGCCGACGAGGGTGGTTCGATCGCCAGCGTCGCGTTCTTCCTCAACGGCAAGCCCCTTGCCACGCTCACGGCGGAGCCGTTCTACACGGTGGCTCCTCTGAATACGCTCGCCGACTCGATCGTCACCGCAGTGGTGACCGACAGTTCCGGCAACATCACCTACGCCCGGCCGATCGCGATCGACACCTTCCCGACCAACGGGGTGAGCTCGCTCGAGGTCAAGCTGGCCAGCCCGCTCAACGGCGGCACGTATGGGGTGGGTGCGCAGATTGTCTTCGCCGCCTCGCACAATGCGGGCAATGTCCCGCCGCCGGCGATCGACTTCTATGTCAACGGAGTGAACTTCACGACCGTCACGGGCGAGCCCTTCACGTACCAGGTCGGTCTGACGAAGCCGGGTACCTACGACATCCACGCGGTCATGCGCGCCGGCAATCGTACCACGGTCTCCCAGCCCGCCCGCATCACGATCCGCAGCGGCAACGCGCCGACGGTCAGTGTTACGGGACCGACGAATGGATCGACCGTCCGTCTGGGCAGCAGCGTGACCCTCAAGGCGAACGCGGCTGACTCCGATGGCACGATCTCCAGCGTGCAGTTCTTCGCCAATGGTGCCGCCATCGGCGGACCGGACACGGAGGCGCCCTATACGACCGCCTTCACGCCCGGCGCCGAGGGTGTCTATCGCATCACGGCCCTGGCGATCGACTCCAGCAGCCAGTCCACGGTCTCCGTCTCCTCGAATGTGCTCGTGACGGATGCGTCGACCAGTGCCGCCAGCGAGTCGGTCTATGCCGGCACGTACTTTGCGGGTTCCGAGCTTGGACGCATCACCCTGATCAATACCGGTGCGCGCACGGCGGTGGCCATCGCCCAGTCGAGCACGGGTACGCCGAAGTTCTACTTCTACCAGGGTCTGACGGTCGATGCGTCGAATGGCTTCTCCCTCGCCGATTCCGCCGGAGTTGCGCAGATCAGCGGCCGGTTCTCCGACACCGGTGCCTCGGGCACCTTTGACGGTGGCCGCGCCTCCTTCATCGCGCCGCTCACGTTTGCAACCTCGACGACCTCGGTCCCCGTGGGCCTCTACACCGGCAACCTGACCGGACGCTTCGCCAGCACGCTGGTCGGCATCCTCGGACAGGATGGGGTGTTTGTGGTCTACGTCGCTGATGGCACCACCCGCGATGTCGGCAGCGGCAGCGTGGGCGCCAATGGCTCCTTCTCGTTCAATCTCTCCTCCGGCAACCGCATCAGCGGCACGATCAACCCGACCAGTCGCTTCCTCAATGGAACGATTACGGGCGGTCCGCTCGGTGGTGCCTTCATCGGCGCGGCGAGCTCGGGCGCAAGCTTCAGTGATGGTGTGTTGCGCAACCTCTCGACGCGCGGATTCGTTGGCACCGGTGACAAAGTCATCGTCGCCGGCTTCGTGGTCGGCGGTTCGACGCCCAAGAAGGTCTTGATCCGTGCGGTCGGACCCACGCTGGGCACGTTCGGAGTGGCCGGAGTCGTCACCGACCCCGAGCTCATCCTCTACCGCGGCGCCACGTTGGTGGACCGCAACGACAACTGGGGTGGCAATGCCGCGATCGCGGCCGCGTCGACCCAGGTCGGTGCGTTCGCCCTGCCGGCGACCAGCCTTGATTCGGCGCTGCTCGTGACACTCTCACCCGGCGTCTACACGGCGGTCATCTCCGGCGTCAACAACGGCTCGGGCCTGGCCCTCGTCGAAGTTTATGACGTCGAAGTGCCCGATGCATTCACGCCGCAGAAAGTCATGAACCTCTCCGCCCGCGGCGAGGCCGGACTCGGTGACCGCATGTTGATTGCCGGTTTCGTCATCAACGGCAGCTCGCCCAAGAAGGTGCTCGTCCGCGCCGTTGGCCCGACCCTCGGTGGGTTCGGCGTCAGTGGCACGTTGGCCGATCCGGTCCTCCGCATCGTGCAGGGCACGACGGTGGTGCGCGAGAATGACAATTGGGAAGCGGGCAACAATGTGCAGCTCATGTCCGAGGCCGCGAGCAAGGCAGGCGCCTTCGCGCTGGCGGCAGGCAGCAAGGACGCGGCGCTCCTCATCACGTTGCCTCCGGGCACCTACAATGCGCAGGTGACCGGCGTCGGCAATACGACCGGTGTCAGCCTCGTCGAGGTGTACGAAGTTCCCTGATTCTTTTGGCCTCACGGTGCCCACGCGGCGCCGTCAGTCCAGCATCGCAAGCCGCGCGACCCTCGGGCCGCGCGGCTTTTTCGTGGGCAAACGACGGGAAGGTCGACGGCGGATCAACGTCCCGCGGTCGTGCCGGAGTGTGAGGGGTTGCGCTCCGTTGGAGGGCGTCGCTCCGTCGACACCGGGGGACGATTCAAGAACCACCGCGCCTGAGCGTCTTGAGATACGCGACGCGCAACCGGCGCCGACGGAGCGGCGCCCTCCATGGAAGAACCCTGCGGGTGGCCTTTTGTCGACGGTCCGTTGGAGAAGTGGCACGGCCCCTTTGAGCGGAGGGTGAGGCCTTCCGTTGGAGGTGGGGTCGTCGACCCCGCGGAGATTGGCATCGCAGCCTGAAAACGGCCGAAGGAAGCGGTACCGTGGGTCCCGTCGCGGCCTCGGCGAGGCCACCTCCAACGGACGCTCAATCGTAGTGAATGACCCAGATCTCTCGAACCACCCGGCGCACTTTTTCCGACCACTCGTGAAATCAACCGCCGTCGATGAAGCGTGAGCGCCATTCCGGGCGCAGGATCATGCAGGCGTCGGAGATGGGGAACCAGCGTTTGCGGCGGCGGGCGACCCAGGCGTAGGCGAGGTCCCGGAGTCCTCGGGGCAGGACCAGCAGGGCTCCGGTCCAGCGCCACCAGGGTAGGCGTCGCGACACTCGCAACGCCGCTTCGGAGCGCAGATGGAGCCGGTCACCCTCGATCAGGACCATCGTGTCGAAGTCCGTGGTGGAAAGTCCATGACGGCGCAACTGGTTCTGAGCCCAGGGAGATTGCAATGCGCAGTAGTGAAACACGCCGGCGGGATCGCGGACGAGCACCGCTTGCACGAGCCGGCTGCAGAGACCGCACTCACCATCGTAGAGGATGACGGGATGGGCAGGGGCTGCGGAGTGCGCCGGGTGGGACATGGAAAGGGAAGAGCAGACGGAGGGACGGAGTCGGCAGCGGCGCGATTCAGGTGGAGGACAGGCTGCCTGCCTCGGACCATGCAGGTTGGGTGACGCGGTATTGTTTGGGCGTCACGCCCGTCGTCTCCTTGAACCTACGACAGAAATGGGCGGCGTCCACGTAGCCGCAGATGGCGGCGATTTCCTTGATCGTCAGCTCGCCCGCCGAGACCAGGGCTTTGGCGTGGGAGATGCGTGCCTGGTGCAGAAACCGCTGGGGCGACAATCCGTGGTAGCGCCGAAACACCGCGGAAAAATGCGGCGTGCAGAGCGAGTGGTAGCGGGCGACTTCCCGCACGCTCAGCGGACGGGCCAGGTTCTCGGTGAGGTAGCGTGCGGCCGAGCGGGCGATCTGGGACTGGCGCACGCTCATCCGCGCGGAGGGAGGGTCTTCGCCGTCCGGTTTCGGCTGGTCCAGCGCGCGACAGAGCACGATCAGCACCTCGCGCAACACCAGTTTGGCCCGCTCCGCGCTGCCGAGTTCGCTCGATTGGTGTTCGGAGTAGATCAGCTGCAGCAGTGACTGCAGTTCCGCGCTGTGACGTCCCGCGGGCAGAGGACGGAGCAAGGCGGGGGGCACCCGCGGTGCGCCCTCGAATTCAAATCCCACCCAAGCCAGCCGCGCCGCCCTGTCCTCGGGGACTTTCTCGAAGTGATTGACGTGAGGCGGCACCAGCAGGGCCTCGCCCCGTTGCAAGTGCAGCGAGCGACGCCCGAGCCGCCAGGTGCATTCCCCCTCCAGCACCAGGGAGAGTTCGTAAAAGGCATGGGAGTGATCGTGAAACCGATGGTCCGCCTTCACCGGCCGTGGCATGACGACGCTGTACTTGAGCCGGGGCTGATGCTCCCAAAATTGTAACGAACTCATAATCCGCCCGGTTTTCTCGCATAAAAACAGCGAACGGTACAATAAAAACCAGGGAGCGCGGATCGTATGCCATCCGAGTGTAGCAACTATCGACGGGAAGAGTGTTTGGGTCGGATGGAGGGCGTCGCTCCGTCGACGCCGGGGGACGGTCCGCGAACCGCCGCGCCAGACCGTTTTGGTTACCGCGACGCGCAACCGGCGCCGACGGAGTGGCGCCCTCCAGGAAAGAACCCTGCGGGTGCCCGGTTGGAGGCGGCCTCGCTGAGGACGCGTGGTTCCAACCGGCCGCAGGCGCACCGATTAGATGGCGTGGGTCGGATGGAGGGCGTCGCTCCGTCGTCGCCGAAGGACGGTCAAAGAAACACTGCGCCCGGCCGTTTTTTAGGACGCGACGCGCAACCGGCCCTTCGCCCTTCACCGCATCGCGGTGCCCCGACCCGGTCACAGGTCGATGGTCGCGGTGAGGAGGAACTTCCGGGGCTCGATGTAGTAGAATCCGTCCCGGTAGTTGCGCCCGTTCAGCGTGCGCACTCCGGTGTAGAAGGGCTCATCGTGGTCGAGGAGGTTGTTGATGTTCAACTGGAGCTTCACGTTGCGATCGTACACCTTGAAGGAGTAGCCGGCGGTCGCGGAGACGGTGTAGTAGGCGGGGGCCTTGATGTAGTCGAAGGCATTGGTCACCTGGTTGCCGATGATGCGGCGACCCACGACCGTGAAACCTCCGCCGACGCTGAAGCGCTTGAGCGCTCCGCGGGTGAAGGAGTAGTTGCCGAAGATGCTGCCGTTGTAATCGGCCTGGTTATTGAGGGCGCGCCCTTCATTGCCCGCCTGAATGCGGGTGCGGAGGGCGGCGATGTCGGCGTTGACCTGATTGATGTTGGTGGTGGTCGGGTCGCTGAGCGCCGCCTGCCAGGTTGCCAGATTCTCATCGAAGTAGCGCCGGGTGTCCGGCAGGGCGTTCGATTGTTTGGTCTTGGGCGTGCCAAAATTGCCGCGTACCCGGAGGTTCTTGGTCAGGTTGGCCACGACATCAATTTCGTATCCCTTGCTCGAGATGTCGGACGTGTCGCGGTAGCCGGTGGGAAACGTCCGGTCCGTGCGATTGATGTTGTTCCAGATGCGATTGATCTCGGTCACACCGTAGTTGGTCACCCGATTCTCCTCCGTCGTGTCATAGTAGCCGGCCGAACCGACAATCTTCCCTTCCAGCAGGCGGAAACGGATGCCGGCGGAATAGCCCAGGCCGCTGGTCTGGTCGAACTGTTTGAGGTAGAGGCTGGGGTCGCCGGCACCGATCGGGTTGAACGTCTCCGAGACGTTGGCGTAGACACCGAGCTGGGGGATGGGGAAGACAGTGACCCCGCTGGAAAAGACGTCCGCCGTCAGCTCCTTCTGCAGCAGGGCCGTGGTGGCGGGTCGCCCGGTGGTGGCGCTGAAGCTGCCGATTGCGTACTCGGTGCTGCCGTAGTCGTCGTGACGCAGACCGCCGACAAACGTCACGCGCTCGTCCCAGAAGGTGGCGACCGTGGCCAGCTGATAGGTGTCGAGCTGCTGCCGCTGGCTGCGGTAGCGGGTGGGGATGTTTTCCCATTGGTAAGTGGCGTCGTCCGCGGGCCGCTGCGGAACCAGGCGGAGTTCCGTGCCCAGGTACTGACGAAAGAAATACTGGTTCGCGCCGTTGGTCAGCAAGGGGACCGCGGGATTGTTGGTCCGCATGTACCGCTGGTCGTGGGCATAGAAGGTCTCGACGCGCCGGCTGGCCATGACATTGACCGTCTGTTTCCACCAACGGATGGGAAGCTCGTAGGCCGTGACGATGCGGTAGTCGTAGTGCCGGTTGTCCTGGTCCTGGGTCGCGGGTGCGGTGTCGGCGTAGACCTTGCCGTAGTTGGGGTTCACGGCGCCGCTCGGCAGCGTCGTGTTGATGTCCCTTTGCAGGGTGGAGAAACTCGGTGCGAACGTGAAGCGCTTGTAACCGGCGAACTGGACGGCCACCTCCGAGAAGAGCCGGGGTGTCCACTGGTGCTGGTAGAAGCCGGCGAGGACATTGCGGCGGGTGTTGCCGTAGGCATTGGATGGCTGGAGGCTGAGATTGCGCGGAATGGAAGGAAGGTTGGCGATGTAGTCCGCCTTGCCCGGATCGATGGTGAAACTGCTGCCCTGGGTGTTTCCGAAATTCTGGAGATTGACGATGCCGACCCCTGGGAGATCGGTCAGGCGCGCGGTGGTGAACCGACCCACGCCGGCCGACCCGGGCGGATTGCTGGTACTGGGGCCGGTGAACGGCACGCCGTTCCAGAGCGAAAGGCTGTCGGTGAAGTTCTGGCGCACATAGTTCTGTTTGAGATCGCCGGCTTCCGCCTCGATGCGGAATTCACCGGCTTTCCACGGCCGGTACGTCGCGGCCAGCGTGGCGCCGATGCGATTGCGGAAGTAGGTGTCGACCCAGTTGCGGTCGTCGTCCTTGAGGAGATTGACGCGGACGGCGGCGTTGCGGCCCAGCGGAACGTTCACGTCGGCGGTGGCGCGGAGCGAGCCCTCGGAGTCCGCCCGGAGCGACGTCTGCACGATGCGGCGGCCCAGTTTGGCCTGTTTGGTCACGGTGTTGATGATACCGCCGACGATTCCGTCGCCGAAGAGCAGGGCATTGGGACCCCGCGCGCTCTCGACGCGCTCCACATTGTAGTAGTCGAGGGCGTCGTTGTGCTTGAAGTAGTTTCGGGTGGGGAAGCCGCCGCCGAGGCCGCGGAAGTTGTTCTGGGCGCCGAAGTCCTGTCCGGCCGGCTGGGTTGCGTAGGTATTGGTCAGGTACGCGGATGCTTCCAGATAGTTGGTGGCGGCGACATCGTTGATGAAGTCGCGGGTCAGCACGGTGATGTCGCTGGGCGTCTTGATCAGCTCCGTGCTGAGACGGCCGGCGAGCAGCGAGTCGGCGGCGATGTAGCCCTCGTCCTTGCTGGTGTCGACGGAGAAGGGGGACAGGGTGATCGACTCCTCGGAGAGCGAGGGTTCGCCCGCGGGGCGGGGGGGCGTGGCGGGCGCTGGGGTGGACTGGGCCAGGCTGGCGGAGACGCCGAGCAGCAGGAGCAGGGCGCCGGCAAGGGAGCGGGCAGGCGAGGGCAGGGACGAGTTCATCACGAGGGTGGGTGTAGGGTGGGCAGAGCAACCGTTGACGGGCTGGCTCTGTCGGGGCGGTCGGTGTGGGGAAGGTTGAGGCGCCTTGCGACAATGTCGCGGGGTGGCACCCCACTTCTAGAAGGGAGGTTAGCGTGTGCCTTGACCGGGGAAACGGGGCAGCTATTCATATCGATGAATGAAAGCAAAGCCGGTGACGATGCGGGACGTGGCGCGCCGCCTGGGCATTTCGCAATCCACGGTTTCGCTGGCACTTAACAACAGTCCGCTTCTGCCTCCGGGCACACGGGAGCGGGTGAGGCGCGTCGCCGGAGAGTTGGGCTACCGGGTGCATCCCTACGTCTCGGCCTTGATGCGGAGCCGCCGCCCGTCGCGTGCTCCGGTCTCGCGACCCATGCTGGCCGTGATCAACACCCTCCCCACTCGCACGGCCTGGAGAAGCAGTTCCATCGGCAACCTCAAGTACATGCTCCTGGGGGCCGAGCGTCAGGCACTCGAGCGCAATTACCAGACCAGCGAGTTCTGGCTCCATGAGCCTGAGGTGTCGCATGAACGCCTGAGCGACATCCTGCGGGCGCGCGGCATTGTCGGTGTGCTCCTTGGGCCGAGCAGCGACCTGTACCTGGATCTGAAGTTAAAGTGGGAGTATTTTTCGGTCGTGCGCCTGGGTTCAACCCGGTTCACGCCCGCGTTGCACCGGGTGGTGAATGACCACTTCGTCACCGCCGGTCTGGCGGTGCGGCAGTGTTTCGCGCTCGGATACCGGCGTCCGGGCCTGGTGGTTCGAACCGCGCTGAGTGTGGGCCACGAGCGTCGCTGGGAGGCGGGTATGGAGATGGCGGCGCGGGACCTCGCGGGAGTGGCCCTGGTGCCGACGCTGCTCATGGACGACGAGGCGGATGCGCGACAGTTTGCGCGCTGGTTCCACCGGTATCGACCCGACGTGGTGCTCGACGGTTCGGAGAGCACGGCCCTGGGTCATGCGCGGGCCATGGGACTCAAGGTGCCCCAGGACGTGGGGATCGCGAGTTTGAGCGCGCCTGAGCCCGGCGGGGAGCTGAGCGGCACCTACCAGCACGGTGAAGCCATGGGCGTTGCGGCGACCAATCTCCTGATCAGCCTGATTGAGCGGAATGAAACCGGCATTCCCGCGCTGCCGGTCACGCAGTCCACCGGTTCCCTCTGGAACCCCGGCAGGACGGTC
>JAEUGY010000004.1 GCA_016794625.1 Opitutaceae bacterium
CAACTAAGGGGCACCCGCAGGGTTCACGCGGACCGCAACCCGCGGCCTCGGCGAGGCCACCTCCAACAACAGGGCACCCGCAGGGTTCACGGGTGGAGGGCGTCGCTCCGTCGACGCCGCGGGGACGTGCACCGCGGCACACCGCCGGGTGGTTGGTTTGTCCACGACGCAGGATCAGACCTTGGGACCCAACAGGTTCGCCACGCGCAACCGGCGCCGACGGAGCGGCGCCCTCCAGGGATCAACGCGGCCTTGACGAGGCCGCCTCCAACTAAGGGGCACCCGCAGGGTGTGCTGTCGCGAAACCCGCGGCCTCAGCGAGGCCGCCTACAAACAGATCACCCGCAGGGTTCACCGATGGAGGGCGTCGCTCCGTCGACGCCGCGGGGACGTGCGCCGCGCCACACCGCCGGGTCGTGGTTGGCCCTCGACGCGTGGGTACACCTTGGGCGCATCAGGTTCGCCACGCGCAACCGGCGCCGACGGATCGGCCCCCAACACGGATCAACGCCCCCACCGCGAGACCGCATCCAAATAAGGGGCACCCGCAGGGTTCACGCGGGCCGCAACCCGCGGCCTCGGCGAGGCCGCCTCCAACAAATGGTCACCCGCAGGGTTCACCGCTGGAGGGCGGCGCTCCGTCGACGCCGCGGGGACGTGCTCCGCGCGACACCGCCGGGTCGTGCTTGGCCCTCGACGCGTGGTCACACCTTGGGACACATCGGGTTCGCCACGCGCAACCGGCGCCGACGGAGCGGCGCCCTCCAGGGATCAACGCGGCCTTGACGAGGCCACCTCCAACTAAGGGGCACCCGCAGGGTTCACGGGTGGAGGGCGTCGCTCCGTCGACGCCGCGGGGACGTGCACCGCGAGACAACGCCGGGTGGTTGGTTTGTCCGCGACGCGGGGCACACCTTGGGACCCAACAGGTTCGCCACGCGCAACCGGCGCCGACGGAGCGGCGCCCTCCAGGGATGAACGCGGCCTCGGCGAGGCCGCATCCAACTAAGGGGCACCCGCAGGGTTCACGCGGGGCGCATCCCGCGGCCTCGGCGAGGCCGCCTACAAGGGTGCACCCGCAGGGTGTGCTGCTGGGGATGCCCCGGGGTGCACCCGGGGGGCCTTTGGTATCAGACGTTCAACAACATTGAACCGCCGCCTTGGGGGCTGACGATGATCTTGCCGGGGCTGCGCAGGGTGGACTGCACGTCGAGCAGGGTGAAGAGCGCTTCGGCCACCTCGGGGTTTCGCCGGATCTCGGCGAGCGCCTTGCCGATGACCATCGGACGCACGGCCTGCGCTTCTCCGAGTCGCTGCGCGGCCTGCATGTCGGCGGAGGAATGGATCAGCGCCACTTCGTTGTCGCCGGCCTGCTTCATGGCCGCGGTGACCTGACGCAGGCGGTTCACCACCTTGCGCTGGATCTCCATGATCATGCCGTTGTCGCGGAACGCCACCTTGCGGATGTACGTCGATCCCATGGCAAACCCCCACTTGGCCGACGTGGGGGAAACCTCCTCGCGCACCTTCTTCGAAAGCGCGTCGCGATTCTCCAAGAGGACGTCGAGCTTGAGGTTCGACAGCTGTTTCACCACCGCAGTGGAAACGTTCGCCTTCAACGAACCCAGCGGATCCGAATTCTGGAAGAGGAAGGCCTCGGGGTCGTTGACATACCCTTCAAACCAGATGCCCACGCCCATCGGCGCACCTTCCTCGGAGTTGACCAGCTGATTGCGGAGGTAGGACTGAAAGATGTGGGTGTGCACCTCGTACGCCTTGCCGAAGAACGGCAGCAGCAAGGCACGGAGGCCGAAGTGCGCCACGGGAAAGAAGAGCCCCGGCTCGGACACCTGGCCGATGACTTTGCCGAAGAGGGTGTACACGAGAACGCGTCGCTCCGGCAGCACGCGCCAGAGCTGGAACACCCGCCCGAAAAACAACACGACAGGCGTGAGGAGGAAGGTGAGAAAAAATCCGGCCGCGATGGCAATGAGGGTGTTCATGGGGGTTCGGATCAGAGGTTGACGATGGTCTGCGCCGCTTTTTCACGTAGCGGCAGGCTGGCGTTGCGCAGGTAGGCGTCGAGAGCCGGTTTGCCGCCCTCCGCGTGCATGGTGGCCAAGGTGCGCCCGAGTTCGATCAACGGCCCTGCCTCCGCCGCCGCCCGGTTCTGCGCGATCTGCACCGCCTGTTCAGCCATCTTGAGCTTCTGGTCCGCATCGGCCTTGGACTGGCTGATGGACGCCGCAACCTGGTTTTGCGTGGTGTTGATCGAGGCCAGCGCCTCGTCGACATCCGCCGGGGGATCAATGGTCGTAATCAAGGCCGCATCCAACTCCACCCCATACCGGGCCGTGGTCTTGCGACAGGTTTCCTCCATGTAGCGATTGATGCTGGAAAGATTCTTGCGCAGGTCATTGATCGAAACGCCCTCGACGGCACCTTCCGCCGTGTCTCCCTGGAAGGTCGCGATCCGGTCGCGCAGCACCGAGATGAAATACCCGATGACGTGGATCTCCGGATGCGCCACTCCGAAGAGGTAGGCGTACAGGTTGCGCTCACAGGGTTTCCAGCGGATCTGCCCGTTGATCGCCACCGTCAGGTTGTCCTTCGTCACGGCCTCAATGTAGGTCTGCTTCACCTCCGGATCCCAGGTGATGTCCGTGGTCTGGATGGTCATGTCGATCTTGTGCAGCTTCTGCCAGGGCCACTTGAAATACGGTCCACCCGGGCCGATGACCCGGATGTTGGGATACGAATAGCGAGGTTTCTCCTCCTCTTTGAGCAGCGCGCCGAGCACCGGATCCTCCGAGGTCATGCCTCCGATCCGCTGCGCCCGCCGGAAGGTGGTCAACACCCCGCGCTGGGTGGGACCAATGGTGTAGACACCAAACAGAAACGTCATGAGGACGGCCAGACCGACGCCAAGGAAGAAGCCAACGAGTGTCATAGGAGAAAGGGACGTTGATACCACCGGTGGGCGCGCAACCGGCCGCCCGAAAGTCCGATTCGTAACCGGCGTATTCCGAACGTCAACCGCGCCGTGATGCAAACCCGCGGCCGCGCTCCCCGCGCGGCTGGCTTTGCCTTTGTGATGTGGATCGACCAACCTTCCCCATGCCCGACACACCCCGTCCCATTGATTCCGGAGTCCGCATTGGCCACGTGCATCTCAAGGTCGCCCACCTCCAGCGGGCGCTCAACTTCTACTGCGGGGTACTCGGCTTCCAACTGACCCAGCGCTACGGCGCCCAGGCCGCATTCATTTCCGCCGGCGGTTATCATCACCACCTCGGTCTCAACACCTGGGAAAGCCTCGGCGGCTCCCCTCCCCCGCCCGGCGCCACGGGGCTTTACCACACGGCCATCCTGTATCCAACCCGGGCCCATCTGGCCGACGCCCTCCGCCGGCTGCTCGCCGCCGGCGTCGCGCTCGACGGCGCCGCGGACCATGGCGTGAGCGAGGCGCTCTACCTGCGGGATCCGGACCAGAACGGAGTCGAACTCTACTGGGACCGGCCCGTCGAACGCTGGCCGCGCAACCCCCGGGGCGAACTCGCCATGGTCACGGCACCGCTGGACCTTGAATCCCTGCTGGCGGAGCCACCGGTGACCTGAGCGGACGCCCCGGGCCGCGGCGAAGGCCAACGAGGCCCGTGTCGACAACCTCCACGCAGCCAACCAACGTGAGCGGCGTGAACGCGCCCTCCCGCCCCCTCGACGATCAGGAAAAAGCCATCGCCCGCCACCTGGTGCGCGACCCGCGGGCGACCGACAAGAGCATCAGCGATGCCACCGGCGTTCCTCTGCGTACCGTCGGCCGCAAGCGGCAGAAACTCGAGCAGGAGGGACTGCTGCGCTACTGGGCCAGCGTCGATCTCGGCGAGGGCGGCACCGGGCAATACAACGCCAGCCACCTCTACATCATCAAATTCGCCCTCGGTGTAACCTACGAGAACCTACGCGAAAAGATCCGGGGTGAACGGCAGATTCCGGAGCTGACCGACATGATCGCCGAGAGTCATATTGCCGAAATCGACGGAAAACTCTCCCTGCTCTTTGTCATCGAAGGCACCAGCGACCGCGACATCGTGCGCAGCGTGCACGAGCGGCTCATTCCGAGCCTGATGAAGAACCACGGCGCGCACTCCATCCAGGAGATCACCACCCTGCGCCTGCTCAGTCCCGTGCGGGTGCTGCGAAACTATCTGCCGTTGATCAATATGGCCGGCAGCACGATGCGCCGTGACTGGCCCGAGGACGCCATCTACGTCGGCAAGTGAGCCGGCGGGTCACGGGCGCCGGCTTTCCGGGGTGTCCGGCCACGGGAAGGGCTCGGCCGTCTCGTCCACCGGCAGCTCTCCGGCCGCCTGCTGGCGCGAGACCCGCCCATCCAGGTACTCCTTCCAAACGACGAGCTTGCCCTCGCGCACTTCGCCCACCGCCACCGTGCCGGCGGCGGACCGGTGGCCGGTCGATCGGCGGGTGGTGGCGAAGGTGTATTCAACAGAAAACTGCGTCCCCTCGATCACCACGCGGTGCAGCCGCATGCGGGTGTCCTTGAAGTCGCGCTTCCATTCACGAAACACCGCGAGCGCCCCGTCGCGCGTGAGGCGCTTGCCCGGATACGCAAACACGCTGTCCGGATGCAGGCTCGACAGAAAGGCGGCTTCGTCACCCGATTCCCAGGATCCCGCCTGCTGGGTGATCAGCGCGAGCACCTGATCGCGCGTGGGCGACGCGGCCGTGGCCGCACCGGCGGCGGCCGCGAGTCCCAGCAACCAGAACACGAGCGTCCGCCGGGCAAGGCGGATCAGACGAGACGGACCGGCGGCGGCGGAAACGGACAGGGTGGCGTGCATGGGCGGGAAATCGACGGGGGAGGAGAAGATCGCTCAGAACCGCAGCTTGATCGAGCCCTGAAGCCGGAAAGGCAGTTCACGGGTCACCAGATCGGCGCCGGCGAACGGCGTGCTCGTCGCCCGCCAGTTGAATTCATCGGTCAGGTTGAAGGCATCCACCCGCACTTCCCACGCCTTGGCCACATAGAAAAGGGAGGCGTTCCAGGTTTGTTGCGACGGAATCTTCACCGCGCCGAACAGGTCGAGGTTCTGCCCACCCTGGGCATTGAGGGCAACGCTGCCGCCCAGTCCCGTCGGCAGGGTGTAGCTCACATAGGTGTTGAACAGCCAGAGCGGCAGTCCCGGCAGTCGATAATCGCCCGCCGGATAGGCGCCGAAGTTGCCGCTGGGGGTGGACGGCGAGAACGACGGCGTTGTCTGGATGCTGCCCGGGAGAGGTCCGTTCTCGTAGGCGGCGTGGCTGTAGGTGTAGTTGAACCCGGCGTTGAGCCGCGGAGTCGGTTGAAAGACCGCTTCCAGCTCAAACCCGCTGACGGCGATTTCATCCGGCAGATTGAAGCGGACGTTCTGCCGGTTGCGTTTCTGGTGGTAGAGGGCGGCGCCGGCGAAGAACCGGTTTTCCCAGAGGGCCAGCTTGCCCCCGGCCTCGACCAGCACGCTGCTGTTCTCGAAGGTCTCCTCGCGCAGCGCATTGTTGGTCATGCCAAATCCACCGCTTGAGGAGGAGCCTTCGACGGCGGCGGCGCGATTGACCGTGACGTACGCGGTCGAGTCCGCCGCCGGCTTGAAGACCAGACTGAGGCTGCCCGAGGGCTGCAACGTGTGCAGACTGTCCCCGGTCGGAGAGAATCCAGTCCGGGGCAGAGGATCCGTCGTGTCGACCGTCAGCCAGTCCAGCCGGGCTCCGGCGAGCAGGCTCCAGCGATCGGTCAGCGTGATCTGGTCCTGGACGAAGAGACCCGCCGTGCCCATCTCCGAATCGAGCGTGGCCGACAGCGAGGTGGAGTCCGTGCGCCCCGGACGAGGATACCGGCCCCCGGGCGTGGCGAAATACGGCCGGCCCGGCACTGGAGAGACAAAGAACAACTGGCTCTGCGGATACCGCAGCGTCTCCGGATTCAGGGTCAGGTCGAAGGCGTTGAACACCTCGTTCAGGATGTCGACGTAGCTCTTGCGGTGCTCATACCGCAGGCTGAGTCCGGCCACCGCGGCATGCTTGAGACGGCCGGTGGAAAAGTCAGCGACGTATTCCGTGCGGTTCTCCGCGGTGAGACTCGTCGGCAACCAGCTGTAGAAATAGTACGACGAATGTTTCTCCGCCTCGACTGACTCGACATAGGTCCGATTGACCAGTGAACGCGCGGAGTCGAGCTCGAGCCGGGCGATGACCTGACCGTTGAGCACCTTCGACCAGGCCCCGTCGCCGGGCGCGAGCAGGGTCTGCGAACCGTCGATCCGCACCGTGCCGGTCGGGGTGAAGGTGTTGCCGAAATAGCTGCCGGTACCGCCGTTCTGGACCGATGATCCCGTCACATAGAGCCCGGAGTCGATCAGGGCCTGGGTCGGGCGGTTGACGCCGGGATTCTCCGTGAAGTGCGCCCGGGCGTACTCGGCGTTGACGTCCAGGGTCAGACGCGCGGAGGGTTTGTAGGTGAGAGCACCATACAGACTTTGCGCATCATTGTAGACCAGCCGGTAAAAGCTGTCGGCGTCGGAGCCTTCGTAGCTGAACCGGTAGGCGAGTTTCTGGCTGAGCGGTCCGCCGGTATCCACCTGCCACCGGTAGCTCTCCCACTCGCCGACCACGGCGCGAACCGTGGTCCGGCTGCGGTCGAAGAACGGAGCCTTCGTCACGAAATTCACGTATCCACCCGTGGCATTGCCAAACCCGAACAGCGCGGGCGGGGCGCCCTTGACCGCATCGACCGCCTCGACCCCGTTGAAGGAGATCGGAAAGGAGTTCCGGTTGAAGGCCTTCCGCTGGCCGTTCTGATAGGCCTCGCCGAGGTCGCCGCGCAGCGTGGGCACGCCGGCGTTGCCAAAGATCGGGGCGGTGAAGGCGCCCGCGACAAACTGGGACAGGTCTTCAATGCGCTGCACATTACGCTCCTCCAACTGGGCTTTCGTGATGGTCGACACCGCCCGCGGCGCATCCAGCACACTGCCCGCGCGCCCGAGCACGGAACTGATCGGTCGGATGGTCGGAATCACGGAGTCCTCCTGGCGCACCGCTTCGCTGACAAAGCGCTCCAGGCTGACCACAGTCTCCTCCTTCTTCGTTTGGGCGAGACCGGCGGTCGCCAGCATCGGGGCCAGCAGGAGGACAAGGTGGCTTCGTTTGCGACCGCGCAGAGACAACGGGTGGTTCATAAAACCCGCTTTCGCAGGCTCCATGCCACACCTGGGTTAGTCGACGCTCACTCGCTGAAAACAGACCGTTTTGGACACACATGCGCCCAGAAAGCGCCTTATCGGTCACTTTCCATCGAAAGCCGTTCGCTCGATCCATGAACACCCTTCATTCGCCGCCGTTGTGCGCGATTTCATCCAGCCCTGAGCACCACGCGGGGCGAAGTCAGCGCTGGGCCTGCTCTTCCCGATAGGACCTCCGTTCGGCAAAGTCCGTGTTGCTAGAATCGAGGAGATTTTCTGGCGATAGGTCCGACCCTAACGGACGCTGCCTCGCTGAGGCCGTCGCCTTGTTGGAGGCAGCCTCGCCGAGCCTGTCCCCTTGCTGGAGGTGGCCTCGCTGAGCCTGTCCCCTTGTTGGAGGTGGCCTCGCTGAGGCCGCGACGGGACCCTCGGTCCCGCCACCCATGTCCGATGTATTCACGCGGAGGCGCGACGGAGCGACAAAGCGACGGCAGCGGGTCTCACGCGGAGGCGCGAAGCCGCGAAACGAGGTCTGGGGGCTTGATTGGAACACCTCAGCATTTGGCTTCGTGTTGGCAATGCTCAGCAAAGGCACGATCCAGCCAACAAGGCGCCTCCGCCCCAGACCTCGTTTCGCTCCGCCAAGGGGGAGCAGGGCGCCGTCACGCACCCCGAGGTCCGCTCCGTCGCGACAGGAGAGCGCCGGGAGCCGACAACGATCGCGTCCCCCCGGCCTCAGCGAGGCCAGCTCCAACGGAAGGAGAGCTTAATCGGTGGGCGATCCGTTGGAGGTGGGGTCGCGGACCCCACGGGGAGGGGCGTCGCGTGCAGCATTCGATGAACGGAGGCGGGACCGGTAGGTCTCGTCACGGCCTCAGCGAGGCCGCCTACAACGGGGGGGACGGAGAACGCCCAACTTTTGCTTTTATTTGTTTTAAATTACGTACTTACGAATTCTAGGAGCTTCGCACTTCACTCTTCGAACTTCACGCTTCACCGCCCCGCGGTGCCAACCGTCGGGCTTCGCGAATGTATTGAATTCGTTACCCGATATCTCTTTTCCGGCTGGCCGGCCCCTTCAATCCTGACCGCTGGGCGCCTGCGATAGGCCCCAGCTGCAAATGCCACGCGTCAGACTTTCACTCCCTTCGTATCCACACCACCGTCGCCCGCCCGGCGCACCGGGCTCCGCGGTCCGTCCGGAACCGGATTTTCCGTTGCCCCGTTTTCGAAGGCGCGCCACGGTCACCGGCTTGATGGGTCGGCAGTTGCCAGCCCCTCCGTCATGCGCATCCTGATCATCGAGGACGAACCTCAACTGGCGCGCCACGTGAATGTCGCGCTGCACCGGCATGGTCATGAAGCCAGTGTGCACCACGATGGCGCCACCGGGCTGAAAGCGGCGCTGACCACTCCTCCGGATCTCATCATCCTCGATGTGAACCTGCCGTCCATCGACGGCTTCGAGGTGCTGGCCAAGCTGCGGGCCGCGAAGTCCGCCGCACGGGTCTTGATGCTGACTTCCCGGGGGGAGGTCGGTGACCGGGTGCGGGGACTCAAGGCGGGCGCGGACGACTACATCCCCAAACCCTTCGCGATGGAGGAGCTCGTCGCCCGGGTGGAAGCCCTCGGTCGCCGTGTGGCGGCGCCCCTGCCCTCGGTCGCCTTGCAGGTGGCGGATCTGCACATGAATGTGCAGCAACGCCGGGTGCTGCGTTCCGGGGAGGCGATCGCGCTTTCGCCCCGGGAGTTTGACCTGCTGCAGATCCTGATGGAGGAGCCGGGCCGCTTTTTTGCCCGGACCGAGCTTTACGATCGGGTCTGGCAACGGGAGCACAGCTATGATTCACGCACGGTCGAGATGTTCATCACGCGGCTGCGCAAAAAGATCGACTCGGAGTTCCCGGTGCCGCTCATCCACAACCTCCGCAACGTAGGCTACACGATCCGGCCGCCCGAAACGGAAAAAGAAACCTCATGAGCCCGCTTCGTCGCTTCGCCCTCGGTTCCGCGCTATGCGTGGGGTCCCTCGTTGCCGCCTCCGAAGGCGTCGTCGAAGGGCGTGTCGCCCTGCCCAAAGCGGAATCCGCCCCGGTGGTGCAGCAGCGCTACGAAATCGTAAGCAAGGAAGGCACGGTGGCGACCAACCCGCCGCTCGCGGTGGTCTACATCGAGGGGCCGTTTGCCCGGACGGAGGCGGCCAAGGTGGTCCAGCTCGCCCAGCGGGATCTGGCGTTCATCCCTTCGTTGCTGCCCGTGCAAACGGGGACGCGGGTGGAGTTCCCCAACTACGACGACACGTTTCACAACGTGTTTTCGTTTTCCCCCGCAAAGCGATTCGATCTCGGCCGGTACCGGCCCACGGACACCCCCGTCCCTTCTCAGGTGTTCGACCTGCCTGGCCTGGTCACGATCCGGTGCGAGATCCACCAGCACATGCGAGCGTTGATCCTCGTGCTTGATACCCCGCACTTCGTGCTGACCGACGCCGAAGGCAACTTCCGGCTCACCGGGGTGCCCGCCGGCACGCGCGAGGTCAAAGCCTGGATCAACAGCAAGGTCACCCGGGCCCGCACGGTGGAGATCGCCCCCGGTTCAACGGTGCGCATCGACTTTCCCTGAGCCCGACTGTGATGGTGAACCGACCGGTGAGTTTTCGCAGTTTCCGCTGGCGGCTGATGGCCGCCATGATGCTCGTGGTGGGGCTGCTCACGTTCGCCGGTCTCTACTTCGCCCAGGGCAAGGCCCTGGCCAGCGCGGAGGCGGAGCACCATCGGGAGTTTCGCGCGGCGCTGGCCGCCCTCAACGCCGCGCAGGCCACCCGCGCCGATCACCTCGCGGAACGATGCCGCACCCTGGTCGGGAATCCGCGCATCCATGCGGCGCTGGAAGACGACGCCCTGGACCTGCTCTACATCAGCGCCCGCGACGAATTGAGCGACCTGATGCGTCCGGTGCCGGCGGACGCTTCGCCCCGCAGTCCGGTGCACGCCCGGTTCTATCGCTTTCTCGACGCCAACGGAGCCGTCATTCCTCCCCCGGAAAACCACAACGCCGGCGCGCTCGGTCCCGGCGAGGAGGCGCAACTGTCCCTGCCGAGGCTGCCACTCACGACCCAACTCGGCTGGGTCAAACGGAAGGAGGATCCGCTCGGCGACGAAGTCCTGGTTGAAGTGATCGCCACTCCGATTGTCTCCACCGAAACCCGCCGCCCGATCGCCGCCTTGGTGGTCGGGCTGGCGCCGACGCCGTCGTCGGCGTCGGCGTCGGAGCTCACGTCAACGGGTGACATCCGGGCGGGGCTCTGGACGGGCGGGCGCCTGCAGCTGCCGGGGCTCGAGCCCGCCGCGCGCACCGTGCTCCGGTCAGCGCTGCGTACGTTGGTCGACCGGGAAGACCGGCAGCAGGCCCCGGCCACCATTTCCCTCGGCGGCCGGCCGCACCTTCTCTTCTGCCAGCCGCTGAACGCCGGCTCGCTTTACCCGGTGGCGCACGAGTTCTTCTTGTATCCGCTCGACAACGCGGTGGCGCAACAGAACCGCCTGCGCTGGCAAATCCTCGGGGCCGGCGCCCTCTTCCTGCTCGGCGGCCTGGGTTCCAGCCACCTGCTCGCCGCCCGACTCTCACGTCCCGTGGAGAAGATGGCCATGGACTCGGCCGTCAACGCCCTGCAACGCTCCCGCGCCGAGGCCGCCCTGGAGTCGACCCAGGCGGAGTTGCAGCGCTCTGCGCGGTTTTCCGCCAACGCCTCGCATCAGCTCAAGACCCCGGTCGCCGTCCTGCGCGCCGGCCTGGACGAACTTCTCGCCCGCCAGGACCTGCCGGCGGACGTGCGCAGCGAGCTGGAGGGGCTCGTCGGAGAAACGACGCGGTTCACGAGCATGATCGAGGACCTCTTGTTGCTCTCGCGGGTCGATGCCGGCCGCGTCCGCATCGAGTTTGCGCATTTGGATCTGGTTCACTTGGTCGCCACCTGCTTGGATGATTTCAGCGTGCTGCCCGATCCGTTTGACTTGGAAGTCGTGAACCATCTGCCCGATACGCTGTCGATCTCCGGCGAGAAACGCTACGTGGCCCACATTCTGCAAAACCTGGTCGAAAACGCCCGCAACTACAACCGTCCCCGCGGGCGGATCGACCTGTCCGCTCACACGGAGGGAGCCCAGGTGATCCTGTCGGTGGGAAACACCGGCCGCGTCATCCCGCGGGAGCACCAACCCCACATCTTTGATCGTTTCCACCGCGGCGCCACCGGCGCCGATCTGCCGGGCCACGGTCTCGGCCTGAATCTGGCGCGGGAACTCGCCCGCCTGCACGGCGGCGACGTGCGCCTCGCGATTTCCGAGGACGACTGGACCGAGTTCGAAGTCGTGCTTCCGCGGCATACCGAGCCACTCCGTGGCTGATTCCCTGGTATGAAGTGGATCCTGGTCCTTCCCTTTCTGCTCGTGGCCCCGCTGGTGGCGAACGAGGAAGGCGGCTGGCGCGAACGGCTCGCCGAGTCGCTCCACCTCGCCTCGCCCGACGGTGACTGGCGCGCCCAGATCAGCGGGAACCTGACGCTGGAAGGGTTCAAGGGGCACCAGTCCAATCCGGGATTGGTCCTGTTTGAGGACGACACACTGTTTCATCCGCGCCTGACGCTTTTTGCCGACGCGGAACTGGGCCCGCAGGTTTATGGATTCGTCCAGGTGCGCGTCGACCGGGGTCTTGATCCCGCGGAGGGGTCGATGGAGATCCGGCTCGACGAATACGCGATCCGTTTCTCGCCGAAGGGCGCGGGCATGAGCCTGCAGCTGGGGCAATTCGCCGCCGTCATCGGGAACTGGATGGCCCGCCATGACGCCTGGCAGAATCCCTTTGTCGGCGCCCCCCTGCCCTACGAATACCTGACGGGCGTGTACGACGAGCGCGCCCCGCGCTCCCTCGCCGATCTCGGCCCGGCCGCCGGAGTCGATGAATACGCCTACCTCCCGATTGTCTGGGGCCCGAGCTACGCCACCGGGGTGTCGCTCTCGGGTCGGTGGGGGAAATTCGACTACGCCGTCGAACTCAAGAACACCGGGCCGTCCTCCCGACCCGACGCCTGGCCGGTCAGCGCGGTGGACTTCTCGCACCCGGCGTTCAACGCCCGTCTCGTCTACCGTCCCGACCTGCGCGTGAAATTGGGTCTGTCCTACAGCGACAGTGCCTACCTGCTGCCCTCCGCCGCGGGTTCCGTGCCTCCGGGACGATCTTTTGGAGACTACCGTCAGCGCCTCGTGGCCCAGGATTTCTCGTTCGAGTGGCGCCGGCTCCAGGTCTGGGCCGAGACCTTTCAATCCACCTTCGATGTGCCCGGCGGTTCGGTCGACACCTACGCCGGTTATGTCGAGACACGGGTGAAAGTCACACCCCAGTTCTTCACCGCTCTGCGCTGGAACCGGCAGGTCCATTCCACCGTCGGGCAAGGTGCCTCCCGGTTTCGCTGGGGTGAGAACACAACGCGCTACGATCTGGCCACCGTCTACCGGTTCACGCCGGATTCCCAACTCAAGCTGCAGGTGACCTCCAACCACCCGTCCGGCGACCCCTCCGAAGTCGGGGTCGCCTACGCCGCGCAGTACTGCCTGCGCTTCTAGCGCGCGCCCTCGCGACGGACACGGCAAGGCAAGGTCAAACCCGCGGCCTCAGCGAGGCCGCCTACAACGAGCACGCGCAGGGGTCGCGCGGTGCCAGGCGCGCCCGCAAGGGGCGGCCCCACAATGGACGGAGAAGGTGGGTGATCCGTCATGGCTGGGCATTCGTCATTCGTCATTCGGAATTCGTCATTCCAGCCCCGCAGGGGCTGGTTTCGCCCTTCACTCTTCGAACTTCGCACTTCACCGCCCCGCGGTGCAAGCGAGGCCGCCTACACCAGGCCACCCGCAGGGTTCACCGATGGAGGGCGTCGCTCCGTCGACGCCGCGGGGACGCACACCGCGATACACCGCCGGGTCGTGCTTGGCCCTCGACGCGTATTCGCATCTCGCAACGCATCAGTTTCGCCACGCGCAACCGGCGCCGACGGAGCGGCGCCCTCCAGGGATCAACGCGGCCTCATCGAGGCCGCCTACATGGGTTCACCCGCAGGGTGTGCTGGTGCCAAACCCGCGGCCTCGGCGAGGCCGCCTACAACAACAGGGTACCCGAAGGGTTGAAGGATGGAGGGCGTCGCTCCGTCGACGCCGCGGGGACGCACACCGCGATACACCGCCGGGTGGGTGGTCGGGAAATCCGCGGGGTCAGGTGAGCACGGCGCGGATGGCGCGGGAGAGGTGGTCGTCGACCTCCGGGGAACAGAAGGCCACACTCACCTCATACCCTCCCTGGGCGTACGCCGCACGCACGGGCACATACCACGGACCTCCGTCGCCATAGGCCGCCGTCGCGACCCAGCGGGACGGCGTCACCCGCTGCGCCAGCAGCTGGTATTCAAGAAAGGACTCCGCCGGGAGGTGCAGGAGGGAAACGTCATCCAGCTCCAGGGCACTCACCACCAAGGGCACGCGGCTCTCGACCCGCTCGCGCCACGACAGCCGCATGGCGGCGATGGTGCGCAACGCCCGTGTCTGCGTGGTGTCCGCCAAGGTCGCCCGAAGAGCGTCGACCGTGAACGCCGGATCGGCCGGGGGCAGGATCTCCGACGTGCGCCACTGCACCCGCCGCAAGGGCCGGGGCGTCAACCCGCGCTCCGACGCCTCCATGCCCGCGTGGATCCGGTCGGTCAGGCGGATCTTCGCCTCGGGCGAACCATTGTTGTACTTGCCCGCCGCGATATTGCCCGCCGCCCCGGTGAAATAAAGGTGGGTGCAGCCCGGCTCCGCCGCCTGCCGCCGCCGGCGGGCGAGGCCGACAAAGTCCGCGCCAACCCGGCCCTTGCCGTAACTGCTCATCGGATGCGTGGCGTAGTAGTGACACGCGACGATCTTCTCGGTCCCGGAATAAAAGGCCACGGTGCGCAGCAGCGGATCGACGAGTCCCTCCGGCAGCGCGATCAGCTCGGCATCGACGCTGGAGCTTCCACGCATGCGCACCACCTTGCCCGCGGCATCAAAGAGAACGCGGCGGTTCGACGCCACCTGTTCAACCACGGCCTCCCCGCGGGCCACATGGGTGAGCGGCTTCGCCCCGGCCAGGCAGGCGCGCGCCGCGGATGCCACGCGGTCGACCGCCGTGGCGAAAAACTCGGGATCCATCACACCGAGCTGGTGCTCGAGCGTGAGCGCATGCGCGCGCAGGCAGACAAAGGGAGCGTCATGCTGATGCACGCACTGCAAGGCCACCCGGTCCGGGGTCGTGCCGACCGCCGCCGCCAGCGCCGTCCGCCAGCGCACGTGCGCCTCGTTGAGCACCCCGGTCCAGTCCAGCGCGCACACCACGATGGGCCGGCCGGCGCCGAGCAGCACGTAGCCGATGGCCTCCAGCGGATCGGCCATTTCCTTCATCGGCGTGATCCAGCCGCCGCAGAGGGGATGGCCGATCGGCGTGGTCACATCCGCGCGGAAGGTGGCGATCCGCAGCGGCGCAGAAGAGTCGGCGGCACGGAGCGGCGACACCAGCGCCGCCCCTCCGAGAACCGTGGCTTGAAGAAAATCGCGGCGCGTGAGCGAGGACATGGCGTAAACGGAGGAAGAGATCGGGACAACGGGGCGGGCACACCCTGACGGGGCAACGCGGTCTTGTCGACCCCCGAGGACGTCCCTCGCGCTCAGCCCTGCAAGCCTTCGATGAAACTCAGGAGATCCGCCATGGCCTGTGCATCCAGTCCCTGCTCCAGCCCTTCCGGCATGAGACTCTTGCCCTCGGAGGAGGTGCCCTTGATCTGCGCCCGGGCGAGGGAGACCTGGGTGCCTCCCATCAGGGTGAGCGCCACGCCCGTGGCATCGTCGCGACTGATGAGCCCGACCATCGTGGCACCTTCCTGGGTCGAAACGGTGTAGGCCACATAGGCCGGCACGACCTCACGGTGCGGATCGACAATGGCCGCCAGCAGCCCCTCGCGTCCCCGCGTTTTCACCGTCACGAGATCAGGCCCCACCGCCATTCCGCGGCCCTCCGCCCGGTGACACACGAGACAGCGTTGCTCGTAGATCTCCCTCCCCTTGTCCGTGCGCCCGGACAAGGCCAGGGCCGGACGGAAGGAAGCCACCACGGCCTCGCGCGACACCGGACGCGTCGCCGCCAGCAATCGCCGGGCCCGCTCCGCCACCGGAGCGTTGGGATGACTCCAGAGCGCCTCGCGCTCGGCCGCCCCCAAGTCCGCTAGGGCCACGTCCCCGGACTCCAAGGACGCGAGCAGCAGGAGACTGCGCTCAGGCCGCGCCAGCATCCGGTTCAGCGCGGCGGATCGCGCCGCGGGTTTCAACCCCACCCAACGCGTCAAGGGCAGCCGTGCCGCCTCGTCGTTGGAAAACCGTGCGATCAGTTCGATCGCCGCCACCTGCACCCGCTCGGTCGCGCCCGGCGCGCTGCCGGCGGACGCGGCCGCACGAGCCACGGTCCACGGGGCCAGCCCGAGCACACCCAGGTATTCCACGCGTTCTGCGTCGCTCTTGTCCGCCGCCATCACCGCCGCCGTGGCGCGCTGAAACAACGGAGCGAACAGGGCTTCGTCCTCCGGACCGGCCAGCAGCGCCGTACCCGCGCGTTTGAATCCTTCCTGCAACGCCTGCAGCCACTCCACCCGGGGTCGGCCCTGCAGCACCGCGGTGCGCAGCGCACGCCCCAGCTTCGGGGACGAGTCCGCCGCCGCCACGGTTTCGAGCAACGAGGCCACCCAAGCGGGAGGCAGCGCCGCGAGGTCGCGTTCCAGGGCGAAGAAGAGCCCGGCGTCCGCGCCATGCAACAGCGCAGCGCCCAGCCAGCGATCCGCCGCGTCCACGCGGGCCTGGGAGGACATCAACCGAACGCGCAACGCGGGCTCCAGGTAGTGGGTGGCCAGGTACGCATGGAACCGGACCCGGGGATGGGCGTCCGAGGTGCACCCGGCGACAGCCGCCGCCACGTCGGGAGCGAGCCGGACGGGTGACGCCGGGACGGTTCGGACCCGCGCCTGGCGAAGCACCGCCGTCAGCGCCCGTTCCCGCACGCCGGCATCGAGATCGCTCAACGCGGCGACCAGGCTGGCGTCGTCAAGCGCCTGCAGCCCCTCCAGCGCGGCGAGGGCATGGGCGCGCGCCACCGGCGTCACTCCGGAGCGTCGCAGCAGAGCGCGCAGGGGCTCCACCGCCGCCGCATCCTGGCGCTCGTACAGCAGCCGGCCGGCGGTGTCCCGGTGCCAGCCGTTCGGGTGGGACAGCAACGCCACCAGGTCGGCGGTCGCAGCCCGGTCGAGCGCCACCGACGTGCGCCGCACCCAGGACGGATCGTCAGGGACGACCCGATACAGGCGTCCGCGTTCGCGACCGGAGGTGAGGTCGAGGTGTTTCTTGATCGCCTCGGGAATGCTCCACGGGTGCTCGATCACCTCGCGGTACATGTCGCACACATACAACGCGCCATCGGGCGCGTTGGCAAAGGACACGACCCGCACCCAGGGATCCGTGCTGGCGGCAAACTCGCGGCCCGTTTCGCCGGGTGCCCGGCGGCCGACGAAGCTGACGCCGTCGGGGGTCAGCACCTTGCGGTGCACCAGTTGTCCACCGGCATCTCCGGTGAAGGTTGAAACAGGAAACTCCGGCCCAAACGCGTCGCCGCGGTACACCGTGGTGCCCGTGGCGCCGGTGAAGTACCCCGAGACGCGTCCGCCGCCCTCCACCAGGCCCGCCACCACGCCGCCGACCCGCCAGCGGGTGCGCACAATGCGCCACGGCTCGTCGGGGCTGATCCGGAACACCTCGGCCGCGCCGCCATCGGCTGCGATGCTGGTGCGGGGCGCCGGCAGGGCGAAGGCGGAGCCGGGCGGCACGAGGGTGTCATCGTAAACAAAGAGCTGCAGGTGGTCGCTGTTGCTGCAGGCAAAGCGACGTCCCCAGGAATCGAAACTCATGCCGTATTGGGCGCCCCCGGCGTCGACCCCAAACTCGCGGGTGCGCGGATCGAACCAAAAGTCCTTTCCACCCAGTTCAACGCCGGGGAGGTCGGGTCGGGTGGGACACGTGATCACGCCGCGATTGCCCCCGCCGGTTTGCAGGTGGATGCGGTTGTCGAGTCCCCACGTGGCCGAGTTTAGCAGGGTTTGCACGTTCAGTCGGGCGAGTCCGGTGCCAAAGCCCGTAAACGCCACCTCGCGGCGATCAGCCACGCCGTCGTCATCCGCATCGGCGAGGAACATCACATCCGGCGTCGAGGCGACATAGACCCCGCCACCCGCACAGATCACCGCCGTTGGCCAGGCGAGCTGGTCGGCAAACAGCGTGCTGGTCTCATACCGACCGTCGCCATCGCGGTCCTCCAGCCGGGAAATGCGACCCAGATGCGGGGTGACGTCCCGCTGCTCCGGGTAGTCCACCATTTCGCAAACGAACATCCTTCCCCGTGCATCAAACGCCACCGCGATGGGCGATCGCACCTGCGGCTCGTGCGCCGCCAGCTGCAAGGCAAACCCCGGACGCACCTGCCACGTGGCCAGCGCAGCGGAAGGTTCGGTTGGGTCGACCCGAGGAAGCTCGCGCGCCGGGTCCAGGCTCGGTGGTGGTTTGGACCCGGCCGGGACCGCCACCGCTCCACGGATCGAGGCCCCTCCGCAGGTCGCAAGGAACGTCAGCGTCAGCCAAAGAGAAAGGCGCAGGGTCATGGGGAGAGGCCGGACCCTAGCCGGGACGCCCCCCCACGGCCAAGACTCGAATCACGCGGACGCGATTTCCCGCAGCCCGGGGCGGACGACCGGGCCGAAGACGCCCGACCGCTGATCACCCGACAACGAAAGAATCCGCCGCCGCGCTTTCTTTTCCGGCCGGTTCGAGTACGGTTCCGCCGAACCATGTTTGCGAACCTGCTCCACCTGTTCACGCGATCCAGCGCGTCTGTCCGCGACTATGATCGTGCGTTTGTCCAGGACGTGGCGGTGCAAGCCGTTGAACCGCGGAGCCGTCGGGTGGAGCGCGCCCTGCTCATCGGTTGGATTCTGATTGTCATCAAGTGCCTGTTGACCGCGTGGGCGGTGTCGCACTACCACCTGCCGATCCGCGCCTCGTGGATCATCCTGCCGACGATCGCCATGGCCGCCGCCTGCACGGTGATCTACCTGCGTCGGCCGTAACCTGGACAGCGCCCCGCTGCGAGAGCACGGGAAAAATCTCGCTCGCGGAACGTCTGACGCTCCGGCCCGGACGCCGGCCAACGTTGCAAAGTGCAACGCTGACAAGTGACGATTCCTTTTCCAGCCTCGGTCCACCTCGGGCTCCGCGGCTGGCGCCCGGGCCCACCGACTCGTTCGTCTCCTGTCTTTATTCATGTCCACGTCGCCTTCCTCTTCCAAACGCCGGATCCGGATTCTCGGCTTCTCCTTTTGCGCGGTGGCCATCGTCGTGCTTGGGGTGTTTCTCTGGATCTGGATGCGGTTCCAATCGAGCCTGCCGCAGTTGGAGGGCACGGCGGTGGTCACCGGGCTGAGCGGAACGGTCACGGTGGAACGGGACGCGACGGGCATCGTCACGGTGCAGGGCCCGACCCGTCTCGACGTCGCCCGCGGCCTTGGCTACGCCCACGGGCAGGATCGATTCTTCCAGATGGACCTCCTGCGACGACGGGCTGCGGGCGAGATCGCTGAGCTCTTCGGTCCGGCCGCGCTGCCCTTGGATCGCGGCGTGCGCATGCACGAGCTGCGCCGCCTTTCGCAGCAGGTGGTGCAACGCCTGACGCCCACGGAACGCGACCAGCTCGAGGCCTACGCCGCCGGCGTCAATGCCGCCCTGCAAAACGAGGGACGCCCCTGGGAGTACGAGGTCCTGCGCGTCGACCCGCGGCCGTGGTCACCGGAAGACAGCACGCTCTGTCTCTACGCCATGGCCCTGGACCTGCAGGACGAGACCGGCAGCTATGAGCATCACCTGGTGACCCTGCGCGACGTGCTCGGCCCGGCGCCCTACGCCTTTTTTGCCCCGCTCATCGGGCCCGCCGACGCCGCACTCGACGGCTCGACCGCGCCGCTGGCGCCGATTCCCTCCGCCCGCGCGATCAATCTCCGCAGCGGGGCGTCGGCCGCGGCCTCCGCGAGGCCGCCGACAACGGGCCGGACCCTCGATCCGCGGGGCGGCGCCGCGGAGGAGCCCCTGTTCGCCGAGTACGATGCAGGGGCGATTCCGGACATCCGGCCGGGATCGAACAGCTTTGGGCTCGCCGGCATTCCCGGCCAACGCCCCGCCGTGCTGCAAAACGACATGCACCTCGGCCTGAGCGTACCCACCGTGTGGTACCGGGCGCGACTGCGCTGGCCCCGCACGGACGATCCCACCCGGTTTCACGAGATCAACGGAATCACCCTGCCCGGCGGTCCGGCCGTGGTGGTGGGGAGCAACGGTTCGATCGCGTGGGGATTCACCAACAGCTACGCCGACACCGGTGATCTCGTGCTCGTCCAGCCGGACGCCGTGCTGCCGGA
Organism: Opitutaceae bacterium; assembly: GCA_016794625.1. Lineage (GTDB taxonomy): Bacteria > Verrucomicrobiota > Verrucomicrobiia > Opitutales > Opitutaceae > UBA6669. The sequence goes on from JAEUGY010000004.1 coordinate 19,798, forward strand.
CCAACTCTACGGCGAAGGCACCCGCCCCCGCGAGTTCGAGGTGCGAACGCAGAGCATCAAGGTCAAGGGAAAGCCCGACGAGGTCATCTCCACCCGCTGGACCGTGTGGGGTCCGGTCATCGGTGAGACGACCCGCAAGCGGCCCCTCGCGCTCAAATGGACGATGCACGATCCCGCGGCCGCCAACTTCCGGCTGATGAACCTGGAGACCGCCACGACCGTGCCCGAAGCGATCACGATTGCGCACGAGATGGGCATCCCCGCGTTGAATTTTCTCGTCGCCGATCGCGAAGGCCGGCTGGCCTGGACCATCGCCGGCCAGCTGCCCAACCGGTTTGGTCATGACGGCCGCCAGCCGGTGCCCTGGGCCTTTGGCGACCGCGGCTGGCGGGGGTTCCTGCCCGGCGCGGAGGTCCCGGTGATCCACGCCGAGCCCGGAGCCCCCCTCTGGAGCGGCAACCAGCGCAAGCTTGGAGGCGAGGCTCTCCGGAAACTGGGCGACGGCGGCTACGAGGCGCCGCCGCGGGCCGCGCGTATTCGCGATCTCATGACCGAGCTGGCCGCCCGCCCTGCCGACCGTCCGCCGACTCCGGCCGACCTGCTCGCGGTGGCCCTCGACACCCGCAGCCTGCTGCTCGACCGCTGGCAGCAGCGCCTGCTTCAGGTCCTCTCCCCCGAAGCGCTCGCCGGCCGGCCCGAACGCGCCGCCCTGCGCCGGCAGGTGGAGACCTGGCAGGGTCGCGCCGACGTCTCCTCCACCAGCTACCCGCTCGTGCGACACTGGCGGCTGCGGGTGGCCGCCCGCGCACTGGAACCGATCTTCGCCCCCTGCGTCGACGCCTGGCCGGGCTTCAACTACCGCGCGCTGCCGCTGGAACACCCACTGTGGACCCTGCTGGAGGAAAAACCGCTGCACCTGCTCGCGCCGGACTATGCCTCCTGGGACGCGCTGCTGCTGGCGGCGGCCGACGATGTGATGGCGGACTTGGAAAAACGCGGAACACGTCCCGAACAGGCCACGTGGGGACAGCGCAACACGCTGCGCATGCGCCATCCGTTCAGCCGCGTCCTGCCGTCCTGGATCAGCCCCTACCTCGACATGCCGGCCCAGCCGATGCCCGGCGACTCCCATCTGCCCCGGGCGCAGTCGCCGACCGACGGCGCCAGCGAACGTTTCGCCGTCACCCCGGGCCGGGAGAACGAAGGCATCCTGCACATGCCGGGCGGTCAGAGCGGGCACCCGCTCTCGCCCTTCTACCGGGCGGGGCACGACGCCTGGGTCAAGGGCGAGCCGACCCCGCTGCTGCCGGGCAAGACGCTGCACACGCTCACGCTCACCCCGGCGGCCCCAACGGCCCCTGCCGCCCGGTAGCGCTCCGGGGGACGCGCGCCCTCCCGGTCCCGATCGCCCGATCTGGCCTTGCCCTTGTCCTCGCCGCGGGCCTTGTTCTCCCCCGTCGTGCACCGCTCACCGTCGAGCCGTTCCGGATGAAAACCAAAAACAAGAGCTACTCCGTCTATTTCGCCAGCGAGCTCTTCAGCGTCAAACACCTGATCGGAAACGCCTACCTTGCGGAGGCGATCTACGAGCGTTCGCACGGACGGTTCCTTTGCCGGCTGCCCCAGGACTTCGAATTGCAGGGCAAACACCCGCAGACCATCCGCGACCAGGACATCCGGGCGCTGCTCGACAGCGATCTCGCCGTGTTCAGCTTTGACGGCACCGAGCTGGACAGCGGCACGGTCGTCGAGTTCATGTTCGCCAAGTTTGCCGACATCCCCGCGGTCGTCCTGCGCAGTGACCCACGCGGCGCCGGCAGTCACCGCCGGGGAAACCCGTGGAACCTGATGGCGAGCTACTACCCGCGCACCGCCCTGGTGTCCGTGGAGAGCCTGGTGCATTACCGCACCCTGCGCAGCCGCCGCGGCATGAGCCGCCCGGCCGACCCGGTTGTGCACCTCGCCGGCCAGCACGCCACGGCCACCGCCGCGGTCATCTGCGACCAGCTCGCCGACGGCGTCGTGCGGGCCTTGAACAAGGTGCTCGCGCTCGAACCGGTCATGCCCCGCCACCTCCAGGAGGAGGTCTACCACTGGCTCTCCCGCATGCCCGGCCTGCGCGGCAAGGAAAAGGCGCTGCGCAAGGAGCTGGAGCGGGCCCTCGAGCGCAAGGTCGACCGCGGTCTCCTCTAGCCGGATACGCCGGCCACTCTCTTCCTTCTCCGCCTCCGATGCTCCACGTACTCAACCATCCCCTGGGCGCGCATACGATCACCCATCTGCGCGACCAGACGACCAAGCCGGCCTTGTTCCGCACGCTTTCCTACCAGATCAGTCTGCTGCTCGCCCTCGAGGCGACGCGCGACCTGCCCACGCGCACCCTCGCGGTGCAGACGCCGCTGGAACCGGTCGCGAGCCAGGTGCTCGATCAGCCTCTCGTGGTGGTGCCAATCCTGCGGGCCGGGCTGGGCATGGTGCAGCCCTTCACCGACCTATTTCCCGATGTGAGCGTCGGCTACATCGGTCTGGAGCGCGACCATGCCACCGCGGTGGCGCGCAGCTACTATTGCAAGCTGCCTCTGCTGGAGGGCCGCCGTATCCTCGTGGTCGATCCCATGCTCGCCACCGGTGGCAGCGCCGTGCAGGCCCTGTCGGTGATCAAGGAACGGGGCGGACGCGAGCTGCGCCTGATCTGCATCGTGAGTTCGCCCGAGGGCGTGGCCGCCGTGGAGGAGGCCCACCCCGACGTTCCTATCTACACCGCCGCCCACGACCGCGAATTGAACTCCCGCAAGTACATCCTGCCCGGTCTCGGCGACTTCGGCGACCGCCTCTACGGGACGTGAGCGGCGCGGAGCGCGCCGAAGGGCGAAGAGCGAAACGTGAAAGGCCGGATGTGCCTCACCTCCGAGTGTAGGGCTGCCCCTGGCGGGCACGCCTCGCGTCGAACGCCCGATCGACCCCAAAGCCGGTTGCGCGTTGCGTTGACCAAGAGCGTACGGACGCAGGGTTGCAGGGTTCGTCCCCCGGCGTCGACGGAGCGACGCCCTCCACCCGAACTAATCTGGCATAGCTTCAGTCGAACGGAGGGCTCCCCTTGTTTCTTGTGCTAGCGCTTATGCGTCGGCGACCCCGCCTCTAGCGGGCGCGTGAGGCCGGCCTCACGGCAAAATACGCCCATGCCTCGTCAAGCCATGCGGAGCAGCAGAGATCCTTCCGGGGCATACTGGGGCATGATCTCCCCACAAGATCTCGGCTCTGCCTCTCCTCCTCCCGCCTTCGCTGGTCCTACCACGACCCTCGATCTGGACCTGATCCGCAAATACTCGGGTCCGGCACCGCGGTACACGTCGTATCCTCCTGCGACGCAGTTCCATGCCCAGTTTTCGACCGCCGATATCGAAGCGGCGATCGCGGACGATAATGGCGCGGAGGCCGGACCCATCTCACTCTACCTGCACCTGCCGTTCTGTGAGACGCTCTGCTGGTACTGCGGGTGCAATACCGTCATCACCCGGCAGCACGGCGCCGCCGATGCCTACCTGGACACCCTGACCCGGGAACTTGACCTGACGGTGGCCCGGATGGAACGGACACGGCCGGTCACGCAGCTGCACCTGGGCGGCGGCACCCCGACCTTCCTGAACGCGGAACAACTGCTGCGTTTGAGCGACTTGCTGAAGTCGCGCTTCGTGTTTGCACCGGATGCGGAGATCAGCGCGGAGATCGATCCGCGCCGTCTGACCGGTGAACAGGTCGCCGCCTTGCGCTCCCTCGGCATGAATCGCGCCTCCCTCGGGGTGCAGGACACCGACGAACGCGTTCAGCGGGCGATCAACCGGATCCAGCCCCAGGAGACCAATCAGCGGGCGGTGGAGTGGCTGCGCGCAGCCGGGGTCACGTCGATCAATCTCGATCTGATCTACGGTCTGCCGCTGCAGACGCCCACGACGTTCGATCGCACCTTGGATGACATCCTCGCGCTGCAGCCGGACCGGCTCTCCGTGTTCAGCTACGCGCATGTGCCGTGGATGAAGCCCTCGCAGAAGATCTTTGAGCACCGCAACCAGCTGCCGGTCCCGGAGGGCAAACTGGCCATGTTTGCGTTGGCGCATGAGCGGTTGACGCAGGCGGGGTTCCTCGATGTCGGGCTCGACCATTTCGCCCGTCCGGGTGACGAACTCGCCCTCGCGCTGCGCGAGGGCACGCTCCACCGCAACTTCCAGGGCTACACCACGCGGGCCGGCGCTTCGCTCTACAGTTTCGGGCTTTCGTCGATTTCGCAGACCGCCACCACCTACCGGCAGAACCACAAGACACTGGGCGCCTGGCGCGGAGCGCTCGAAAACGATCTCTTCCCGGTCGAGCGTTTCCTGCGCCTGACCGACGAAGACGTGCGCCGGCGCGAGCTGATCATGAGCCTGATGTGCCGCCGCGAACTGAACTTCGCCGACCTCAATCGCCGCCTGGGCGTCGATGTCGCCACCCAGTATGCCCCGGAACTCGCGTCCCTCGTCGACCTCGAAGCCGACGGCCTGATCGAGACCAGTCCGCACGGCGTCAAGGTCACCCCGCGGGGCTCGCCCCTCCTCCGGGTCGTCGCCTCCCGCTTCGACGCCACCTTCCAGGCCGCCGCCCGCCGCCACGCCCAAGCCGTGTAGCCGCCTCGCGGACGAAGCGGCCAGCCCCCCGGGGGGGGCTGGAATGACGAATGTCGAATGACGAATGACGAATGGACGATCCCCGGCAACTACGAGCCACGCGCCAACTCCGAACGCTTTGAGGCTCGCGCGGACGAAGCACCAGCGCAGAGCGCGAAGGTCGAAGCGTGGCAATCACGGGCCCCTGATCGGGCGGTGCGCCTCACACCTAAAACGTTGAGTCCCACCCCAAAACCCACTAGCCTCCACCTTCGTCATTCGTCATTCGTCATTCGTCATTCGTCATTCGTCATTCGTCATTCGTCATTCGTCATTCGTCATTCGTCATTCGTCATTCGTCATTCGTCATTCGCCCTTCCCCTTCCCCCAATGCCTTTCCGCATTGCCAAGTCCTTCATTGTTGAGAGCGGTCATATTCTTTCCAAACACCCGGGTTCATGCCGGTTTCCTCATGGGCATAGTCGCACGGTGGAGATCGTGCTGGTGGCCGACACGCTGGACGCGCGGGACATGGTGGTGGACTTCAAGCTGTTGAAGCAGGCGGTGGGGGCCTATGTGGATCGCTTTGACCACAGTCTGGCCGTCAATTCCAACGACGCCCAATTCACCACGCTCCAGACGGCCTACGGCGACCGCATTCTCCGGTTTGAGGGGATCGATCCGACGAGCGAGGTCATGGCCAAGCTCATCTTTCAGCACGCCAGTGAGGCCTTGCGGCGTCTGAGTCATGAGGCCCCGGCGGACGCGCTTTATCCGGTGCGACCGGTGGTGCGGGTCGAAAGGGTCCGCGTGACCGAAACTGCGTCCAGCTGGGCGGAATACTGGGAATAACGGGCCGTCCCGCCCCGTTCGGCTGGTTTTGGTTTGACGTCGCCCGAGGTTTTCCAGCTCCGTGCGCATCGCCATGCGTACACCACCCCGTTTCGCCGCCTGGATCGCAGGCGCGCTGATCCTTGCCTGCGGTCCGCGTTTGTCGGCCGCCGATCTCCGCCTCACGCTGTCTCCGGCCCCCATGGACCGGGCTGGACAGGTGATCTCCTTCACCCTGCCGCCCAACGCCCCCGCCCAGCCCGCCTTGCTCGATGCCCAGGGCCAACGGCTGCCTTTGCAAGTGGGTCCCGACCGCACCGCCCGGTTCATGCTGGCCTGGCAGGCCGCCGGCACCTCGCCCACCTTTACGCTGACCAAGGGTGGCCCCGCACCCGACCAGGTCACGGTCAAACCCGAAGGCGGAGACCTCGCCATTCAGGTGGGCGGCAAGCCGGCCTTTTCGTACCGCATGGATCGCGAAAAGCTGCCGCGCCCCGACATCAAACCCGAATACAAGCGGGCCGGTTACCTCTATCCCATCGTCTCGCCCTCGGGGCGACCGGTGGCCGACGACTATCCGGTCCAACATGTGCACCACCATGGCATCTGGTCGCCCTGGACGAAGACCAAGTTCCAAGGCCGCACCCCGGATTTCTGGAACATGGGACAGAAGACGGGCACGGTGGAGTTTGTCGGCCTGGAGCGGAGCTGGAGCGGCCCGGTCGCGGGTGGTTTTGTCGCGCGCCATCGCATGGTCGACCTCTCCGCCCCCACGCCGGTGGTCGCTTTGCACGAAACCTGGGAAGTCACCGCGTACCACGTCGGCACGGCAAGGCAACCGGTGCAGCTCTTTGAACTGGTGCTGACCCAAACGTGCGCAACGAACGATCCCTTGATCCTGCCCGAGTATCACTACGGCGGGCTGGGGTTCCGTGGATTGGGAAACTGGCTGGGTGAAAAGAACTCGCAGTTCCTCACCTCCAATGGCGAAACGGACCGGGTCAAGGCCCACACCAGCCGCGTCCGGTGGATCCATCAATACGGCCAGGGCGAAGGTGGCGTGGTCGGTCTGACCATGATGGATCATCCCGGCAATTTCCGCGCCCCGCAGCCCCTCCGCGTGCATCCGAAGGAGCCGTTCATCTGTTTCGCGCCGTCGCAGCTCGGCGACTGGTCGATCGAACCCGGCAAACCTTATGTCGGCCGGTACCGCTTCCTCGTGCAGGACGGCCCGCCCGACCGCGCCCTGCTCGACGCCTACTGGGCGGGGTACGCCCAGCCCGCGACCGCGACGATCAGTTCGCGTTAAGGAGCCGCGGCCTGCACGCCGCGACCTCGCACCGGGTCGTTCGCCGGCATGCTCGGCGCCGCCTCCCGCTCCTCACGTGAAAAAGTATCGCGTGAGGTGAAAGAACAAGGGCGCGGAAAAACAGAGAGAATCGATCCGGTCGAGCATGCCGCCGTGGCCCTCGATCAAGGCGCCAAAATCCTTCACGCCCCGGTCGCGCTTGATCGCGGACATGACCAGCCCGCCGCTGAACCCCATCAGGCAGATCGCCAGCGCCATGCCCGCCGCCTGCCACGGGGTGAACGGCGTGATCCACCACAAGCCGGCCCCAAGCGCCACCGCCGAGGCGATGCCGCCGGCAAAACCCTCGACCGTTTTGCTGGGGCTGACCCGCGGCGCGATCGGGGTGCGCCCGAACAGCTTGCCCCAGACATACTGCAGGACGTCGCTCATCTGCACGACACACACGAGGAAGAGCAGGAGTTTGGCATTCTCCCCTTCATAACCCGGGATCGGCAGCGTCAGCAGCGCGGGCGCATAACTGACGAAGTAAATGCAGACCAGCAATCCCCACTGCACGCGGGCGGTGCGGGCGAGGAAATCCTCCGTCTCCCCCGCCATCGCCGCCCGGATCGGTATCCAGAGGCAGGCATACACCGGGATCAGGATGCTGAAAAGCCCGTACCACTCCGTCCAGACGAAGTAGTAGTGCACGGGCAGGATGACGAAGAAGGACCAGAACAGCGGCCGGTGGTCGCCGCGGCGGGTCGGCACCAGGGTGACAAATTCGCGCAGAGCCAGGAACGACATCGCCGCAAAGAGCAGCACCGAGGCCCCGTGCCCGGCCACGACCGCCGCGCCAAAGAACGCCGCCATGAACCACCAGGCCCGGATGCGGGCGTTGAGGTTTCGTACCACCGACTGCCCGGCTTCGCTGCGGGTGGTCCGGGCGAGCAGGGCGCCCACCAGCGACGCCACCACCAGCAGCCCCAGCACTCCCGCAAAAAACCACCGGGCCTCAAGATCGAGCAACAGGTTCATGAAATGGAATTCCCTCCCGCGGGCCGGTGTCAGTGTCCCCGCAGCGCGATCACCGCCGCGCGGGCGCGTTCAGCAAAGGCTTCCTTGGTTTCCCCTTCGATGCGCGCCAGCGGCGCACCCAGGGTCACCGAGCAGAGGAAGGGAATGGCGATCAGCTCGCCCTTCGGCAGGACGCGATTGAGGTTGTCGATCCAGACCGGCACCAACTGTGCGCCGGGTTGCTCCAATGCCAGGTGAAACAGGCCGCTCTTGAAGGGCATCGGCTCCGGCTCGGAAAACCGTCCGCCCTCCGGAAAGAGGATGATCGAGTCACCCGCCTGCAGCACCGCCCCAAGATCCCGGACCGGGTTGTTCGCCCGCGTGACCTGCTTCCGCTCGATCAGGACAACGTTGAACACCGAGGATGCCAGCCAGCGACGCACCGGGCCGCCGTTCCAGTAGTCGCGCGCCGCCGCCGCCCGGGTGCGGCGGCGCACCGGCGGAGGCAGCACCGACCACAACACGACGAAATCGAGATTGCTCGTGTGGTTCGCAAAAAAGATCCGCGGAGCCGGCGCGTCCAGCAGCCCTTTGGGCCAGCGGGCGTGGGCGCCGGTGAACAACCGAATCCACCAGGCGAGGAAGGTCGCAATCATCGGGCCAGAAGGTGACGGGCGATGCGCCGCAGCCGTCGCACCGCAGTGACCGCGGTGCCGGCCGCGATGATGCCGAGGCCGGCCGCCAGCAGCAACCGTTGTTCGGATACCAACGCCTCGACGGCCGCAGCTAGGCAGGACACGGTGAGGAAAAACATACGATGCTGTTTGGCCATCGGCCCGCAGAAGTCCTGCATCAGTCCGAGGCTGCCGCCAAGCACGCGCACATAGGCGGTGCCGACCGCCAGCAGGGCCGCGGCGGCACCCAGGGCCGGTCCCCAGGGACTCAGCGTGGCGAAGCCCGCACCCACGAGGAAGAGGGTGTCCTCGATCCGGTCCGGGACCTCGTTGAAGAGGTCCCCCAGCTTGCCTTTGAGTCCGCACTCCACCGCAATCAAGCCGTCGAGCATGTTGCACAGGAGTCGGAGTTGGATGCCCACCGCCCCGGCGGCAAGCCAGCCCGCCCGCTCACCGCCATCGGATCGCCCGGCCAGCACCAGACAGGCGCACCCGCCAAGGGAAACGAACACCCCCAGCACCGAAACGCCATTCGGGGTGCATCCCACCCGCGCCAGCATCCTCGCCAGGGCCCCTGCCCAGGCGGCGGAACGGGTCTTGAGGGGCCGGCGGTTGGTCACGTCCATGCTCCGACTCAATGATCCTGTCCGGCAAGGACAAGCCGTTACGCCACGCTCGACGCCCTTGCCTCCGGGCCGGGCCCACCCGGCCGGCACGCTTGCCTTCATTTTTCTCCTTCCGCCCCCCTGTCCGGTTCCCCATCGTCAGCCGCTTCCGCCCGGGCTCCCGCCCGGGTGGCACGTTGTCCCGCCTGGTCGTCCTCCTCGTTCCTCCGCCGCTTTCCACCGTGGATCTCGCGCCCGCCTCCTCCGGCTCCCCCCCGACGCCCTCCGCGGCAGCGGTGGATTCCCTTGCGGCCCGCGTCCGGACCCTCGAACAGGCCGTCACCGCCCTGGAACGCGCCCAGGCCGTCGCCCACGTCGGCAATGTCGAGGTCGATCTCGACGACGGCACCCGTACCTGGTCGGCCGAGGTGTATCGCCTGCTCGGATTCGATCCGGCGGGCGGCGTGCCCACGCTTGAGGCCATCTTCGAACGGGCCCACCCGGAGGACCGCGAACGCTTCACCGAGGTGGTGCGCGACAGCTATGCCGGGCGGGCGGGCGAACCGTTTGACTACCGCACCGTGCTGCCCTCGGGCGACCTCCGCTGGATCCGCTATGTCGCCCAGGTGTTTGACGATCCGACCACCGGCCGGCGCCGGCTCTCCTCCACCCTGCAGGACGTCACCCCGCAAAACGAAATCGCCGCCGCCCTCGGCCGCACGACCCGGAGGCTGACCCGGGCGCTCGCCGTCGGGCGCATGGGGTTTGTCGACATCGACCGCCGTCTCGGCACCCGGATCTGGTCGCCGGAAATGTTCGCCCTCTTCGCCTTTCCTCCGGCTGCGCATCCACCGTCGCTCGAGCTCATGCTCAGCCGGGTTCATCCCCTCGACCATGCGCGGGTCCACACCATTTTCGACCGCAGCTACGCGACCGGTGAACTGGCGGGCACAATCGAATTCCGTCTTCTCCTGCCCGACGGCCGCCTCCGCTGGGTGCGCAATGTGGCCCAGCACGAGGAAGGCAACCGCGACCGGATCATGTCGATCTACCTCGACATCACCGACCTGAAACTCGCCCAGGACGCGGAACAGCGCCGCATGCTGGAACTGGCCTCGACCGTCGAGCACCTCGAACGCACCCGCGAGCGACTCGAACGGGCCCAGCGCCTGGCGCGCATGGGCGACGCCGAGCGCTACGTCGGCGAACCGCACCGAGTCTGGTCCGGGCAGATGCTCAAGCTGCACGGCCTCGCCGCCACCGACGCCATGCCCAGCCGCGAGGCGTTCCTCGAACGCGTGCACCCCGACGACCGGGAACGCCTGCTCGACGCCCTGCGGCGCGCCGACACCGGAGAGCCGGTTCCCACCTTCGACTACCGCATCGTTCTGCCCTCCGGCGAGGTCCGCTGGCTGCGCGTCCACACCGAAACCTCCAAGGATCCGGTCCGCGGCCATGTGCGGGTGGCCTCCTCGACCCTCGATGTCACCGAGCAGAAACTGGCCGAGCAGGAGATGCTCCGCTCCCTCGAGCGCGAACGGGAACTCGGACGGCTGAAGGCGGATTTCCTGCACATGGTGACCCACGAATACCGGACTCCGCTGGGCATCATTGTATCCGCAGCTCAGATTCTGGAGCGCTATCACGAGCGGCTGACCGCGGCGGAGCGGGCCGTCCACCTGACCGACATCCGCGCCAGCGCCCGCCGGCTCGCGGATCTGATGGAGGAGGTCCTCTTCCTCGGCAAGGTCGAGGCGGGGTCCCTTTCGCTCGAACTGCAGCCGATCGACTGCGCCGCGCTGGTGCGCGAGGTGGCGCACGAAGTGGTCACCACCTTCGGCCCGGATCGCGAGGTCCGCATCGATTCCGGCGAGACCGACGCCACGGTGGTCGCGGATCGGCGGCTCCTGCACCACATCCTCGCCAATCTCATTTCCAACGCCCTCAAGTACTCCACCGCACCCCAGCCGGTCTGGGTCGAAATCCGGGCGGACCCCGCCTCGTTGCGACTCGTGGTGCGCGACGCCGGCATCGGCATACCCCAGCGCGACCAACCGCAGTTGTTCGAGATGTTCCGTCGCGGTTCCAATGTGGGCGCCGTCTCCGGCACCGGCCTTGGCCTGGTCGTGGTCAAGCGCTGCGTCGACCTCCACGGCGGCACCCTTTCGTTGCAGAGCGTCGAGGGTGAAGGCACGGCGTTCACCGTGGTGCTCCCCCTCCACTCCCCGCCGGACCCGGCCCGCTCCCTTTCTCCCTGATGAACCCAAACCTCCGCATCCTGGTCGTGGAAGATGAACCGCGCATGCGCGCGAATCTGCTGACCATCCTCCGTCTCGAAGGCTTCACTCCGCTGGAGGCCCGCGATGGCCGCGAGGGGGTGGAGACCGCCCGCCGCGAGCAGCCCGACCTCATCCTGTGCGACATTTCCATGCCTGCGATGGACGGACACGCCGTGCTCGCCGCCCTGCGCTCCGAACCGGCGACCGCCGCCATCCCGTTCATTTTCCTCACCGCCCGCGGAGGCGCGACCGATGTACGTTCCGGCATGAACCTCGGGGCGGATGACTACCTCGTGAAACCGGTGGAGGTGGACGACCTGCTGGCCGCAATCGACGCACGGATGAAGCGCAAGGAGCAGCTCATCCCGGCCCCCAAGCCGCGGGTTGAACCCTCTCCGGCCCTGCTCGTGCCGCTCGGGCTGACCGAGCGCGAGGCGGAAGTGCTCTTCTGGCTGGCGCAGGGCAAAACCAATCCCGAGCTCTGCATCCTGCTCGGCGTCCAGTTGACCACGATCAAGAAGCACCTCGAGAGCATTTTCCAGAAACTCGGAGTCGAAAACCGGACCAGCGCCGCCGCCATCGCCCTCGATCGCATGAACCGCGCCTGACCCAGGGCGCGCAGAGGACTGCCTGGATGGGAGTTGGTTCGGGCTCCGATGGAGGGCGTCGCTCCGTCGACGCCGGGGGACGATCCACGAACCACGGCGAACGACCGTTTGGGTATCCGCGACGCGTAACCGGCGCCGACGGAGCGGCGCCCTCCAGGGAGATAGAATCGAGGGTCCCGCGCACGATCCTCGGGTCGGCGCCCCGGTCAGATCTCCACCGGGACGAAATCCGAGGCGTTTGGCGTTCGGAGGCGTTCGCGCAGGAGGTCGCGCTCGCGCGAAAGCTCAGGGCGTCCGCCGTCGCGGGCGGTGGGAAGGGGAGCCTCGCTGGTCCAAACCAGCGTTGCCATGTAGGCCGCCGTGGCGCCGGCCGTGTCACCCGCCTGCCGCAGGCGCAGCATGCGCCCCGCGTAAAGGTCCGCGATGCTCGCCGCCACCTCGCCCGGCGGCACCCCGTTGCGAATGACCTGCTCCGCCTCCTTCAGTTTGCCCGCCGCCTCCAAGGCACGCGCCTCGTGCCACCAGGCGGGTTTGTCCAGCGGCGCCGGTGCGTGCAGCGGACGGTCGGGAACCCGGTCAAAGTCCATGGTCTTGAGCATGCACTCCGCCAGCCGACAGGCCATGGCACTGCGTTCGGGCGTGGCGGTCACGCGGGCCCGCAGCACGAAGTCCCGCCCGCGGCCGGGGACAAGCAGGTGATGCTGTTCGAGCGACTGACCGCCATCGTCGAGGCCACGCACGCCCAGCCAGTGAAGCGTACCTTTTCGGATACGCGAAAACACCGGCGCGGCATAACTTCCCCGGGCCTCGGCCTCAATGGCGTCGAGCATCTCGTCCTCGCGGCGGCCCTCGCGCGGCAGCAGGTTCAAGTTGATCTGCACCTCGCCGGACGGGTCAAACACCAGGACGCGGCGGCCATCGTCAATCGCGTGCCAGCCATGCGGCACTCCAAACCGCGCGTGGATCGCCTCGGCCGCCACGATGGCGCGCCGCCGCACGGGATCGTTCGCCACCACCGCCGGCACGCGCCCCACGCCTCGGTTGTGCAGCGTGGCATTGGTCGGATGGGCCGGATCGAGCGCGTCGGCGGTTTCCGCCAGAGCAAACTCCGCCAGTCCCCGCGCGGCCCGGGCTGCCACCTTCGCCCGCGAGGAGTCCGCGGCCGGACGCGGCCGAGGGGGTCGAGGGAAAAGGGAGGACGAATCAGGCATGCAGCGGATCCCCGGAGGGACCGCCTCTACGCTACCACCGGCCCGGGGTCTTTGCCCTGGGCCAATCGGCCACCCGCAGCCGACTGCCCTGCGTCCATCCGTGGTCAGGGCAGGCCCAACACCTCGATCGCCTTCAAACCCGCGGCATGGCGGGTCTCCACCGCGAGCTTGGCAAAAATGCGCTCGAGATGGGTGCGGACCGTGTAGGGCCGGATGCCGAGGATGCCCGCGACCTCGGGATTGGTCTTGCCCTGCGCCACCCACAGCAACACCTCGGCCTCGCGCGGGGTCAGGCCGAGCGCCTGCTCCAGCGGATCCGGCACCCACTCGCGCGCAGGAATCGGCGCCGCGGCGGATTGCCGGCGGAGATCCCGGATCATGCGGGTCAACGACCAGGCCTGCCGGAAATGGGGGCGGAGCGCATTGAACAGCTCGCGTTCATCCCGGCGGAAGCCCCGCTTGCGGCGCAGGGTCGCGATGCAGATCACCTCGTCGCCCCGCCGGAGGTTGACACTCAAATCGTCCGCCACGCCGATGGGCCGGTAGTATTCGTTGAAGAGTCCGAGACGATGCAGTGAAGCGGTCGATACAAAATCGGAGAGCGCCAGCGCTTCGCCCGAGCGGGTCAATTGGCGGTAGTCGGCGGGGGCGAATTCCTGAAAGTGCGCAAAAAACGCGGGCATCAGTTTTTCATGCTCGACGCTGGCCGGCCGCAACGCCACCTGCCGGCGACCCTGGCCGTTCTCCCGCACCACCACGCCATGGGACTCGCCGGGGATGAGGTCGCTCACCACCTGCAGAAACGTGCCTGCCAGGTCACCCGACTCCGACGCCGCATACACGGTGGGCAGAACCCGATGAAGCGCCCGCAAGCTGGTCGCCGAAAGGCGCTCGGTTCCCCGGGCGCGGGAGGACGGGATGCGGGTCGCTTGCATAAACCGATATGCAAAGGGACTACACCGAGACAGGGCAAGCCTCGGTGTACGAACCTGGGCCATTCGGCCCCCCGGTCGTCCCCCAACCGTCGTATGGTCCGTCCCATCGGAGCGTGATAAAACCAGTGCCTGTCGCGGGAACCCTCGCTCGAGCAGGTTGCCGCCGTTTCTCCATCACACCTCGATTCCCAGAAAATCCCTTCTTCATCATGACGATGCATTCCTTTTCCTCATTCTTGGCGACCAGCCTGGTGCTGGCACCTCTCGCGGCCTTGGGCGCACCCAAGGTCACCACCGCGTCCGGTCCGGCCGCGGCTGACATCAACGCCGCCGTGGCCGCATTCCGGCTCGAAATCGGCTTGGGTGGTCCCGGCAACACCACGAACGGCCCGTTCTTCAATGGGCTGCGCAACATCAACTGGGACGGCACACCCGACACGTCCTCCGCTCCGAACGCGATGCCGGCGGACTTCTTTAACAACAATGTCCGGCGCGGTGCCGTCTTTACCTCCCCGGGCGGCAGCGTCCAGGTCAGCGCGGATTCCGACAATCCCACCGCCACGGCGGTCCGGTTCGGCCACCTCGATGCCTCTTACGCGACCCGTTTCAAGGCGTTCACGGAACAACGGTTGTTCGCCGCGGTGGGCAGCACGGTGATCGACACCCAGTTCTTTGTGCCTGGCAGTCCGGCCACCCCCGCCACCGTGAACGGCTTCGGCGTGGTGTTCACGGATGTCGATCTGGCCAACGTCAGTTCGATCGAGTGTTTCAACGCCCAAGGTCAGTCGCTGGGCCGGTTCTACGCCCCGGTGTCCGACAATGGGTTGTCCTTTGTCGGCGTGTTTTTCCAGGACGGTGAACGCGTCGCCCGGGTCCGCGTCACGCATGGCAATCTTCCGCTCGCCGCCGGCGCGGTCGACACCGCTACGCTCGATGTCGTGGCCACGGATGACTTCATGTTCGGCGAACCGTTGCCGCTGACCACGAACGCGACCCTGATCAATCTCTCCACCCGGGCCCGAGTCGGTACGGGTGAAGACGTGGCGATCGCCGGTTTCGTGGTCGGAGGCTCGCAGCCCAAGCTCTTCCTCGTCCGCGCAGGCGGCCCGGCTCTGGCTCAATTTGGCGTCGTCGGCACGCTCGCCAATCCGCAACTGACGCTGCAAACGGCGGCCGGGGAGGTCGTCGCGACCAACGACAACTGGAGCAACCGTCCGGAGCTCGCTCAGGCCGCCACCCGCACCGGCGCCTACCCGTTCGCCGCGGGCTCCAACGATGCCGCCGCGCTGGTGGTGCTAAATCCGGGCGCTTATTCCCTGCTCGTTTCCGGCGTCAGCGGCAGCACGGGCATCGCGCTGCTTGAAATCTACGAAGTCAATTGATCAGCCCCACCCTTGAGACCGGAAGTCCGCGCCTTCCAACGGCTTCAATGCCAACGGCGAGGCGCGGTCCTTCCTTCGTTCTTTGACCCGATCGACCCGGTTCCGGAGTTCATTCTCCGGTCCGCACTTGGCAAATTCCGGCCGGTCCGTAGCGTGACTCGTTCCGTGTTCCGCCTTCCTTCATGAGCGACCTCACCGATCTCTACCAACAGGTCATTCTCGATCACAATCGCCGCCCGCGCAATCGGGGCGTTCTGCCCAAGGCCAACCGGGTGGCGCACGGAGACAATCCGACCTGCGGGGACCAATGCAGCGTGTACCTACGCGTGGAGGGCGACCGGATCGCGGAGATCAGTTTCGACGGCCAGGGTTGCGCCATCTCGCAGGCGAGCGCCTCGCTCATGACCACGCAGATCAAGGGCAAGACCGCCCTAGAGGCCCGCGCCCTTTTCGAGTCGTTCCATCACATCGTCACGTCAGGCGAAGCCCCGGAAGACATCAGCGATCTTGCCGCGTTCGCCGGCGTGCACGCCTTTCCGGCCCGCATCAAGTGCGCCACGCTGGGGTGGCATGCCGCGCTCGAGGCCCTGTCCTCGCCCGCGGCGGTGTTGCCCACGTCCAGCAGCTGAAGGCCGGCGTTCGCGCCGGGCCTCGGGAATCCGTGGTCGTTGGGACCTGCGGCACGCGCTCGATGCGCCGGGGCCGGCCCTGCGCCCTCGTTTCGCCTGCCACCTCCCGTCCGTCATGCTGCCTGCACCGCCCGGGGCGGGTCACCGGCGCTTCAGGCCTGACGGGGCGTCCCTTCTCTGTCACTCTCCCCCAAATCAAGGCGGCCTCCCCTGCCCGCCCGTTTGAACCGCGCCGTCATCCGTTCGCGTTGTCTCTTGCCGTCTCCCGCGCGTCGGGAGGACGTCTTCATTGAACCCTCATCTTCCTGTTTTTCTGCCATGAACTCCCACCGCTCCGTCGCATCCCAGCGCGACTCGTATTCATCCCATCAATTCACCGTTTCCGCTCCGCGCGCCCTGTCCCTCGCCCGAACCGGCCTGGGCCTGCTCGCCGGCCTCCTCCTTGTCCCCGCGGGCGCAGGCGCGGCCACGCCGCCGGCCGGTCTGCCCGCACCGGTGTTCGAGCAGCTCGGCCGTCACCATCATCCGGTGACCACGCGTTCCCCGGAGGCCCAGCGGTACTTTGACCAGGGCCTGCTGCTGCTGTTCAACTTCAACCACCAGGAGGCCATCCGGTCGTTCCGCGCCGCCGCCCAACTGGATCCTGACTGCGTCATGGCGTACTGGGGCGAGGCGTTCGCCTACGGACCCCACGTCAACGCACCCATGTTCGACGAAGCCATCGCCCCGGCCTGGGCCGCCTTGCAGGCCGGCCTGGCACGGCGGGCGCTCGGCAGCCCGCGGGAGAGGGACTACCTGGATGCGCTCGCCCGGCGCTACGTCGCGCCCGGTCAATCGCACGACCGCGCGGCCCTCAACCAGGCCTTCGCGGACGCCATGCGGGGCGTGGCGGAGGCGCATCCGGATGATGCCGATGCCACCGTCTTCTTCGTCGACGCCGTGATGAATACCACGCCTTGGGACTACTGGCAGCCCAACCGCACGGACCCGAAGCCGGTCATCGCCGACGCACTGCGCCGCATTGATGCCGTGCTCTCCCGACAGCCGGACCATCCCGGTGCCAACCACCTCAACATCCACCTGGTCGAGGCCGGTCCCGACCCCGCGCGCGGTCTGCCCAGCGCGTCACGACTCCGTCGTTACGCGCCCGCCGCCGGGCACCTCGTGCACATGCCTTCGCACATCTACATCCGCGTCGGCCAGTATCAGGACGCGATCGAGGCCAATCAGGAAGCCGCGCGGGCGGACCGCCAGTACATCAGTGCCTGCCGCGTCCAGGGCTTCTACCCCGGCGTGTACTACCCGCACAATCTGCACTTCCTCTGGTTCGCCCACCTCTTCCAGGGCCAGGCGCAGGCCAGCCTCGACGCCGCCCACCAGGTCGCCTCCTACGCCCTGACGCCGCTCTGCGGCACGCCGGTGTTGGAAAAGCCGCGCTTCACGTGGCTCCCGCTGGTGACCCAGCTTCGGTTCGGCCGCTGGGACACCGTGCTGTCGCAGCCGGAGCCGCCCGCCGACCAGCCGTTCGACCGTGCGATCTGGCGCTACGCCCGCGCCCGCTCCCTAGGAGCGCGGGGCGACGCCGCCGCGGCCCAGCGCGAGGTCGACGCCTTGGAGAAGCTGGCCGCGTCGGCGGACGTCAAGGCCGTGGACAATCCCGCGTTTCCCGCGTCACCCACCCTGGAGGTCGCCCGACACCTGGCGCGCGCCAGCGTTGCGCAAGCCCGAGGGGACCGGGACGGTGAGATCGCACACCTGCGGGCGGCCGTCGCGGCAGAACAAGCCCTGCCCTACATGGAACCCTCCTTCTGGTGGTATCCCACGCGTCAATCCCTCGCCGCCGCGCTCGCCCGGGCGGGCCGGTGGACCGAGGCGGAACAGGAATTCCGCCGCGACTTGGTGGAGTTTCCCCGCAACGGCTGGTCGCTCTTCGGTTTGCTGCACTGCCTGCGCTCGCAGAAGAAAACCGACGCCGCCCGCCTGGTGGAGGCCGAGTTCCAACGCGCCTGGTCCCACTCCGATGTGAAGCTCCAGCTGGAATGGCTCTAGTCCCCCGCGCCCCGGAGCGAGTGTCATCCCGCCGATGACACTCGCTCCAGGGGCACCCGCGGTTTCCGCTCCAACCGGCCGGGCCTTTCCCGGTCAGGGCCCCGGTCGCCGGGGATCCCGAAACGCCGGCTCCCTGCGGCAGGCAAGACGGTCCGCGTGGCCAAAATTGTCACTCGGTCGGCCGGGGCGGCACCGGACAGCCACCGCGCTTCTCCGGGCACGGGCCCCGTTTGGCGTCCCACCAAATAATGCCATCACGCAGCAATGGAGTCTTATCTAATTCTAAAATAACATTTTAAGAACTTGTTTCGTTCACCCCTGGAGAGGAGCCGTCCTTTCGTTGACGATCAGCGATGAATTTCTTTCACACGAAGCGATCGCCATTGGGGTTGGTGGCGCGGGATTCGCTACGGTAAGACAGCCCACCTCTGTCTCATGGCCATCCACGCCGCTCTCCATCACAAGACCGCATACCGTTACGACCGCCCGGTCGGACTTGGCCCCCAGGTGGTACGCCTGCGGCCGGCTCCGCATTGCCGGACGCCGATCGTCTCGTACTCGCTGCGGGTGTTTCCCGAGCAGCACTTCATCAACTGGCAGCAGGACCCACACGGGAACTACCAGGCGCGCCTGGTCTTTCCCGAAAAGACGCGCGAGTTCTCGATCGAGGTCGACGTGGTGGCGGAGATGGCGGTCTACAATCCATTCGATTTCTTTCTCGAGGCCTCGGCCAACCAGTATCCGTTTTCGTACGAAACGGTCACGGCCGAGGAGCTCGCCCCTTACCTGCGCAAGGATCCACTCAGTCCGCGGCTGGCCGCTCTGCTCGAATCCATCGACCGCAAGCCCACGGCGACGATCGATTTCCTGGTCGCCCTCAACCAACGCCTGCAGAAGTCGGTCCAGTACCTGATCCGGCTCGAGCCCGGCGTGCAAACCCCCGAGCAGACCCTGGAGCTGGGGTCGGGCTCCTGCCGCGATTCGGCGCTGCTGCTCGTGCAGGTGCTCCGCCACCTTGGCCTCGCGGCCCGGTTCGTATCTGGGTATTTGATTCAGCTGCGGCCCGACCAGAAGTCGCTCGACGGGCCGTCGGGCGCGGAGTCGGATTTCACGGACCTGCATGCGTGGACCGAGGTCTTTCTGCCCGGCGCCGGCTGGGTCGGCTTCGATCCGACCTCGGGCCTGCTCGCCGGCGAAGGCCATCTCCCGCTGGCCTGCACGCCGGAGCCGTCCGGAGCGGCGCCGATCAGCGGCGGGGTCGAAAAGTGCGAGGTCACGTTCGACTTCTCCATGGAGGTGCGCCGGATCCACGAGTCTCCCCGCGTCACCCTGCCCTACACCGACGCCCAGTGGGACGCCATCAACGCCCTCGGCGCACGGATCGACCAGCGCCTTCGCGCGGGCGACGTCCGGTTGACCATGGGCGGTGAACCCACGTTCATTTCGATCGACGACATGGACGGCCCGGAGTGGAACACCGCCGCCGTCGGCCCGACCAAACGACGGCTGGCCGACCAGTTGATCAAGCGCCTCTGGCAGCATTACGGCGAAGGCGGCTTTATCCACTACGGTCAGGGCAAGTGGTATCCGGGGGAATCCCTGCCCCGTTGGGCGCTGACCTGCCTGTGGCGGCGCGACGGCCAGGCGGTCTGGAAGGATCCCGCGCTGCTGGACAATTTCGACCGTGCCGCCGGGCTGAGTTCGTCCGATGCCGAACGATTCGCCCGCACCCTCGCGCGACGCCTGGAACTCGATCCACAGTGGCTGATGCCGGGATATGAGGACACCTGGTACTACCTTTGGAAGGAGCGCCGCCTGCCGGCCAACGTCGATCCGCTCAAGAGCCGGCTGCGGGAGGCGGAGGAACGGGCGCGACTGGCAAAGGTGTTTGAACAGGGGCTCGACCGCGTCGTCGGTTACGCCATCCCCATTGAACGCGCCATCCGGGGTCACCGGCTCGGCTGGACCTCCGGCCCCTGGTTTCTGCGACCGGGCACGCTCTTTCTCATTCCCGGCGACTCGCCCATGGGCTACCGGCTGCCGCTGGAGTCGCAGCCGTGGAGCGCGCCGGGCGACCAGCGATTCGGTATCGAGCCTGATCCTACGCTTGAGCTTCCGCCGCTGCCCGATCGCGACGCCCTCGCCCGGCAGTACTTCCGCGCCGTCGACCCGTCCTCCGGCCCGGGCGCGGCTTCGGCGCGCACACAGCCGATCGACTTGAGTGGATGGCCCTACGCCGCCACCCAGGACGGCCAGCCGGGCCAGCCCACGCTGCCCGCCCACTACCGGCCCCGGCCGGTTAGCCTGCCGGCGGCCGACACCGCGCCGGCGCCGCAGCAATCGGCGTCGTGGATCGTGCGCACCGCGCTCTGCGTCGAGGCGCGGGAAGGCCACCTCTTCGTCTTCATGCCACCGGTGGCGACCACCGAGGACTACCTCGACCTGCTTGCCGCCATCGAGGCCACCGCGGCCGAGTTGTCGCTGCCCGTGGTGATCGAGGGTTACCTGCCACCGCACGATGCCCGACTCAACTCCATCAAGGTCACGCCCGATCCCGGCGTGATCGAGGTCAACATCCACCCATCGTCCTCCTGGCCCGAACTCGTCGAGAAGACCGAGACCCTCTACGCCGAGGCCCGGCTTTGCCGCCTCGGCACGGAAAAGTTCATGCTCGACGGCCGGCACACCGGCACGGGCGGCGGGAATCACATCGTGGTCGGCGGGGCGACGCCGGGCGACAGCCCGTTCCTCCGACGGCCACACCTGCTCAAGAGTTTGCTCGCCTACTGGCACAATCACCCGTCCTTGAGCTACCTGTTCTCGGGTCTGTTCATTGGACCGACCTCGCAGGCTCCCCGCGTCGACGAAGCCAGAAACGACAGCCTCTATGAATTGGAAATCGCGTTCCGCGAGCTGGACCGGTTGACGGCGGACGGCGGACGGGTCACCCCGTGGCTCGTCGACCGCATTTTCCGCAATCTGTTGATCGACGTGTCCGGCAATACGCACCGGGCGGAGTTCTGCATCGACAAGCTGTATTCGCCGGACTCCGCCAGCGGACGCCTCGGCCTGCTCGAACTGCGCGCCTTTGAAATGCCCCCGCATGCACGCATGAGCCTGGCGCAGCAACTCCTGCTGCGGGCGTTCATCGCGCACTTCTGGGAACACCCCTACGCACCGGAACGCCTGGTGCGCTGGGGCACCGATCTGCATGACCGGTTCATGCTGCCCCATTACGTCCGCGCCGACTTTGCGGATGTGATCCAGGACCTCAACGACTGGGGGCTGCCGTTCCGGCTGGAGTGGTTTGCGCCTCACCTTGAGTTCCGTTTCCCGGTCAATGGGCACGTCGCGTTTCGCGGCATGACCCTCGAAGTCCGGCACGCCCTCGAGCCCTGGCATGTCATGGGGGAGGAAGGAGCGGCGGGCGGAACGGTGCGCTTTGTCGACAGTTCCATTGAGCGAGTCCAGGTGTTGGTCACCGGTTGGGTGGGTGAACGGTACCAGGTCACCTGCAACGGCCGGCGCGTTCCGCTCCAGCCGACTGGCGTCAATGGCGAGTTCGTCGCGGCGGTGCGCTACCGCGCCTGGCAGCCGGCCTCCTGCCTCCACCCCACGATCGGGGTGGATTCGCCGCTGGTGTTTGATGTGGTGGACACGTGGAACGGCCGCTCCCTCGGCGGGTGCACCTACCACGTCGCCCACCCCGGTGGACGAAACTATGTGACCTTCCCGGTCAACGCCTATGAGGCCGAGTCCCGCCGCCTCGCCCGTTTCTTCCCCCACGGACACACCCCGGGCCACAGTTTGCCACCGGCCCCCCGCGACCTCGCGCCGGAGCTCCCGCACACCCTCGACCTCCGCGCCCCAAGCACCGTCCGCCGCTAGCCGGCGGACGACCCGCGCATCGTCTCGCCAAGACTCCGGCCCACCCTCCGGCCGAGGCCCCGGCGCGACCAAATTAAGGGACAGGCCGAAAAAGAGCAATCGCCAGAGACTGCATTTAAGGGACAGGCAAAATAAAAGCAACCCCTAGAGATTGCCCAAAAAGGGACAGGCCGATTTCGCTCGAGCTCCGGACGGGGCCTCGATCCGCCAGGCTGGGCCGCGAACGGGGGCGAGAAGGCCGGGTGACGCCGCGCACCGACAGCGCCACGGAGCGGGATCAGAGGCTCGAGGTGCTTGAGGAAAAGGATCTGGAAAACTGCGGGGAAAGGCGGAGGATGGTGGCGGTTGAGACTCCGGCTCCCTCCCGCACCCCCGCCTCCGTTGCAAATCGTCCGGCCCGGCTCTCCCGGTTGCATGCTTTCCGACCTGACCCTCCTCCCCGCCCTCACCGTCAACCGCGCGTCGAAAATTGACCGCGCAACGCCGGGCGGCTGGCACGGAGTCTGCAAACGCTACCGGCGATGATTCCGCCCCCGGCCTCATTTTCTTCCCCGTTGCTTCGCGGTTATCGCGGACTCGCCGGGCGGCATGACGAAGCGGTGGCGGCCGACGGCACCGTGCGTCCCGCCTGGCAGGAATTTACCCGCTCCCTCGGCGACGACCCCCTGGCGACCCTGCGCGCGGCCAGCGACGCCGCCCGCCGGGCCATCGTGGAACAGGATGTCAGCCTCAATCTCTACTCCGCCGAAAGCTCCGATTCCATCGCCTGGCCCCTCGACGTGGTGCCGCTCCTGCTCGGCGGCGAAGACTGGAGCCGCCTTTCCGCCGGTCTCCGCCAGCGCGCCCGGTTGTTCAACCTTCTCCTGCAGGACCTCTACGGTCCGCAAAAGATGCTCCGCCAAGGGCTGCTGCCCGCGGCCCTCGGCATGGCCAACCCCCACTTCCTGCGCGCCTGCGCGGGACTGGGCAAGTCCCGCCAGCCCTTCCTCCACACCTACGCCGCGGACGTGGCGCGATCCCCCGACGGACGGTGGTGGGTCCTGCAGGACCGCCTCGATGCGCCGTCCGGGCTCGGGTACGCCCTGCAGAACCGCACCATCGTGCGCCAGGTCCTGCCGGGCGCCTTCCATCACGCGCCGGTCAGTCGGCTGTATCGGTTCATTCGCGACTTCCGTGAATCGCTCGACGTGCTCCAGGCGCAGAGCGAGTCATCGCGGCTGGTGCTGCTCACGCCCGGTCCCGCCAACGAATCGTACTATGAACACGCCTACCTCGCGCGCTACCTGGGTTGCCCGCTGGTGGAGGGCGGCGACCTCACCACGCGGGACCGCCAGGTCTTTCTCCGGACGGTGGGTGGACTCCGCCAGGTAGGCGTGATCCTCCGACGGCTCGACTCCGAATTCTGCGATCCGCTCGAACTCGACCCCCGATCGCTGCTCGGCGTGCCCGGGCTGGTGCACGCCGCGCAATCGGGCCGCGTCGCCATCGCCAATCAGCTCGGCGGCCGGGCCCTCGAAAGCACGGCCCTCCTGTCGTTCCTGCCCTCGCTGTGCGAACACCTGCTCGACGAGGAGCTGCTTCTGCCCAGCGCGGCCACCTGGTGGGGCGGGCAGGTCTCGGCCCGGGACTACATCCTCGACCACCTCGGGGAACTGGTGATCAAGCCCACCTTCAGCGGCGCCAGCGCGCCCGCCACCGTCTACGCCGGCGGACTCGACCCCGCGCAGCGCGACGCCCTCGCCGCCCGCATCGCAGCCGAGCCCGCCGCCTACTGCGGCCAGGAACGCGTTTTGCTCGGCACCACACCCGCCTGGGACCCCGACGCCGCGTCCCTGCGCCCGACTCCCTTCGTCGCGCGCCTTTATCTCTCCGCCCACGACGGGGAGTTTCAGGTGATGCCCGGAGGGCTCGGCCGCTTCAATCTTTCGGGCGAAGACGCCATGGTCTCCCTCCAGAGCGGCTCCGTATCCAAAGACGTCTGGGTGCTCTCCAGTCAGCACAATGACGATCCGCCCGCCCACTTCGCCGCCGGTGCCTCCGAACGGCGACACGGGGCGGCCACGCCCAGCCGGCTGGCCGACAACCTGTTCTGGCTGGGCCGCTACCTCGAGCGCACGAGCCAGGTGACACGACTCCTAGCCAAGCTCCATCCGTTGCTGCGCGATGAGATCGCGGTGCTCGATCCCGGCGTCGCAGAGGACACGGTGGCGTTCATCCTGCGGCTCCAGGATCTGCACCAGCCCGTCACCGGGTCCCTCGATGAGCGAGCGGACTTCGTCCGGCGGATCGCCGGAGACCGCACCCGCCCCGGCAGCCTTGCGGCCAACC
This sequence comes from Opitutaceae bacterium, assembly GCA_016794625.1. Lineage (GTDB taxonomy): Bacteria > Verrucomicrobiota > Verrucomicrobiia > Opitutales > Opitutaceae > UBA6669. The sequence continues at coordinate 44,165 of JAEUGY010000004.1, forward strand.
TGCTCCGCCTCGCCCGCACCTTGGAAACGGCGAAGGTCCGGCTACCTCCCGAGGCCTGGCGCGTCGCCCGCCACCTGCGCCAGTTGAGCCAAGGCACTCCGGACTTCGCCGAGGTTCAGACCCAGCTTGCCCAGCTCGACGGACTCGCTGCGGAGACCATGGTCCATGACACCGGCTGGCGCTTCCTGGATCTGGGCCGCCGGATCGAGCGCGCGGTGCACATTCTCCAGCTCATGCGCGCGTTGCTGGAACGGCCCACCGGCGACCCCGAGCCGACCGAGTTCCGGCTTCAGACCTGCCTGCACCTCGCGGACAGCCTGTTTACCTATCGCGCCAGCTTCAGCGGTGCCTTTCATCCCGCGAGCGTCATGGCTTGGATGCTGGCCGAGCCCGAGAACCCACGCGGCCTGCGCTTTCAGGCCGAACGGATCACCGAACACCTGGCCGCCCTGCCCGATGAACTCGCCCCCCGCCCCGTGGAGTTGCTGCGGACCACAGTCTTCCGATTGCTGAGCTCGGTCCGCCTGGCCGACATGCAAACCCTTGCCTCCACACCGGAACAAGCCTCCGAACTCTGGAACGATCAACTCGCTCTGCTCGCCGACCTGAACGACCGGTTGACGCAGATCTACTTCGCCCACACCGAGCCTTCGGAGAACGGCGCCGGCTGAACACCGCCGCACATCGACGCCCGGGTCGTCATGCCTGTCTATCGTATTCGCCACTCCACTCTCTACCGCCACGGCACCGCTGCCGCCATGGCCTGGCAGTCCTTGCGGCTGCAGCCCCGCCGCGAGGCCAACCAGGAGTGCCTCGAATTCGAACTGGAGCTCAATCCCCGGCCGGCCGACCTGTCCGTTCGCACCGACTACTTTGGCAACACCCAGCATGTCTTCACGGTCCGGGCCGTGCACCGGGAGTTCTCCATTCAGGCGCACAGCCTGGTGCGCCGCGATGAGCCGGCCCGTCCGGCACCCGACGCGGCACTCACCGCCGCGGCGACCTCCGACGCCATCGATCGCGAGGTGCTGCAGGGCGATTTCGCCCTCGAACAATACCGGCACCCCAGCCCGCTCGTCCCCAGCTTTCCCGCCGTCGGCAGCCTGACCGGCGTCGTGGATCCGGCGCTCCCGCTGCTGGAATGGATGGACGCCTTCGGCGCCGTGTTCTCCCGCACGTTTCGCTTCGACTCCACCGCCACGCTCGTCTCCACCCCGCTCGAGGAAGTCCTGCGGCTGCGACGCGGGGTCTGCCAGGATTTCGCCCATCTCTACATCGCGGGAGCGCGTTCCCTGGGACTCGCCGCGGCCTATGTCAGCGGATACCTGCTGACCCAGCCTCCGCCCGGCCGGCCGCGCTTCGTGGGCGCCGATGCCATGCACGCCTGGGTTTCCATTCATGTGCCCGGAGCCGGCTGGGTCGACTACGACCCCACCAACCGGTGTTTCGCCGGTTCCGGCCACCTCGTCGTGGCCCGCGGTCGCGACTACAGCGACGTCAGTCCCACCCGGGGCGTATTCAATGGGGGCGGCGCCCAGACGCTGTACCTGGGTGTCACCGTCGAGCCCGAGGACGTAGCGGCCCCCTAAACCGGCGCCCTCGAGCCGCCTCTATCCACCGCTGCGCGCTTCGCGGGTGCCACGTGGCGCCAATGCAGGAAGATCTCCGCGAGGAGCAACGGCAAGACCCAGCACATCCAGCCGACGGCGGCATACTTGGTGCGTCCGAGACCGTTGAAGACATCAAGCTCCACCACGTATCGAAACGTGACAAAGCCGAACGTGACGATGTAGCTGCGGATCATCCAGTCGCGGTGGGCGTCGAATCGCCGGTTGCGAATCGCCACCAGCGCCATACCCAGCGTCAGCCACCAGGCGACCCCGAGGAAGAACAGGCTGAATCCGAAGTCGGGCAGGCTCGAGCGCACCGCAAGGACAAAGGCCGTTCCGCCGCCAGCGATGATCCCAAGCGCGTAGGCGTAACCCAAGGTTCGGTGGGCCCTCGGCCAGCGCAGCTTGAAGCCCGACCAAAATTGCACCGGCCCCAGGATCAGCGCGAGCGTCCCGCCGGCAATGTGCGCGACCAGCCAGAGGCGATTGGGCCAGTAGCGGCGATAACCCGCCTCGCTGTAGTTGGTCAGGTAGCGCACCGCGCTGTCCCACCAGAAATGGACCGCCACGCCCAGCAGCGCGACCACCACCATCAGGAGCACGATCGACGACGGCGACATCGGCTTCGCGGGCCGGAGAGTTGTATCCATAATGCAGGATCCAAAAGGTCCAGAAGGCGGCCGGAATCCTATGCCAGCGGTAGGGCTGCTCCGCACCTGCCGCAAGCCCGAACTGGTCCTAACACCCAAATCGACAGCCGTGGGCGCTGAATCCGGCCCCGAAGCCGACCAGCCACCAATCCTCTCCGGGTGTCGGCGGGCCTTGCTCCAGCTCATCGGCCAGCGCAAACAGCACCGAGGGGCTGCTCATATTGCCGAAGCGGCGCAACACGTCCTTGCTCGCTCGTAAGGACTGACCGGGTAACGCCGTCTCGAGGGCGCGCAGCACATCGCGGCCGCCGGTGTGGGACAACACCCGTCCGAGCGGTCGCTCGCCGACCTGGGCCGACGCCCGCGCGTGCAATGTCGATACCGCGGCTGCCGCAAGCTGGGGCACCGAGGGGTGCAGCAGGTTCCGCAGCTTGCCGCCACGCTGCTCGAAGCGGATGCGGTCGCGATCGGCCGGACGATGGAGGGTGTCGAAACCGTGACATCGCCAGCCTTCCGGCCCCGGGGTGGAGCGCCATACGGCGGCCGCGGCCCCGTCGCCAAAAAGACATGCACTGAACAACACGCCCAGGTCGTCGTCCAAATAGAAGGCCGAGGAGCAAATCTCCACCGCCACGGTCACCACGACTGCGTCCGGCTGCGCCGCCAGCAACGCACCCGCCGCCCGCAGGGTGGGGATGGCCGCGCCGCAGCCCAAGCCCACCAAGTCCTGAAGAAACGTGTTCTCGCGCAGACCGAGCTGCTCGGCGACGTAGCTGCTGACGCCCGGACAAAGGTACCCCGTACAGGTGCAGACCAGCAGCGCGTCCACCTCGCCCGGGGACACACCGGCGCGGGCCAGCGCCTCCGTCACCGCCTCGCCCGCCAGCCGCGGCGCGGCCTGCCGGAACGACTCGTTCAGCTGGTCGGAGTCGAGGTCGAGGATGCGCTCCACGTCGCGGGCCGCAAAGTGCCGGGTTTCGATGCCGGAATCGCGGGTCAGCACCGACTGCAGGATGAAGAGTGATTTCCGGGACAGGCGTTTTCTGATTTCGGAGCGCTGCACCATGTCCCAACACTGGGCCTGGGTGTAGCGATCCGGCGGCACGGCGGTGGCGAGGGCGTGAAGGTACATGAAGTGGTTTTTTGGATTCAATGCAGCAGGCGGTAGAAGAGGCGGAAGGGCAGAAGTCCGGTCCGGGAAAGCCCGGCGAGCCAGGGTTGAAGCCGCGGCTCCACCAGGAAGCGGTGAACTTGGCGGGCGAGGAGCAACCGGCGGCGAAATCGCGACTTCAACCCGCGGTGGGCACGCCGCGTGGCCTCGTCCCATTCCAGGCGCCCGCCCGACCAGGCCACCAGGGGTTCAACCACGGTGACCGCACCCTGGAACGCCATGGCCATGCCATGACCCGTAAACGGCGGGATGAGCGCAAAGGCGTCACCAATGGCGAGGCGTCCCGGCGCCCACCCGGGTGTCTGAAAGTGGATCCCGGCCACCGAGGAAATCGAGGTGCCATCCGTTTCGGCGTCTTCAATCCGCCCGGCCAGGTGTTGCAGTCCCGCCGCGCGCAGGTGACGCACAAGGACGGTGGCCGGCGCGCCCGCCTGCAGCGCTTCGCTCCGCCGAAACAGGCCGCATACATTCACGTCATCACCTTCCACCCCGCATAGCCCCACATAGGCGCCAGCGCCCAGATGAAGTTCCAGGTCAGCGGCGAGCGGCAGGTTGGAAACGTGCAGCTTCAGACCGACCCAGTCCGAAGCGGCGCGATGTCGTCCCGCCGCCACCACCCGCCCGGGCGCCGTTTCCTTCAGCTCCCTCCGTGCTCCCGTATGCAAGACTCCGCCCGCAGCACAGAACGCCCGGGCCAGCTGTTGGTCCAGCAGGTGCCGACTCACGCCCAGCGCGGCCTCCGGCAGGGTCGAGACGCCCGCGGCACGTCCCTGGTGAAACCAGGCCAGCGTGCGATGCCGGCGGGCGGACGCCAGCACGGCGCCGATTCCAAGCGCCTCCGCCGTCGCCCGGTCGAGCCCGGTGATGAACTCGCCGCAGACGCGGTGCCGCGGGTAGTGGCCCGCCTCCCACACCGTCACCGGCACGCCGCGACGTCGCAAGGCCAGACCCAGGGACAGGCCGGCCAGTCCGCCGCCCACCACCTCGACGGAGCGACCGCCGCTCATGGTTCGATCCTTTGGGCCACGAGCCGGTATACCCCTCGCACCGAAGTCGAAGCCGACCACGCCCAGCGTCGCGGCGACAACCCGAGCAGCGCAGGAAGTTCGGACCCGCGAAATCCGGCCGCGATGCTGACGTGGCCGTCGTGCCGGCTCACGTGATTGGCGCGAATCAGACTGCAGACTCCGCGAAACACCCACTGCCACCGACGCCGCCGCGTCGGCTCGCACGCCACCAGCACTCGCGCATGGCCGTCGAGTTGCCGTCCCAACGCCATCAGGTCGGCGTCCGTGAGATGGTGCAGGACGAGGTTGGCCACCACGACGGGATAGTTCTCCCACTGGGAAAAGTGGCGCAGGTCGGCCTGGTGCCAGTCCCACGAAACGGGCCACCGCCCAGGACGCGCCACGAGATCAAGACCCGACCACCCCAGGCCCAAATCCCCGAGGGCCAGCGCCACCTCACCCGTGCCGGCCCCGAGTTCGAGCACGCGCTCGTTCTTCCTGACCACCTGCGGCAAGGTGCGCCGCAGCCAGGCGGGGTTTCCCATCACGTGGTTGAACAGCTTGAGATCGCGCCGGCTATGGGCCGCATCGGCGCACTCGGGCGGCAACGAGTCCAGCAGTTCAGGGGTGAGACAGCGATTCTGCACGGGGGCGCGGAAGAAAGAGTCCGTTCGGTTGGGCGGCGGGCGTGGTACGCCGTGAGATCCATCGGGAGATAGACTGGGTTCACCTAATGACACCGCGATCGAAGTGCAACCGGACCCACCAATCACCCGGCCGTGCCGAGGAAGGTCCGTTGGAGGTGGGGTCGGCGAGCCATCGGCGTTAACTTAAGGCGCAGGTGGAGTCCTCAGTTCAACTGAAGATACGCCGGAATGGCTCGGGTGGAGGGCGTCGCTCCGTCGACGCCGGGGGACGAACCCCGCTACCCTGCGTCTGCACGCTCTTGGTGAACGCAACGCGCAACCGGCGTCGACGGAGCGACGCCCTCCATCTATCCTACGCTCACCGCGGTGGTCTCCGCCGCGTCTTTTCTCAAAGTAAACGCTTATGGGTCGGCGACCCCACGGGGATGGGCTTGGCGAAGGAATCGGACAGCGGAGACGGGCCTAGCGGTCCCGTCGCGGCCGCAGCGAGGCCACCTCCAACGAGGCCATTGCCGCTCTGCTTACGCGGAAGCACACGCGCGGCCGCGGGACGGGGATACCCTGGCTTGCGAGCGGTCGTCCGGTGCTTTTTTAACCCTTCACCTTTCCCCATTCGGCGTTCAGGCTTGGACGCATGTTTGCCGGTCGCGACGTCCGCTCTGATTTTCCAACCCTGCACCAACTGGTGGGAGGGCGCCCGCTGGTGTACCTCGACAACGCGGCCACCACCCACAAACCCCAGGTGGTGATCGACGCGCTGACTCGTTACTACGAAAAGGATAACTCGAACGTGCATCGTGGGTTGCATGCACTTTCGATGCGCGCCACCGACGGCTATGAAGCTGCCCGGGCCCGCGCAGCGGTGTTCATCAATGCCAGTTCCCCGTCCGAAATCATCTTCACCCGCGGCACCACGGAATCCGTCAATCTGGTCGCGCAAAGCTGGGGGCAGGCGAACCTCAAGCGCGGCAACGTGATTCTGCTCACGGAAATGGAGCATCACTCCAATCTCGTCCCCTGGCAGGTGGTGGCCGAACGCACCGGGGCTGTCGTCAAGTACGTGCCCGTGGTGGGGGACAATGCGGAGCACGGCCTGGATCTGGACCGCCTGGACGCCCTGTTGACCCCGGAGGTGAAGCTCTTCGCTTTCACGCACGTGTCCAACACCTTGGGTGTGATCAACCCCGCCGCCGAGCTCTGCCGGCGGGCCCGGGCCGTCGGTGCGCTCACGCTCATCGACGCCGCGCAGTCGATCGGCCACGAGTCCCTCGATGTGCAGGCGCTCGGATGCGACTTCCTTGTCTACTCCGGCCACAAGATGGTCGGCCCCACCGGCATCGGCGTGCTCTACGGACGCCGCGCCCTGCTTGACGCCATGCCCCCCTGGCAGACCGGCGGCGGCATGATCAGCGTGGTGGAGTTTTCGGGCAGCCGCTGGAAACCGGCTCCGGAGCGTTTTGAGGCAGGCACACCCAACGTGGCCGACGCCATCGCCCTCCATGTTGCGATGGATTATTTGGATACATTGGGCCGTCCGGAAATCGCGCTGCACGACCACGCGCTGGCCGAGGCGGCCTACGGGGCGCTGGCCGAACTGCCGGGGGTCCGTCTCCTCGGTCCCAAGGGAAAGCGCGCCGGTCTGGTCAGCTTCGCCCTGAAAGACGCCCATGCGCACGACGTCGTGACCTTCGCCGACCAGGATGGCATTGCGTTGCGGGGCGGTCACCACTGCAACCAGCCCTTGATGAAGAAGCTCGGCCTGCCGAGTTCGGTGCGCGCCAGCTTTTACGTGTACAACACGCCCGAGGAAATCGACCGCCTGCTGGCGAGCCTGCGCAAGATCGTGGCGTTCTTTGGCCGCGGTTGAACGCGGCCCCGCCGGCGCCTACTTCGCCGCCTGGCGGCCAAAGATCTCCCAGATCAGCACCGCGCTCGCGACCGACACATTGAGGGACTCCACCTTGCCCGTGCCCGGCAGGGTCACGAGGCGGTTGCAGGCGGCGGCGACGTCCGGAGCCATGCCGGTTTCCTCGTTGCCCAAGACGAGCGCGAGCGGAGCGGACGAGGCCCGCAACGCGTCGGGCCGTCCGCCGCGCGTCGCGGCTCCGATGACCTCGTAGCCGGAGGCGCGCAGCTCCTTGAGCCAGGCGCCAAGCCGGCCGACCCGCCAGATCGTGACATGCTCCAGTCCGCCTTCCGAGACCCGGTAGGCCGCCTCGCTCGGCAACGCGGCCTCCGGCGACACGGGGATCACCAGATGGGCGATGCCGAAGAAGGCCGCGGTCCGCGCGATCGCGCCGAGGTTGTGGGCGTTGCCGATGCGATCCAGCACGAGCAAGGGCGCGCGGGCCGCCACCCAGCGCGCCACGTCGCCCGCGACCGGGGCGCGCAGCACGGGAGCTGTCACCACCGCCACGATACCGCCATGGTGCACCGTGCCAGACACGGCCTCCAGTTCCGCCGGGGGCACGCAGCGGTAAACCTTGCGCGCGGCCGCGAGCGCCTTGCACAGAGGGCCGACCTTGCGCGCCGTCTCCTCGTCGAAAAAGAGACGCAGCACCGAGGCCGGATCCCGTTCAAACCGGGCCCGCACCGAAGGCAGGCCGCACATCACCAGTTCGTTGCGATTCATGGTTTCACCTCGCCGACCACCGTCAGTTCCTCCCGATCATGATAGAGATGGCTCACCCGGAAGCCCGGGGCATAGCGCGCGAACACGCCCTGCGGCGAGCGCACCTCGGCCAGAAAAGCCTGCGGGGCCACACGGCCGAACTTCAGATTGACGATGAACCGCCGACACCAGTGCCGGCTCAGCCACGGTTCCACCAAGTTGGAGAGCACGTGGTGGGGATCCTCCACCAGATCGCAGAAGAGCCAGTCGAAGCACTGTCCTGGCTCAGGTTGGAAGCCGAACGCGTCGACCCGACGGTGCTCGATCTGCGGATGCCCCAGCGCGCCCCCCTTGAGCGGACCATTGTCCAGAGCCAGCACTTGCGCCCCACGCTTCGCGGCGCTGTAGCTCCATCCCCCGGGCGCGGCGCCGAGATCCACCACGGTTTCGCCCGGCTGGGGTTCGCGGCCGGCCAGCACATAGGCCTCCTCGACTTTGAGATAACTGCGCGACGGCGCCCGGTCATCATCCGCCATCCGCCGCGGGCCGTGGATCTGGAGAGTCCTCGCGGCGAACGCGCGATCAAAGTCCACAAAATAGACCATCCACCCCCGATGTTCCCCGAGTGCCCGCGGCAGATCGGACACCGCCAGTTTCGAGACCCGCGACAGCCGTTTGCGCAACAGCTCGTGAAACGCCCGTTCCACGCTGGCGACCCGGCGACCCAGGCCGACGATCTCGGCGGGACAATGAAACACACACGGCCAGGCGGACTCGATCCGCTCGCCCCGGACGGCGGCGAGCATCGCCTCCACCAGCCCCTGAGCCAGGGCATTGACCGAACTGCCCTTGATCTCACGCGCATCCGTCAGCGTCACATGAGCAAACGCCCAGTCCCCGGCCGCCACGGGTGTCGGCGTGCCATCGGCCGCGGGTGCGGCACGCCCGGCCGGTTCCAACCGCACCCAGCCCGGACCTTCCTCCGCCACGGCATGGCCAAGCGCGGCCAGCTCGCCGGCGAGCAAATCCTGGAACCCTGCCTGACAGGTGACGATCATGCCCTGAGCACACCGTCCCCGCCGAACTGCGCAACTCGCAATTCGGGAAACACTCGTCCCCGGACCGCGGATCAGGAGTGCACCGCTTCCGGACGATCCGTCTCCGTCGTCGCCACCACGGCGGCGACGTCGGTTGAATGCAGCGTGCGATACGCGGTCTCCAGACTGGCCAGCAGCGAGTCCGATTTGAAGGGCTTGGAAATATAGTCGTTCATGCCCGCCGCCAGGGCCCGTTCGCGGTCATCGGCCAGCGCGTTGGCCGTCAAAGCCACAATCCAGGGCCGGATGGCGACGCGGCCGCCCCGGATGCGGCGGGCCGTTTCCAAACCATCGAGCTCCGGCATCTCCACATCCAGAAACACCACGTCGTAGTTCGCCCGCTCCAAGGCATCGAGCACCTCCAGGCCATTCGCCGCCAGATCCGCCTGGTAACCGAGGCGGCGCAGCGACATCTGCGCGACCTTGATGTTCACATGATTGTCATCCGCGACGAGAATCTTGAGCGGCCATCGTTCCGCAAGGTTGGCGAGGACCACCGGATCCGCGGCCCGATTGACCGCTGGCTCGCAAGGATTCGCGAGCACATCCACAAGTGCATTCGCCAGCGCGAGGTACTTGACCGGTTTGACCAGCGTCGCCGCGTACAGGTGCGCGCCCGCGCGCCGCGTGAGCGAATTCATCAACAGCAGGGGAATCCGGCTGCAGCCCGACTTGGCGCGTATCCGCACGGAGAGGCTGTCGCCGTCCAGACCGGCCAGAGTATCGTCGACCATGATCAGGTCGAAATTCTGCCGTCCATCGAGCAGCGCCAGCGCCTCCGCGGCCGACTCGACTTCGATCGAACTGACCCCCAGGTCGCGCAGATTGGCGGACAGGCTGCGTCGCGAAGCCGCATTGTCATCCACCACTAGGACGCGCACGCCCTGCAGGACCGCCCGGTCAAAGGTAGCCTGTTCGCTGATACGGGGCGGACAGGAGGCGGCAACAATCGTAAAGAAGAAGGTCGAGCCCCGCCCCTCCAGGCTCTCCACCCACATGCGCCCGCCCATCAATTCGGTCAGTCTCCGGCTGATGGCGAGTCCCAGTCCGGTGCCGCCGAACTGGCGGTGGGTCGAACTGTCGACCTGCGAGAATGATTTGAAGAGCCGGTCCAAGCGGTCGGCGGGAATGCCGATGCCCGTGTCGCGCACGCCAAACTGCAGCGTGAGGGCAGGCCCGTGGGAGGCCACGACGACCGACAACTCGACCTCGCCCCGCGCGGTGAACTTCACCGCGTTGCCAAGCAGGTTGGCGAGCACCTGCCGCAGGCGGGTGACGTCCGCGACCACCCAGCCGGGCACGGTGGCCGGGAAGTGACACACCAGTTCCAACTTCTTTTCCGCGGCAACCACCGAGACCAGATCGAGCGCCTCCTCCAGGCACTGCCGCAGATCGAAAGGCGCGTTCTCCAGGTCAATCCGACCCGCTTCGATTTTCGAGTAGTCGAGGATGTCGTTGATGATCGTGATCAGCGCTTCGCCACTCGTCTCAATGGTGCGGACATAGTCGCGCTGTTGGGGCGTCAAGGACGTGTCTCGCAACAAACTGGCCATGCCGATCACGCCGTTCATTGGCGTGCGAATCTCGTGACTCATGGTGGCGAGAAAGATGCTCTTCGCCTGATTGGCCGCCTCCGCCTGATCGCGGGCACGCACGAGCTCCTCCGCGTTCCGCTGGTCGCGCTGCAAACTCGCCGCCGCCGCGACGCGCAGGCGCCAGACGGCGATTCCGATGCTCAGCGATAGCGACGTCACTCCGGCGAGGGAGAGGATGATCGCCCAGCGAATCGGGCTCTGGCGCCCGAGCACATCCGTCAGCTCCAAATCGAGGCCGACCACCCCGACTCGCCGCCCTTCGCGATCGTAGAAGGGGGCAAATGCGCTGAGAAACGTGCCCTGGGCGTCGGTGACGGGTTGGGCGTTGGCGAGATCGACCCCCTCGCGCAGGGCCCGTTCAAATTCCACGTCCACCCCATCATAGGGCGTCATGATTGGGTCCACCGGCTGGTTGTCCTTCGGATTGGGCTGCAGGTAGTCCGTGCCGAGAACAATGTGAATCCGGTTTTCGTGCAGAACGGCGGTGTAGACGTAGTAGAGATTGGGATTCGCCCGATGGAAGGCGACCATCGGCGCTAGCGCCTTCAGATGCTCCGGCGTGCCCATTTGGCGAGGCGACGTCAGGGTGCGATGCAAATCGCCATCCATTTGAACAGCCAAGGAACGAGCGAGCGAGGTCAACTCACTCCGGAGTGCCTCCACCTGCGCCCGACGAACGAGGTGGTAGAGGAGCGCGAGTCCCACACACGCGACAAAAAACACGGTCGCCGCGGCAAGGAGGCCTTCCCGCCGCGGGCGAACTGCGTGAAATGTGGGAGCTGGTTCGTCCATCGGCAATGCCGTGTCATTATCGGCCCGCGAAGCCCTTCGCTTCAGCGGAAAGCTCCCCGGGGGGGACGAACCGTACCTTCCCAGGGTCCCGGCGCCGGAACCGTCGGCCCCGGCGCTGAGAAAAATCCTTATGCCGGAACCCCCGGGCCCGACTCCGCGGCCACCGTGGGGGGGCGGGGAAACAGGACACGGAAGGTGCTGCCTTTGCCCGGGGTGCTCGTCACTCGAATCTCGCCCCCGTGGTTGAGCACAATGCCCTGGACCACGGACAGGCCCAATCCGGTACCTTGACCGGTCGGCTTGGTCGTAAAAAAGGGATCGAAAATCCGCTTCACCGTTTCCGCATCCATGCCGCAACCGCGGTCCTCCACCTCCACACAGGTCCCGAAACCCTCCGGGGTATCGCCTTCGGACAGAAGCCGCACCGTGACTACCACCCTCGCCTCCCCCGTTTCCCCGCCCGCCTGGGCCCCGTTCAGGCAGAGGTTCATCAGCGCCTGTTGCAACCGGCCGTGGTCGCCCAGCACCCACGCCGGCTGGTCGGGCAGATGGGCGACAAACCGGCTGCGTCCCGGAGCGCTGATTTCCAACAGGGGCAGGGTCTCGCGGACGAGACTCACCAGGTCGATTCGCTGGCGTTTGCTTTGCGGCAGACGCCGGGCGTAAACCAGAACCCGGTGGACCAGGTTCGCCGCCGCCTGCCCCCCGCTCAGCGCGGATTCCAGATCGGACCGCGACGGGTGTCCGGCCGGCAGATTCTCCCGGGCGAGCTCAATGTAGCCGTTGATGCCAGTCAGCAGGTTGTTGAAGTGATGGGCAAACCCGCCCGCCAGCGTGCCGAGCGTTTCAAAACGCTGCGCGGCCCTGACCTGCTCCTCGCGGGCCTCGCGCTCACTCTCCGCTCGCTTCCGCTCGTTGATCTCCCGCTGCACGGCGACGAAGTGCGTGCACGTCCCTTTGGTATCCAATACGGGAACCAAATCCACCTCGACCCAGTACGCCGAGCCTCCTTTGCGATAGTGGATCAACTCAACCCTCGCCGCCGAGCGTTCCCGGAACGCGGTCTCCAGGGTCTGCGCGGCATCGAGCGGGGTCGCTCGTCCCTCAAGGAAACGCGGCCCGCGCCCCAACGCCTCCTGCGCCGAATAACCGGTCTCCCGCGCGAACGCCTCGTTGACATACACAATGCGTTCCGGGACTTCGCCGCTGGAGGCGGAGCAGATCATGACCACATCGTTCGAGCGCGAGAGGCAGAGCTCCAGCAATCGCAACCGCTCTTGCTCCGCCAGCCGGTCGGTGATGTCGGTGTGGGAACCGGCCATGCGCACCACCCGTCCGAGGGAGTTCCGGATCGCCTCTCCTCGGGAGAGAAACCAACGGTAGGCCCCGGACTTGGTGCGCATGCGCAACTCGACCGCATAAGGCGCCTTTTGGTGGAAATGGCGCTGGAGCGCTTCCTCGACCCCGGGCCGGTCCTCCGGATGCAACAGCCCAAACCAGGCGGCGCCATGGGTGAACCGCGGCCAGTCCTCCGGTGCGTATCCGAGTTTCGCCAACCAACGTTGCGGATGATACACCTCGTCGGTCACGACGTTCCAGTCCCAATACCCATCGCTCGACCCCCGGACGGCGAGTTCGATGCTCTCCTGATTCTCCCGCAGCAGCTGTTCCGAGCGGTCGCGCGCCCGTTGCAGACCCATCACAAGCCAGCCAACCAGCATCACCGACAAAAGGAAAAGGGTGATGTTCAGCAGCTCGAGCGAACGTTCCGGTTGGACAAAGGGACCGACCCGGAGCGCGAGACCGAGAACGGCCAGGCCGCAGATGAGCAGCACGCCGAAGGTCATGCCGAGCAGCCCGAACCGCATCCCCGCCCACGCGGCCAGGGGCAGGACGAGAAACGCCAGTGGCAAGGTGCCCCGTCCGAGGGCGAGCGTATCGAGGAAGATGATGCCGCTCGCAACCACCGCGAGCACGCTCCAGACGCCAAACTCCCAGAGTCGCGAACGCATCGCGGCCCGCTCCGGGCGGCGCAGGCTGAGGAGAAAGGGCGTGACGAGCAGGACGCCGGTGCAGTCGCTCAGCCACCACGTCAGCCACGTCTCAAACAATTCGCGGAGCTGGCCATCCCCCCGCCAGAGGCCCAGGGTGCCGCCACTCGCCATCACGCACATACCCAGCAGTGAAGCCGACAGGAACAGGAACAGGTCGCGGCCGCGGGCAAAACCCGGATCAAATCGCCACGAACGGAGCAGCCAAACCGTCAGCACGGGTCCGATGGTATTGAACAACGCCAGGACGACGCCGCTGCTCAGTTCGGTTCCCATCCGCAGCGAGACCAGCGCGGATCCCGCCAGGATCGCCGGCCAGAAGCGAACGCCCCATTGGAAGAGCGCAAACACGGCAAGACCCGCGGGTATCCATATCAGGGCAAAATGGCCGGAGTATCGGGGCAGGACCAGACCCGCCATCCCGGCTAGCGCGTAGGCCACCGACAATCCAACCCCTCGCAAAAGCAAATCCCTTCCCCGACCTGCAGCAGGCTCGCGCATTCACCCCTTACTTGGTGCGACTGCGCTGCAAGTCAAGGATTTGCAGTTCAATGGAAATTTCCCAGTGTCACTGATCCACCGTTACGGGCCCCGAGCCTGCCTTTAGGCCGGGCTTGGGATGCAGCGGCGAACGCGGACGGGGAGCTCCAACCCCGCCCGCGTCGCCTGAGCAGACACCACCTGGCAATTCAGATCAGGGCTGGACCTCAAACACTTCGATCAGCGCCTCCCCGACGGCGCCAGCGACGCCGCTGACCTGCACGGTGTACCCACCGGGAGGCAGGGACAGGACCGTCGCGGCATCCCGGCTGCCCTCGGGCAGGCCAAAGGCTCCCACCCGGGCAAAGAGGGGCGCGAGGCTCGGCGACCACGAGTCATTCTCCGCCAGTCGGGTCGAACCCGCATAAACCTCAAGTTTGGGATCATCCAGCACGGCCGGCACGCCGAACTGACCAAGGGATGGTCCGATCGCCCGGATCAAGACGGTCTTCGCCGCCCGGCCTGAGATGGTGAAGCCGGCGATGAGCACATCCGCACCGGAACCCACGCGATTGCGGGCCGAGATGTTGGTCAAACGCTGGGTCATGCCCCGCCCGGCATCATAGACCTCGACCAGCACGCGGCCTCCAATCCGTCCGTGGATTTGAGCGGTGCGACCGCCGCCCACCGAACTCACCAGCGCGGCGTCGAGACTGTTCGGTGCGAGGCCAAAGGCGCCCACCGACGCGGAGAGTTCCACCATGGATCGCTCGCCACCCCAGTTGTCATTCCAATCCAGACGGGTGCCGCCCTGATAGAGGACGATCTCCGGATCCGGCATCGTCTGCGGCACCCCAAAGGCATCCAACCCCGGGCCCACCGCCCGCAACAGGAACGACTTGTCGCCACCCGAGACGTTGAATCCGACGACGAGCAGTTGTTCCGCGGCCAGGTTCGTGACGACAGAAACGTTGGTGATCGCGCTGGCCACACCCTGGGTCACCGCCAGGGTCGCCACGGCGCTGACGACGCTTCCGGAGGAATTCGACACCGTGACGGTATAGTCGCCGGCGTCGGAAAGTTGCACCCCCGTCAAGGCGAGCTGCGCGGCGTTCGCACCCGGCAGGACAAGACCGCCCTTGTGCCACTGATACGTCAAGGAGCCCGAACCCGTCGCTTCGACGGCCAGGGTGACGGATGCACCCTGGACCACCGACTGGCCCAGCGGCTGCACGAGGATGGACGGACCCACCGCGGGGGTCACCTGGACGTGAGCGACATGACTGTGGATGGACCCGAGCTCGTTGTGCACGATCACCCGGTAGGCCCCTCCAGCCGTCTCATCGACTCCGGTCATGACCAGCACCGAACCGGTTGCACCAGGGATCGCGGAGCCATTCCGGGTCCACTGGTATGAGAGCGGGCCTGTACCGGTGGCGACGGCGGTCAGCGTGACCGTGTCATTGGGCTGTGCGGTCTGGCTCATGGGGACAACCGAAACGGAGGGAGCCGCCTGCCCGGTGGAAAGCGTCAGCGATGCGGCACTACTTTGCGCGGATCCGGCCGGATTCGTCGCCACCAATCGGTAGGATCCAGCCGAAGCCTCCGTAACGACAGGGAGGGTCAACGTGGACGAGGTGGCACCGGGAAGAGCACTACCGTCCTTGAACCACTGATACGTAATCGGGCCGCTCCCTGAGACGAGCGCCGAGAACGAAGCCGCTCCCCCAACCGCAACGGTTACACTGACAGGCTGCGAGGTGAATTGCGGCGCGACAACGGCTTCGGTCACGGTCAGACTAGCGGAATTGCTTTGGGCGGTGCCCGCGGCGTTCGTCGCGCTCAGCCGATATGATCCGGCCGAAGCGAGCGTGACGGCGTTCAAGGTAAGCGTCGACGACGTCGCTCCGGCGATCGGTGCACCGTCCTTCGTCCACTGGTAGGTGATCGGCGCGGTGCCGTTCGCCGCGGCTGAGAACGCCACGGTGCCTCCCACGGTCGCCGTCGCGTTCGCCGGCTGCGTGGTGAAGCTCGGCGCCACGGTCGCTTCGGTCACCGTCAGACTGGCGGGATTGCTTTGGGCAGTGCCCGCGGCATTCGTCGCGCTCAGCCGATACGATCCGGCCGAAGCTAGGGAGACAGCGTTCAAGGTAAGCGTCGATGACGTCGCTCCAGCGATCGGTGCACCGTCCTTCGTCCACTGGTAGGTGATCGGCGCGGTGCCGTTCGCCGCGGCTGAGAACGCCACGGTGCCGCCCACGGTTGCCGTCGCGTTTGCCGGCTGCGTGGTGAAGCTCGGCGCCACGGTCGCTTCGGTCACCGTCAAGGTCGCAGGATTGCTTTGGGCGGTACCCGCGGCATTCGTCGCGCTCAGTCGATACGATCCGGCCGAGGCCAGCGTGACGGCGTTCAAGGTAAGCGTCGTCGACGTTGCACCGGCGATGGGTGCACCGTCCTTCGTCCACTGGTAGGCGATCGGCGCGGTGCCGTTCGCGGCGGCTGAGAACGTCACGGTGCCGCCCACGGTCGCCGTCGCGTTCGCCGGCTGCGTGGTGATGCTCGGCGCCACGGTGGCTTCGGTCACCGTCAGACTGGCGGGATTGCTCTGGGCGGTGCCCGCGGCGTTCGTCGCGCTCAGCCGATATGATCCGGCCGAAGCGAGCGTGATGGCGTTCAAGGTAAGCGTCGACGACGTCGCTCCGGCGATCGGTGCACCGTCCTTCGTCCACTGGTAGCTGATCGGCGCGGTGCCGTTCGCCGCGGCCGCGAACGTCACGGTGCCTCCCACGGTCGCCGTCGCGTTCGCCGGCTGCGTGGTGAAGCTCGGCGCCACGGTGGCCTCGGTCACCGTCAGACTGGCGGGATTGCTTTGGGCGGTGCCCGCAGCATTGGTCGCGCTCAACCGATACGACCCGGCCGAGGCTAGCGTGACGGCGTTCAACGTAAGAGTCGTCGACGTCGCTCCGGCGATGGGTGCACCGTCCTTCGTCCATTGGTAGGTGATCGGCGCGGTGCCACTGGCGGCGGCCGAGAAGGTCACGGTCCCGCCGACCATCGCCGTCGCGTTCACCGGCTGCGTGGTGATGCTCGGCGCCACAACAGCTTCGTTCACCGTCAGGCTCGCCGGATTACTCTGTGCGGTGCCCGCGGTATTGGTTGCGCTCAACCGATACGATCCCGCCGAGGCCAGGGTGACCGCGTTCAACGTCAGCGTCGTCGAGGTAGCTCCGGTAATCGGTGCTCCGTCCTTCGTCCACTGATAAGTGATCGGCGCGGTGCCACTGGCGGCGGCTGAGAAGGTCACGGTCCCGCCGACCGTCGCCGTCGCGTTCACCGGCTGCGTGGTGATGCTCGGAGCCACGGCTGGTTCCGTGACCGTGAGCGTGGCCACGGCGCTCTGCACCGAGCCCGCGGCGTTGGTCGCCGTCAGCTGATACGATCCCGCTGAGGCGAGGGTGACCGCGTTCAGCGTCAACGTCGCTGCGGTCGCTCCGGGCACTGCGGCGCCATCCTTCGTCCACTGGTAGGTGATTGGCGCGGTTCCGCTCGCGGCGGCCGAGAAGGTCACGGTGCCCCCCACGGTCGCTGTCGCGTTCACCGGCTGCGTGGTGATGCTCGGCGCCACGGCTGGTTCCGTGACCGTGAGCGTGACCACCGCACTTTGCGCCGAACCGGCGGCATTGGTCGCCGTCAGCTGGTACGACCCCGCTGAGGCGAGGGTGACCGCGTTTAGCGTCAACGTCGCTGCGGTCGCTCCGGGCACGGCGGCGCCGTCCTTCGTCCACTGGTAGGTGATCGGTGCAGTGCCACTGGCGGCGGCCGAGAAACTGACGGTTCCTCCCACCGTCGCCGTCGCGTTCACCGGCTGGGTGGTGATGCTCGGGGCGATGGCTGGCTGGGTCACCGTGAGGGTGGCAGCGTTGCTGGTCGTCGAACCACCGGCGTTGGTGGCGACGACATCATAGGAACCCGCGGAAGCGACGCTGACATTCGTCAGGCCAAGGGTCGCCGCGGTTGCGCCCGCGAGCGCGGCGCCATCCTTCCTCCACTGATAGGTAATGGTGCCACCGGTCGCTGCAGCGGTGAAATTGACATTCGCCCCCACATTGACCGACGCGCTCGCCGGATGCGCGGAGAAGGTAGGCGGAGCCACCGCCCCACCCTGCACATTGATCTGCACGGTGAACGTAGGAGTGCCTCCATCCCCTCGTTTGTTGGTACTGCTCCACGCTCGAATGGAGAGCGAGTACGAACCCGCGGTGGTCGGAGTGCCGGTGATGGTCCCCGTACTCGCGTTGAGCAGATCGCCCACCACGCCAGGCACGCTCAATCCTGGCGGAAGCGTGCCCTTGATCTCGTAGGAACGCGCCGCCGACGGGGCCCCGGTCAGGGCGAAGGCGAGCGAAAAGGACTGACCGACCGTCGCACTCGCCGGTGTGGCCGGGCTGGTCGAAAGTTGCGTCGCACCCGCGAGCGCATGATAGCCGCCAACCGCGGCGACCGTAAACGCCGAACGCAGCAACGCACTCACGCCGCCACCCAGCGTGGATTCCGCGGTGGCCAGAAGCCGGACCAAGGGTGCGCGCTGCAGGATGACCGAGAGGAGCGAGGCGGGCAGATACACCCACCGCAGACGCTGAAAGAGAAAGATAAAGTTCATGACGCGTGATGTCTACGACGACGCTTCAATTGCAGCCGCAGCCGCTGCCACCCACCCCGCGTCCGCCCGCCGAGGCCTCGCGTGAAAAGAAGATGTGTTCACCCATCGCGCCGGCCAACGGGTCCCGGTCCGGCCGCATCGCATAACTCGTCAAGGTTGCCCGCTCCCATGGATGAACCGCCGAGCAGCCGACTCCGGCCATCGCGACCGCCAGCAGCACCAAGCCACGCAGTCCCCAGCGCACCGCTGATCGCGAATCCAATCCGCTCCACTCTGCCGGCCGCCGGTCTGACGATAATGTATTCATAACTCGTATATCCTTGTTTCTTGATTCACACCGCTGTTTTTGGGCACGGCACGCCCCTGCGCACCCGCGCAGTGTCTGGAAAGGGAGGTCTGATTCGGGTCCTAGGGCTTTTCGGCGAGCAAGACGCTCACCTGGTCTCGCAAAAGTTTGGCCGAGGCATCTCCATGGTAGCCTTCATGGATGTGCCGGACGACGCCGCGGCGATCGATGACATAGGTGGTGGGCATCTTCGGTGCGCGCACCACCTTGACCAACCGGTGCACGGCATCACGCACGGTCGGAAACACCGGCGCATGCTTGCGCAGGAAACCTTCGTAAGCGCCCTTGTTCTCATCGACGCTTACGCCGAGGACGGTCAATCCGGCGGAGCCGAGTTCCGTTTGCAGTGACATGAGCGTGGGAAACGACGCCTTGCACGGGCCGCACCAGGAGGCCCAGAAATCGAGGACGACGACCCGTCCGGCCAAATCCGCCGGTACCTGGCCCTCCAGCGAAAACTGGCTTAACACCGGCACGGAGTCGCCCACCTTCAATTGAGCCCTCGCCCCGGGCGCCGTCGCCAGCATCCCCAGCACCAGAGCCGCCGGCCAGGCACGCCACCACCGTTGCTTCGGTGCGGACTGACCGGGCCGGAATGAACAGGGAAAAGACGCTGAGTTCAGGGAGGTGTTCATGGGAAAAGAGAGCATGCGATTCACCAGGAGAAACGGCCGCCGAGCGTGAAGACGTTTGCGTCCGGATACGCGCTGGCCGAAGTCTTGCCGTCACGACCGCGCATCAGGTACCGTTCGTAGGTCGCATCGACCACCAGCCGGTCCGGCACGATCGTCCAGATGACCTTCAGGCCGGCATTCACGGTGTCGAGGTCCGAGAGCCGATAGTCCGCCGAGTAGTACGGTGCGCTTCCGCTCGCGTCATCGCCCGGCACGATCGACGTGCCATCAAGCGTCACGTGATAGAAGTCGGCCGCCGATTGGCGGTAAAAGCGCAGACCCGGACGCACGAGCAAGCGACTTCCCACCTGCTGGAACCACTCGAGGGCGAGCGCATGACTGGTCACCCCCCAGTCGTCGCGATACAGCCGATAGCTGGCGTCGAGCGCGCCCTTCACTCCTTCGAACGCCACATTCGCGCCGGAGAAAGCCACCCACTTGGATCGCCGCTCCGGGCGGTTTTCGGGGAAGGTCAGAGGGAGAAAGAGCCCCGGAAAGATCTCGGTGTTTTTCTGGATGATCTTGTAGGGATCGGACAGGTAGCCGTCCGCCACGCCCCGGGTCACATTGAGCGTGAGCGAAATCCGGGAGTTGATCAGCTGGGTGAAGCCCAGCACGACGTCGTCACCCACCTTGATGCGGGGCGCCGGCAGGAACCTCGCGGTGATGTCGTCATCGACCCGGGCGTAGCCGAGGAGCAGCGTGGTGTTCTTTTCGTTGAAGTCCGTCAGGGTGTTCACCGACCACCCTTTGGAGATGTAGTCACTCTCCCGGCTCACCGCATACCCCAGCGCCACGTTGATGCGTTTGAGCTGATGGGAGAAGTCGGCCGACCAGGCCTTGCGCTTGTCGGTCAGCCGGGAGAGCGGCACCTGGTCGCTGCCCTCCTCGGCCGGCTGTCCGTTGGGCGTCGCCCCCGCAATGGCGTCGACCAGGCCGGTGACCTTCAACTTGGTCTCCAGGCCCAGATCCTTCTCGAGCAGGGCGTAGTGGGCGTCGACCCGGATGCGCCCGCCCTCCTCCTGCCACGACTGGAACTTGTAGCTGACGAGATCCTCGGTCCGGGCCGGCTTCGGCATCAAACTGTATATCAACCCAACCACTACAATTTTTCTCTTCAGACTCGACAAATGCGTGCGTGTCATGGTGCTTGGCTATCCGCGACGACACGAGTGTCGAGGAATTCCTGCTTACAAAGGAATAGGGAACCGAAACGAAACATCTGGGTCCGTCAGCCCACGATCGCATCGTGTCTGATTTTTAACTACAGTATTGCTGTTACAAGCGATTGTCCGTCCAGCCGGCGGTTTCGTGGGGTGAAACACCCAGGGCACGCCCGCCCTTCCGCCAATCGCGGGTGCGACACGGGCCGCGGGGAGCGACGCGAACGAACGGCCGAGACGAGCGACCGCACAATTTGCACGATGTGGGCGTGCACATTGCAACGCCGCCGGGAAAACCCGTGGGGGGGGGAAATTCCACGCGATTTCTGCGTATTGGCGCCGCGGCGCGTCTCGCGCCGGTCGCGACTCCTACACTTTGGGCATTTCTTTACGAACCCGCCTCGTCACACCCGGCGGCGCGCGGCGGCCGGAAAACACCGACGATCTGAACCTCCAGGACCCGGAGCGCCCCCCGGATCGCCTGACAGGCATTCTCCGATGCCTGACAGTGCACATGGGTGAAAACCTGACGTTCGTATCCATCCTTTTGGTTCATGCAGCGGGCGGGAGTGACGAATTCAGGTCCATGAAGTTGCGAACCCGGCTCGTGTTCGCAGGTGTGGCTTTGTCTGCCCTGCCCCTGGCGACCGTCTGCGGCGTGCTCTGGCTGCAGGGCAGCCGGCTGGCCACACGTTCCGCGGAGCAGGTCAATCATCTTGTCCTGGAGAGCCTCGACGACCGGTTGCGCCAGTCCATCGCCCTCGCGGATGCGCTCCGCTCGGAGCTGGAGCTCGAAACACGGAGCCTGCTCGCTCGTCTGACCGCGGATGTGGCCCGAGCGGGCGGCATCGGCACCGTGGCTTCCGCCGTGGCGGACTGGGAGTCCACCAACCAGTTCAACCAGGGCAAGAGTCGGATCTCCCTTCCCACCCTCGTGGTGGGCGGAGTAAACCTGCCCGCCCAGAGCGACCCCGCCGTGCCGGTTCCATTTGTGGACGATGTCCTGCACCGTCCCGGGGCCACCGCCACCATCTTCCAGCGAATGAACGAGTCCGGGGACATGCTCCGGGTGGCTTCAAGCGTGCGCAATGCACAGGGACGAAGGGCGATCGGAACCTACATCCCGACGGCCATGCCGGATGGAAAACCGAATCCCGTCCTCGCCACGGTGCTGAAGGGGGAGCGTTTTGTCGGCCGCGCGTTCGTGGTCAATCAGTGGTACGTCGCCGCCTATCAGCCGTTCCGGGACGCGGCGGGCAAGGTGGCCGGCATGCTTTATGTGGGGATTCCTGAAGCCACGGCCCTGGAGAATGTGAAGGCCGCCTTCGGGCAAACCGCAATCGGCGAACACGGGCACTTGTTTGCCATTAACACCAAGGGCGCGGACGCCGGCCGGTACGTCATTTCGAAGGGCGGTACGCAGGATGGGCAGCTGATGCCGGACGAGACCGGCACGGATGGCATCAATCTGGGCCGGACGCTGATCGCGACCGCACCTACGCTCGCCCCCGGAGCCACGGGCGGACTCAGGCACCTCGGACGGGAAAACAAGGACGCCGCGCTCCGGCCGCGGATCCTGCGCTACACCTACTATGCTCCGTGGGACTGGGTGGTCGCAGCGGTGGCTTACGAGGACGAAATCGGCCACGTCCAGGCCACCCTGACCGAGGGCATCCGCTCGTTCCTGCTGGTGAGCGGCGGCGTCGGCGCGGGCCTGGTGGTGCTCGGCGGCCTCGTCACGCTGATCCTTGGTCGTTGGTTCGGTCGAAAACTGGAATCATTTTCGGTGGAGCTCGCGGAGGGCGCCGGTCAGGCCACGGTTGCCACGGATCGCGTCATGGCCTCCGCCCAGACGCTCGCCCATGGCCAGGGCGCGCAGATCCAGGCGCACGACGAGGTGAGCGAAGCCTTGAATGGTCTGGTGGCCAAACACAGCGAGCGACTCTCCCTGGTGGAGGATGCCCGCCGACTGGCCGATGCCACCCAACAGGCGGCGGAGTCATCGGCGGCCAGCATGAACCGTCTCGAATCCTCGCTCGCCGGCATCCAGCAATCGGGCCAGGAAATCGGCCGGATCATCAGCGTGATCGACGAGATCGCATTTCAAACCAATTTGCTCGCGCTCAACGCCGCGGTCGAGGCGGCCCGGGCCGGCAGTTCGGGAGCCGGCTTTGCCGTGGTCGCCGATGAGGTGCGAGCCCTCGCCCAGCGCAGCGCCGAGGCGGCCCGCAATTCCCGCGATCGCATCGATGACGCCGTCACCCGTTCCTGCCAGGGTTCCAGCATTGGCAAGGAAGTGGCCCAAGCCTTGCAGGGCATGGCGACGAACGCCCAGCAGACGCGGGCCCGGATCGCCGAACTGGTCACCGCGACGCAGTCGGAATCCGAAGTCGCCCATCGCTCGCTCGACACGCTGGCCAAGACCCAGGAAATCGCCCATCACAACGAATCCGCCAGCGAAGCACTCTCCGAAGCGGTCGCCGTGCTGCGGGAGAGCGAAACCTCGCAGCGCACCGTGATTCGCGACATGCGCGGCCTGGTGTCAGGCCATGGCCTCTCCGCCGGCAAGGCCGCCGCTGCGCGCGGGACAACCTCCGGCGCCTCCGCTGCCTCCGGCTCCGGTCCGGCATCCGTCGACGCCGAAGAACTCGCCCCGGCCGGACTGCGCTACGACCCGGACACCATGGCCACCGGCAACGAAAAGGTCGACCGGCAGCACCAAGGCCTGATCGATATCATCAACGAGATCGAACGCGCCCAGCTCAACCAGTGGCCCGCGGCGCGGGTGACCCCATTGCTCGATTCTCTCGCGAACTACACCGTGAATCACTTCCGCGATGAAGAGCAGATCATGGAGGCGACCGGCTGCTCCGCCGCCAAACGCAATTGCAAGGCCCACGCCGCCCTGATCGCCAAGTACACCGCCTGGCGCCAGGACTACGACGCCAAGGGACAGCCGACCGAACTCGTCCGGGACCTCCACCAGTTCCTCACCCAGTGGCTGGTCGGCCATATCTGCCGGATTGATACCTGCCTCAAATCCTGCCAACGCGGCCAGCTCCAGGCCAGCTGAGGGTTCGCCCGGGAAAAGCGCCCGTGTCCGCGGGGTCCGCGACCCCATCTGCATCGGACACTGTCCGCGACGCGCCACCGGCGCCGACGGAGCGGCGCCCTCCAGGGGAGCACCCTGCGGGTGGCCTGTAGTCCGCGGCCCGTTGGGGGTGGCCTCGCCGAGGCCGCGACGGGACCCACCGGTCCCGCCTCCGTCCGCCGACGGCTTCACGCGATTCGCCTCTCCGCGGGGTCCGCGACCCCATCTCCAGCGGACACTGTCCGCGACGCGCCACCGGCGCCGACGGAGCGGCGCCCTCCAGGGGAGCACCGTGCGGGTGGCCTGTAGTCCGCGGCCCGTTGGGGGTGGCCTCGCCGAGGCCGCGACGGGACCCACCGGTCCTGCCCCCGTCCGCCGACGGCTTCACGCGATTCGCCGCTCCGCGAAGTCCCCACCCCCACCTCCAGCGGACACCGCCCCACTCCACGCAACACGGTTGACCCTGCCCTCCTTTCCGTGACACGCTTCCGGACGCCATGGGCGCGCCGCAACCGAGTTTGAACGATCTTCGAATCGCACGTGATGCCCGGCCGGCGGCACGTGCCTCCTGGGGGCGCCGGGGACTGATCGGCGCTCTGCTGCTGGTGCTCGGCATCGCCGCAATCGTTTGGTGGCTGCGGCGTCCGGCCCCCACCGCCCTGACGCTGGACGTGGCTCGGGAGGCGGTCTCCGGCTCCGGCGATCGCACCTTGCTCAACGCCTCGGGTTACGTGACCGCGCGGCGGGAGGCGACGCTTTCGTCCAAGATCACGGGCCGGGTCACGGAGGTTCTGATTGAAGAAGGTCAGGCGGTCATCGCGGGACAGGTCATCGCCCGCCTCGACGACACCAATGTCCGGGCCAACCTGCTCCTCGCCCGCGCCCAGGTGGAAGCCGCGGTGAGCGCCCAGGAGGAGAGCCGCGTCCGGATCCGGGAGGCCGAACTGGATATGCAACGTCAGTCCAATCTGCTCACGGCCAAGGTGTCGCCGCAGTCCGATTTCGATCGCGCCGAAGCCTCCCTGCTCGCCTGGAAAGCCCGTCTTGCCCAGCAGCAAAGCGAGCGCGTGGTGGCCGAACGCAATGTCGCCATCTGGGAGCAGCAGCTCGCCGACACGGTGATCCAGGCGCCCTTCGCCGGGATCGTGACCTCCAAGAACGCCCAGCCGGGCGAGATGATCTCTCCCATGTCCTCCGGCGGCTTTACCCGCACGGGGATCTGCACGATTGTCGACATGGAATCGCTCGAGATCGAAATCGATGTGAACGAGAGCTACATCAACCGGGTCAAGCCGGGCCAACCCGTCGAGGCGGCCCTCGACGCCTACAGCGAGTGGAAAATGCCTTGCAAGGTGATCGCGATCATTCCCACCGCCGACCGCCAGAAGTCCACGGTCCGGGTGCGCGTCGGATTCAATCAGCTGGACCCGCGGATTCTGCCGCAAATGGGTGTAAAAGTAGCCTTCCGCGAGGTCGCGGGACCGTCCGCGGGTCCTCCGACCGCCCGCGGCGTGTCGGTGTCCTCCCGGGCGGTGCGCCGGGTGGACGGGCGCGATATCGTCTTTGTGATTAGCAACGGGCGCGCCGAGCGTCGCGCCGTGACCGTCTCCGAAACCCGGGAAAACGAAGTTGTCATCAGCGCCGGCCTGTCCGCCGGGGAAACGGTGGCGGTCAACCCACCGGCCGACCTGGTCGACGGCGCGGTCGTTGCACGAAGCACTCCATGAGCACCACGAACGAAACCCAACCCCAGGACAGCGCCTTGGTTCGCATTGAAGGCGTGGAGAAGACGTTCCGGCGAGCCTCCGAGGACGTCCATGTGCTGGCTCGTCTGGACCTGGTCGTGCCGCCCGGCGAGTTCCTCGCCCTGATGGGCCCGTCCGGCTCCGGCAAGAGCACCCTGCTCAATCTGATCGGCGGGCTCGACCGTCCCACCCAGGGCAGCGTCACGGTCGCAGGCGAACGCATCGACACCCTTTCCGATCGGCGCCTCGCGGATTGGCGGGCGCGCCACATCGGATTCGTCTTCCAGCTCTACAATCTCATGCCGGTTCTGACCGCCGAGCGGAATGTGGAGCTGCCGTTGCTGCTCACCCATCTGGGCAAGGCGGAACGGCAGAAACACGTGGCGACTGCCCTGGCCATGGTGGGTCTCTCGCACCGCGCAAAGCACTACCCGCGCACCCTTTCGGGCGGCGAACAGCAGCGCGTCGGCATCGCCCGGGGCATTGTCACCGATCCCACGCTCCTGCTCTGCGATGAACCGACGGGCGACCTCGACCGCAAGGCCGGGGACGAGATCCTCAACCTGCTCCAGGCGCTCAACCGCGAGCACGGCAAGACCATCATCATGGTCACCCATGATCCGCACGCCTCCGCGCGGGCGTCCCGCACGGTCTATCTCAACAAGGGTCGTCTGTCGAACGAGCCCGTGTCATGAAATACGCCCATCTGGTCTGGGGAAATCTGAAGCGCAAGAAGCTGCGCACGCTCCTGACGCTGCTCTCCATCCTCGTCGCCTTCGTCCTGTTCGGACTGCTCTGTTCCATCCGCCAGGCCCTGGTCGGCGGAGTCGAACTCGCCGGGGCCGACCGGCTCGTGGTGCGACACAAGGTCTCCATCATCCAGTTGCTGCCGGAGAGCTACCAGGCGCGCATGGAACGCATCCCCGGCGTGGATCTGGTCGTGCACCAGACCTGGTTCGGCGGCGTGTATCAGGATCCCAAGAACTTCTTCATGCAGAACCCGGTGCAGCCGGAACCCTTCCTCGCCATGCATCCGGAGATCGTGCTGCCGCCGGCCCAGCGCGACGCCTGGCTCAAGACCCGCACCGGGGCGATCGTCGGTCGGACCACCGCGGAGCGTTTTCAGTGGAAGGTCGGCGATCGCATTCCGATCCGCTCGCCCATCTGGGGACAGCGCACGTGGGAATTCGACCTCGTGGGCATCTACGAGGGTCGCGACAAGGGGACCGACACCACGCCGATGTTTTTCCGCTACGACTATTTCGACGAGATGCGCGAGGAGGGTCGGGGCCGGGGTCTGGTCGGGTGGTACACGATCCGCGTCAAGGACCCCTCCCGGGCCGCGGAGATCGCCCGGCTCGTCGACCAGGAATTTGAAAACTCGCCGGCCGAAACCAAGACGGAGCCCGAGGGGGCGTTCGCCCAGGCCTGGGCGCGGCAGATTGGCAACATCACCCTCATTGTCGCCGGCATCCTCGGAGCGGTGTTTTTCACCATCCTCCTCGTGACCGGCAGCACCATGTCCCAGGCCGTGCGCGAACGCATCGGCGAACTCGGCGTGCTCAAGGCCATCGGTTTCACCCCCGCCCAAGTGCTGGGACTCGTGCTCGCCGAATCCTGCACCCTCGCCGGGCTCGGCGGTGGACTCGGACTCGCCCTCGCCTGGCTGCTCACCGTCAACGGCGACCCCACCGGCGGGCTGCTGCCCCTCTTCAATTTCCGCACCGCCGACCTGCTGCTTGGCGTCGGGCTGTGCGTGGTTCTGGGCGTAGTGACCGGTCTGTTACCCGCACTGCAGGCGATGCGCCTGCGCGTGGCCGACGCCCTGCGGAGGTTGTGAGGAGAGACCCCGGCGACCCGCAAGACCATGAACACCCTGATGAACTGGCTCTCGCAGATCGGATCCATCGTGAAATTCGGCCTGTTGAGCATCCCGCAGCGACGCGGCGCAGTCGCCGCCACCGTCATCGGCATTGCCGGGGTGGTGGTGGTGCTGGTCGGCGTGCTTTCGATCGCCGCCGGATTCCGGCGGGCGATGACGGCGTCCGCCGCCCCGGACTCAGCCATTGTGCTGCGCAGCGGAGCCGACACCGAGATGGTGAGCGGATTCGGGCGCGATCAGGTGCGACTGATCGCCGACGCCCCGGGAGTGGCCCGCGGGCCGAAAGGTCCGCTCTCCTCGGCGGAGCTGTTTGTGATCATCAATCTGCCGAAGCGCTCGACCGGCACCGACGCCAATGTGCCCTTGCGCGGCGTGGAACCTGCGGCCACTGCGGTGCGCGACCAGCTTACCTTGGTCTCAGGTCGCATGTTCGAATGGGGGCGCACGGAGGTCATCGTCGGGGCGGGCGCCGCCCGCGAGTTCGCCGGGCTGGAGGTGGGCTCGCAGATCAAGGTGGGACGCGCTTCCTGGCCGGTGGTCGGCATTTTTACTGCGAATGGCGGCGTGGCCGAGTCGGAGGTGTGGACCGATGCGGCCGTGTTGCAGGGCGCCTACAACCGGGGTCAGTCGTTCCAGTCCGTGTACACCCGACTTACATCGGCTGAAGCCTTTCAAACGTTCAAGGACGCGCTCACGACGAACCCGCAGCTGAGTGTGAAGGTCCTGCGGCAATCGGACTACTATGCCGAGCAATCGGAGACGCTGACGCGACTCATCACGACCCTCGGGGTGCTCATCGCCAGCCTCATGGCGATCGGCGCCGTCTTTGGCGCTCTGAACACCATGTACAGTGCGGTCGCGACCCGGACGCGCGAGATCGCCACCCTGCGTGCGCTCGGTTTCGGCCGCGGGGCCATTGTCATCGCCCTGATGGTGGAGTCGCTCGTCATCGCCCTCCTCGGCGGGGCCCTCGGCGGGGCGCTGGCCTACGCCGCTTTCAACAACTTCCAGGCTGCGACCATGAACTGGCAGAGTTTCAGCCAGGTGACTTTTGCCTTTGCGGTCACACCGCCGCTGCTCGTCCAGGGCATCGTGCTCGCCTCCCTCATCGGCCTGATCGGCGGCCTCCTGCCCGCGATCCGCGCCGCCCGCCAGCCCATCGCCTCCGCCCTGCGCGAACTCTGAGCGCAGTCGGCGCCGCGAGCGGCGCGTGTGCGTCGTAGGCTGGACGCGCAGCGCGGCCTCAGCGAGGCCACCTCCAACAGAGGCACAAACCTTCCGTTGGAGGTGGGGTCGTCGACCCCGCGGAGATCGGCATCGCTAGAACTGAACGGATGAAAAGAGGCGGGACCGCGGGTCCCGTCGCAGCCTCAACGAGGCCGCCTACAGCGACGAATTCCGAGAACGACGCCCGGCCAGGGGCACCGTCCTCAGTCGGCGCCGCCCAGCCTGGCCAGTTCCTGCTCGACGGCTTTGCGCAGCTCGCGCACGGAACGAAGCTTTTGGGGCTCGGCCGGCATGGAGGTGAGGTCCGCGAGCGCGGCGGTGAAGAGGCGGCGTTGTTCGACCGGGTTCGTCTCGATCAGACCTTGGCCGAAGACCACCAGGGAATAGTCGTAGCGAGAAAACGAATCGTTCGCCCCGCCCCTGCGCTGTGCGTCGATCGTCTCGTAGGCCTGGGCGATCAACACCTTCGCTTCGTCGAACACGCCGGCTCGTGCCAACGCCACGCCGGCCAGTGCGCGATCGTTGGCGAGATCGTAGAGCGCGTCCCGCGACTGGGCACCGGGCCTGGGCCGACCCCGCACGAGTTCACGCGCGGGAGCCACCGCTTCGCTCCAGCGCTGGAGAATAAGAAGACTGGATACCATGACCCGGTTGCAGTTGTCCAGCAACCAGTCCTGCCCCTGCGTCTCGGCACCGGATACCGGCTTCAGGTTATCCAGTCGGTTTCGGACCGAAACCGCTAGTTCCAGAGCCTCGGCTACGCGGCCGGCGCCGAGGAGGTATTGTGATTTCACGCCGTCATCCCAGGCAGGCAGCACGAGGCGGAAGTAGCTTTCCGGATCCACCTGCGCGCTGGCCAGGGCCCGCAGACGTCGGCCGGCGGCCAGAGCGGAGTCAATGTCGGTGTCACGACCTACCTCCAGCTCGGCCTCCAGATTGTCGACCTGGCTCACCTCGAAAGCCGTGCCGCGCAGCGTGCTGGGGGAACCGCCCTCTGAAATCGCGGACCTGACGTTTTCGCGCGACTGGGCGATGGCCTCCCGCAAGCGACCCTGGCTCGCCATCGCCCGCGCCGTCATGCCCAGAGCGACCCGGCGATTGTTCCGGGCCGCGTCGTTGGTCGGGTCAAACCGGAGGTACTCGACCCAGTCCGCAGCGGTTTCACGGGCACTCTTCTCCGCCGCGACGGCGTCGTGCCCATCCAGCGCAATCTGGCCGAGCCGGCTTTTGAGCAGCGCGCGCGAGCGCAGGGCGCCGAGATTGCCCGCCTCGGCCGTGACCGCCTCGTCCGCGATCAGGATGGCCTCGGCAAGCAGCTGCTTGGTTTCGGCATCACGACCGAGACTGCGCAGCGTCTCCGTCAGCCAGGCGACGTTTTCACCGTGCAATACCCGGGCCCGCTGCCGCGAGTCGTCGCTTTCCATCAGTTCCCGAAAACAGAGGCGCCCACGCTCAAGGACCTCCAGCGCTTCGGAAAAACTGCGGTCGCGCATGAGCACGAAGCCGAGGTTCATCAACTGGCGCCCCAGCTCCATCTTGAAACTCAGTGGGGCACCGGGCCCCTTCGCGGGAGGATCGATCAAAGCAAGTCCACGCCTACCCAGTGCCACGGCAGAAATCGGTCGGTTCTGGCTGTAGGCGTTGCGACTCTGCTGGCGAATCACGGCGGCCAATCCGAGAATCACCTCCGGCGTCGTCGTTCCCGAAGCCGAGAGTTTTGTGAACAGGGCCTCGGCCTCCTGCAGGGGCGCCTCCGCCTCCCGCGTTTTGCCCTGCAGCGACAACGCCGCGCCCAGCCGGCCGAGCGCGATCGCCCGGTAGCGATCGCTCTGCTCATTTCGCAGCTCAGGGGGGAGGGCATCGAAGTAGGCGAGGGCCCGCCGAGCCAGGCCGCTGACAATCTCAATCCGACCGGTCGGTTCCAGCTGCGTGTAAAGATCGTCGAGGAGGAACGTGACCAGCTTCTCCGCCTCGCCCCGCGAAAGTTGCGCGCGGTCGCGCTCCATCGCGACCCGCTCCTCGGCCTGGCGGGCCCGGCGCAAATTGACATAGCCCCAGACCGCCGCCCCGATCGCGCCGACCGCCAGCACGGTGCACACGCCGGCCACCAGGCGCGCCCGCACCGCCGCCGCCCGCGCCAGCGACTCCTGGGCGCGCGCGCCCGCGAGTTGGGCTTCGGTTTCCTCGCGGCGACGCGCCTCGGCCGCCCGGGCCTCGCGCTCCTGGCGGATGTCGCGGCTGGCCCGCACCACGCCGCAGAGCACGTCGTGCGTCAGCTCCACGCGGCGCAGGTCGAGGCGATCCTCAACGCGCAGCAGGCGGCGGTCGACCAACACGGCGAGGGCCTCCGCACTGGCGCCGGCCGCGGCAAAGGCCTTTTTCACCCGTTCCTCGGCGATGCTCTCGCGGTAACCGGAATCGGTCAGGAGCTCGTCTTCAATGAAGGTGCGCACGCCGTCCGGCTGATCGGCAAGGGCGCGACGGTAGAACTCCGTCAAAATTGTCTCGCGCGAACCCGCAAGCAGGTCGGCGGAAATCGTCGCATGCCCTTCGGCCTGGCGCACGGTGTTCAGCTCGCGGCAGATCAGGCTAAGGAGCGAAGGCTCCACCTCGGCACGTTCCAGCTCCGCGCCGCCGGCCACGAACCGGACGATCGCCGCGGCCACCTCCGGACTGACGAGCGCGCCGCCGGGACCGGTGACCGCGGTGAGCGCCTGGGGGCCCGTCATGCGGGCGAGGCGCATGCGGTTCTGCGTGACCGAGGGCATCTTCGCCTTCAGTCCCTCGAGGTGGGCGAGGTAGTCCTCGCGCAACGCGATGAGCAGGCGGTAGTCGGCGCGGGTGAAGTCAAACCGCTCAAGGTCGGCTTCGTCCTTTTCCAGTTTGGCCTCGAGGGCCCGCGGTGGACGGTTCTCGACCAGGTCGGCGAGGTCCTCGATGAACTGCGCCGCCCGCTGGCGGCCGAAGTCATCGCTCTGCGCGAGGGTGAAGATCTCCTCGAACTGGTCGAAGATCAGCAGCGGCACGAGCGTGCGGCCGTCCGCGTCCTTCAGCACGTCATCGCGGTGGTGCAGGAATTCCCAGAGTGTTTCCCCCGCGGTGGACACCCCCGCCTGCGTCCAGTGTCCCGCCGACCGGGTGGTGCGCAGGATGGCCTGCTTGATCTGCTCGGAGGGTGGGGCCGACTCGCGACTGTAGTCGATGCGCACGTACACCGGGCAGTAGCCATCGGGCCGCAGCCGGGGCACGAGCCCCGCGCGCAGGATCGAGGTTTTTCCCAGGCCGGACTGGCCGAACAGGATGGTCAGGAGTTTGCGCTGCACGCGCCGGCCGAGCTCGGCCACCTCCTCGTCGCGACCGTGAAAGTACGCGCGGGTCTCCTCCGTGAACGACGCCAGGCCCAGCCAGGGGTTGGTCGGATCGACGGAGGGTGAACGTTCGGCCTTCACGGGGGATGCGGGCGGGCGGTGGCTCACGGTAGGGTCAGCGCGGACGGGCCGCGATCAGTTCCTTGATTCTCCGGGCAAAGTCGGGCGTGACCTCGCCGCCGGGCAGGCGGGTGAAGTGCACAGCCGTGAAACGCTCCGGCACCAGGGCGCCGGATTCCGGGGTGGAGTCGATGCAGACCGGCAGGATGAACACCGCGCCCTCGGCAAAGTTGCGGACCCGGTCGACGGCATAACTCCACTCGCGCCGGAAGTACGCCTCGAGCCGGCGCTGAGTCGTGGCCGAGATCACCGGCACAAAGTAGGCGCAGCGGGCGATGTTCTGGCGGATCTTGCGGTCATAGTCGTCGCCGCCTTCCAGCCGGTCCATGTCGAACCACGTGGTGACCTCGGCGGCGTCGAGTCCTGCCTTCAGTTTCTGCACCGCCGCCAGGTCCTCGCGCGCGTAGCTGATGAACACCGCGTTTTCCGGCATCTCCCGCTCCGGCGGCAGAAAGCGCAACGGCTGGACCGCTGGCGCGGCCACCGGCGCGAGGGTGTCGCGTCCGCGGCGGCGCATCCATCGGGTATGCAGCTCCTCGACGAACTTCTCCGCGCCGGAATAGACCCGGGTGCGCACACTGACCTGCTGCAGAAAGGCCATCAGCCGCTGATCCTGCAGCGACTGGCTGTCGGCCACGATTTCCCCGACATCGCGCGGGTCGGACAGCCGGCGGCGTTTCGCCATGCGCAGGAAGAGCCGGGCGAGCCAGTTCGAGAAATTGCTGCCGATGAGCAGGAGGTGGTTGTGCTCCAGCTCGTGGAACAGCTTCTCCGGCGTAAGGTGCTCGCTCTGGAGCGCGCACACGAACTCCAGCGTGTCCTCGTCGGAAATGACATAGGTGGGCGAGGCCGACAGCCGGCCCAGCAGGTGGTACACCACGGGCCGGACCTGTTGTTCCCGTTCGACGGTGAGATCGGCCACGCGATTCGGGGAATAGGCGATGACCTCGGTCGAGGCGGCGCCGGCGAAACGCTCCGCATTGATCGCCTGCTCGAGCAGCGGATCGAATGTCGTGGTGATGAACAGGTCGAAATCCGAGATCTGCGCCAGCTGTCGCAGCGCCCGCGGCACCGCAAAGGTCGTTTCCCGCAGGATCGTGCGGAGCCGGGTGTACGCTTCCTCGCGCCGGCCGCGGGAGGCGAGGAACCAGCAGACCACGTCATTGAGCGTGTAGGG
The DNA here is from genome assembly GCA_016794625.1 of Opitutaceae bacterium. Taxonomy (GTDB): domain Bacteria; phylum Verrucomicrobiota; class Verrucomicrobiia; order Opitutales; family Opitutaceae; genus UBA6669. Next base: position 77,329 of record JAEUGY010000004.1, read on the forward strand.
CTGCGGCAACGACCGCACATCGACCGCCAGCCGGGCCGCGAGCTTTTCCGCCAGCCACTCGTAGAGCAACCGGGAGCCGCCCTCGACCTCGACACGCAGCAGCTCGGGACCGACAATGGGAATGACCCGCTTCTCCTCGATGTAGTTGAGGAGGTCGTCCCACGCATCATCGTCGAGCAGCGTGGCCACCGGCCCGCCCCCGGGTGCAGCATCAGGCTGAATCATGGCGAAGGCCCGTCGACCGCCACCCACGACTCACTCGGGCGACGGCAAAGCCCTGCCGACCGACCGAAGCGTTTGAGAGGCACCGACAGCATGGGAAGCCGAACCTCCGCCTGAATGCGCCGGAAACGGTTCAGGACGAGACGGAGGTTGGACAGCCCCTAAGAGACCGCTCCGCACGGAGTTGGCGAGCCGAAAGGAGCATGAACTTCGTTCCAAGACCCGCCCCACCCCCAATCTCTTCCCCTCTCCTTCGCGTCCGACCTTCGCGCCTTTGCGCCTTTGCGCTTAAGTCCGTGCCTGTTCCCGGCTTCGCCGTTGACGGCATTCGCGGCGCCGGGTGCAATTCGCGCCCGCCGCATGAGCTCTTCCCACCCTTTGCCGTTGTTCCACGTTGTCGGGTTCACCGGCCACCGGAATCTGGCGAACCCGCCGGTCATCGCGGCGGCGGTCAATGCCGCACTGCGTGAACTCAAGTCGGAAGGGACGGGGGAGTGGATCGCCCTTTCCTCCATCGCTGCGGGCGCAGATCTGTTGTTCACCGAGCAGGCGCTCGGCCTGAACCTGGCCTGGCATTGCGTGCTGCCGCTGCCGGCGGCGGAGTTTCGCAAAGATTTTTCGGAAACGGAGTGGCAGACGGTGGAAGCGCTGCTGCCGAAGGCGGAGCAGGTGCGGGTCATCGCGGAAAACGGGGAACGCGAAGACGCCTACCTCGATGCCGGCATGGAGACGGTGCACGCCTGCGATGTGCTGCTGGCCGTCTGGGATGGCGAACCGGCGCGGGGCAAGGGAGGCACGGCGGACGTCATCGCCTACGCCCGCGACCTGAAGAAGCCGCTGCTGATCATCGACGCCACCACGGGAGCGCGGCGACGGGAGCAATTCGAGGGCTTCACGCGGCGCGATCATGAGCTCGATTTTCTTAACGCACTGCCGCCCGCCCCGGCCACGGCCTACTCGGCGGCCAATCCGTTTTCGGCCCCGGACGTTGTTTTCCAGTTCCAAAAGGCCGCCGACCACGCGGCCACGCAAAGCGCTCCGCACTTCCGACGGCTGATCGGGTCAACCGTGCTGCTTCACGTCGCCGCCACCCTGGTCGCCGCTGCCGCGCTGGCGTTCAGCCTGCACGTCGCAGTGCTCCCCTGGATCAAGCTGATCTGCGTGGTCGGCGCTCTGCTCGTCGCCCTCGCGATTCGTCACTACCGCGCCCAGCACAACTGGGTCCGGTGCCGGCTCGCCGCGGAACTCGGGCGCTCCTCCCTTGCCACGTGGGGTCTGCCCCGCGCGGCCACGTTGTTTGAAAACCTGGAACTGCCCGAGATCCGCCAGCTGGCCCGGAGCCTGCAGACCCTGCATCGCCGGGCGGCCAATGCGCGTCCGGTCTCGATGGCGGTGTTCAAGGAAAAGTACCTCGCCGACCGGATCGAGGACCAGCTGGGCTACTACCAGCGTCGCCTCGCCCAGGCCCTGCCCCAGCTGGCGCGCCTGCGCTTCGGTTTTGCCGCCTCCACCCTGCTGGCGATTGTCTGCACGGCGGCCTACGCGATCGATCACACCTGGCACCTGGCCTGGTTTCCGCCGGTGGGCGAAAAGTGGATCTATTATTTTCTGCCGATCTCCCTGCCAGTAGTCGCGGCGGCGTTCATGTCCTTCATCTCGATCAACGACCTGCATCGTCGCGTCGCCCGCTACCGCGAGATGCGTCACGTACTCGAGCGCGCCCGGATCCAGATTGGCGTGAGTCAGACGTGGAACAGCCTGGAAAAGATCGTCGGCCGCACGGAGCACGCCCTGCTGCAGGAGGTCCTCGAGTGGCATACGCTGACGAGCCACCTCGAGTCGCACTGAGGACGGTCCCGAGCACGCAAACAAATCCGGGTTGGTCTCACGCTAAGCCGCGGCGTCGATCGCAGGGGCGATCGTGGTTTCAGATTTCGGAACCACACCCTCCGTCCCTTCGCGCCTCCGCGCCTGCGCGTGAACCCCCTGCCCGGACCCGGCTTCGCTTGCGCGACTCTGTCCCGTTAGCGTGCCGACGTCACTTGGGTCGACGCGGCTGAGAGACGAGCGATGCGGTTGGGGAGGAGCACGTACAGGGCGCCGTCGGGTCCGCCGATGACGTGACGGATACGGCCGAGGTTCTTGAAGAGGATTTCCTGGTACACCACCTTGCCATTGACGACCTCCAGGCGACGCAATTCCTGCGCCGCCAGCGTGGCGAGGAAGAGGTGATTCTTCCACTTCGGAAACTCGCTGCCGGTGTAGAAGTTCATCCCGCAGACGGCGAGTGAGGGCACCCAGTACACGATGGGCTGCTCCATGCCTTCCTTGGCGGTGAGCTCGGTCAGGGTCGAGCCGTCGTAATTCATGCCGTAGCTGATCACCGGCCAGCCGTAGTTGCGGCTCTTCTGCACCCAGTTGAGCTCATCCCCGCCGCGCGGACCATGCTCGACGTCGAACAAATCGCCCGTCACCGGATGCAACGCCAGACCCTGCGGATTGCGGTGACCGTAACTCCAGATTGAGGGCATGGCCTTGGGGTCCTTGACGAAGGGATTGTCCTTCGGCACCCGGCCGTCGTCATGCAGGCGATGCACCTTGCCGTTCGGGCGGCCGAGGTCCTGGGCGTGGGCCTGCTGGCCGCGTTCGCCGATCGTGAAAAAGAGATGGCCAGACCGGTCGAACACCATGCGACCGCCGAAGTGCACGCCGCCCGCGGGACGGTAGAGTTCCAGCGGAGCTTGGAAAATCGTTTGCTGCTCGACCAGCGCACCGCCAACGAGTTTGCCCCGGATGATGCGCGTCATGCTCACGCTCGCGCCCTCGGCGTTCTTCTTCAGGTCGCTGAAGGCGAGGTAGAGCCAGCCGTTCTTGGCGTAGCGCGGATGGGGCACCACATCGAAGAGGCCGGCCTGGCCCCCGGTGTCGATGTCCGGCAGACCCCGCACGGGCTCGGACTGGAGCTTGCCCTTCTCGATCACGAAGAGCTTGCCCTTCTTTTCGGTCACCAGCGCGCGGCCATCGGGCAGGAAGCAGAGCCCCCAGGGTTCGTTGAGGCCACCCACCCAGGTATTCACCTGGTAATCATGCAGGAAGCTCTTGGCCGCGACAGAATCGGCGGGTTTGGTGAACTCGAGCTGACCATTCTGAAACAACGCGCGCTGCTCGCGCATGTAGATGACCATGGCGCGGATTTCCTTCTCCGCGATTTTCTCGCCCCAGGCCGGCATGCCCTTGTCCGGAAATCCATTGCGGATGCTGCGGGCCAGGCTCTCGTCATCGCCCCCGTTGATCCAGATGTCGTCCAGCATGGAGGGCGCCTGCGCGCCCTGCATTTTGTCGCCATGGCAGCTCGCGCAGTTTTCGGCATAGACCGTGGCGATGCGGCCCGTGCGTACGGCTTGGGCTGATACCACGGACGACGTGCAAACGAGCATCGCGACAAGGGACGCGAAAGCCGTGGGGGAACGGAAGGGGGGACGGTTCAAGGCCATGTGGGAGTCGGGGAACCATTGCCGAGTCCCGCCCCGGCGCAAGCGCGGAGCGGAGGTAAAGCCGTCGCGGGCCCCCAGCCCGGCGGCTCAACGTTCAGCGCGGGCCTGCGCTCCCTACCGCCACGCGGCCTCAGCGAGGCCACCTACAACGGAGGGTCGGATTCTGTTGGAGGTGGGGTCGCCGACCCATAGGCGTTAACTTGAGCAGCAGGTGGAGTCCTCAGTTCAACTGAAGATACGTCGAATTGGCTCGGGTGGAGGGCGTCGCTCCGTCGACGCCGGGGGACGAACCCCGCAACCCTGCGTACGTACGTTCTTGGTGAACGCAACGCGCAACCGGCGTCGACGGAGCGACGCCCTCCATCAAACCAACGCTCACCATAGTGGTCTCTGCCGCGTTGTTTCTCAAAGTTAACGCCGATGGGTCGCCGACCCCGCGGGGATCGGCATCGCCCTCACGGAGCGGGGGCAGGAGGCGGGACCGCTGGGCCCGTCGCGGCCTCGGCGAGGCCGCCTACCGCTAGGCGGCGGAGCTTGTAATGGAGGGTCCGGCGGCTGATGCCGAGGAGCCGGGCGGCTTCGTCGCGGCGGGGGGTCACCCGCGCCAGCACGGCGCGGATCGCTGCCGCTTCAATCTGTTGCAGCGTCATGCCGGCCCGCACGTCCATCAGCACCTCACCGGCCGGCGGAGGCGACGCGGGCGCGCTGGCGTCGGGCGGGGCGGCTCCTACCGGGGCGGACGTGGCGGGCGCCGGGAACGCCGCGTGGGACATCGACGATGGCCGGCCGAGGCCCACCGGCGGGGCGCTGTCGGCGCCGATCCGGCTCTCACGCACGGTCACAATGAGGCGCTCGATCAAGTTGCGCAGCTGCCTAATGTTGCCGGGCCAGGGGTGCCGGGCGAGGCGGTCCATGAACTCCGGCGAAAACACCTTGGGGTTGCGCTGGTGCCGGGCGCTGAAGTGCAGGTTGAAGGACTCCACCAACGCGGGAATGTCCTCCTGTCGCTCCCGCAGGGGCGGCAGTCGCAGTTCCACAATGTTCAACCGATAAAGCAGGTCCGAACGGAAGCGTCCCTCGTTCGCCCAGGCGGTCAGGTCGCGATTCGTTGCGGCCACGATGCGCACATTGGCGCGCTCCGCCTTGGAGCTGCCGACGGGACGGTACACGCCGTCGTCGAGCACGCGGAGCAAATCGCCCTGTCCCTTCGCGGCGAGGTCGCCGATTTCGTCGAGAAAGAGCGTGCCCCCGTCCGCCAGTTTGAAGGCTCCCGACCGGTCGCGGATCGCCCCGGTGAAGGCTCCCCGTACGTGACCAAACAACTCGGTTTCGATCAGGGCGTCGGGCAGGCCGGCGCAGTTGATGGCGATGAACGGGCCCTCGCTGCGCGCACTGCGATCATGCAGGGCGCGTGCAATCAGCTCCTTGCCCGTACCGCTCTCCCCGGTGACGAGCACCGGCACCTGCGTCGACGACACCTCGGCCAGGGTCGCGGCGATCGCCCGCATGCGCTCGCTCGTGCCGACAAAGACATCCGGTTCACTCCGCCGCCGCAGGCTCAGCCGCAACTTCGGATCTTCCGCCACCAAGGCCTGCCGATCCAGGGCCCGGCGCACGGCTTCGAGCAACGCCGGGGTGGCCACGGGTTTCGCCAGGTAGTCGCACGCGCCTTGATGGATCGCCTCCACCGCGTCCGAAATGCTGCCCCCGCGGCCGCAGAGGATGAACTCCGTGTCTCGAGAAATCGCCCGCACCCGCCGCATCAGGGCGAGGGCGTTGACCTTGCCCGCTTCAAAGCCTTTCACGACGAGGTTGACCGGATCCGATGCCACCAGCCGCTCCACCTGAGCGGCCGTGGTCGCCACCAGCACCCGATAGCCGCCCTGCCGCACCGCCTCCGCCAGCGCCGCCAGGTCGGGCGCGTGCCGGTCGAGCACGACCAAGGTGATCTTGGCCGGATTCATGGCCGGGGCCCCCGGGGAGCGCGTGGGGTGTTCATAGCGGTGCGCTTGTCCGCACGATCCCCGCAGTGTCGGCGACCCCGCGGCGCTAGCTTAACCCAAAGCGGTGGTCCTTGGTTCGACTCCCCTGTCTCCCCATGTAGGGCTGCCCCTCGCGGGCATGCCTTGGATTGCGCGCCAGCCACTCGCTTCCCAAGCAAGGCGTGGCCGCGAGGGCCAGCCCTACAACCAGTCGGCATTGGATGAACGCCGAAGGGTTCACTCCAACAAAACGTCCGTTTCTCGGTTGCAGGCGTCCTCGTTGAGGCCGCGACGGGGCCCACCGTTCCTGTGGAGCGGAGTGTTTCGACAGGTTTCGTCACGTCATTTGGTTTGGAGTGCAATTCTTAGTCCCGCGAGAGCAATTTTTGCACATCTGCTCTTCCATAAATTGCACTCCACTGACCGAAGTCACACTCCGAATCGCTCAACTCACTCTCAACCAACAACTCCCACCCATTCCGCGCTTCTGGCACTCGCTATGCAAGGGACCTATCGCCATGTACGCTGCCGAAGTGCTGAGCCAATTGCGTTCGCTCAATTGGTTGCTGGAGGAAACCCGCCGGGTCCCGGCAGGGAGCTCCGAGCGTGGCCTGCTGCAGTCACAAATCGACGGCCTGCGGGCGCGGTTGCCGCAATCGATCCTCGCGCACCATGATCACCTGGCGGCGCGTGGGCTGGCGAGTGTCGCCGCGGTGGAGGCACTGAGCTGCGGGGCGTGCCGGCAGCCGCTGCCGGTCGCGCTTCGGCGCGAGGTGTCGGCTCCGGGGTGTTTTGGGGTGTGTCCGTCGTGCGGGGTGTTTCTCTGGTCCGCGACTCCACTCGAAGCGGAGACACCGGTGAAGGGAGCCTCCCCATGACGTTCTCCATCCCGTTTCGTCCTAAACTGCTCGATACGCTGCCCGGGATGACCCGGGCTCAGCTGGGGCGAGAGGTGCTGGCCGGGGTGAATGTGATGACGCTGGCCTTCCCGCTGTCGCTCGCGTTTGCCATCGCCTCGGGGGTGAAGCCGGAGCAGGGCCTGTACGCCTCGATCATCGGCGGCGCCTTGGTCGCGGCCTTCGGCGGCTCCCGGGTGCAGATCGCCGGCCCGACGGGTGCGTTTGTCATCATCACCGCGGGCATCATCCACACCCACGGCCTGCCCGCGCTGCTGCTCTGCACGATCATGGCGGGGGCGATGCTCTGCCTGATGGGCGCGGCGAAACTGGGTTCCATCATCCGCTTCATTCCGTATCCGGTCTCGCGCGCCTTCACCAAGGGCATCGCGGTGCTCATCCTCAGCTCGCAGATCAAGCCGTTCCTGGGGCTGCAGGTCGATGCGATGCCCATCGACTTCCTCGGCAAGGTGCGGGTGCTGTTCCAGCATCTGGGGGCCGTGCACAGCCCGACCGTGGTGCTGGCGCTGGCGTCCGTCGCGCTGATCGGTCTCTGGCCGAAACGGCTCTCGCGGTTCGTCCCGGGCGCGATGGTGGGGCTGGTCGTTGCAATGATCGCCGTGCCGGTCTTCGACCTGCACGGTCAGTGGGGCATTGCGACCCTGGGCTCGGAATTCGGCGGGTTCACCCGCACCCTGCCCGCGCTGGTCTTCCCCGAAATCGACTCCGGTCTGCTGCGCGAGCTGATCCAGCCGGCGTTCACCATCGCCCTGCTGGTGGCGATGCAGGCGTTGCTCTGCGCCGTGGTCACCGACGGCCTGATCGACGACCGGCACGACTCCAACCAGGAGCTGATCGGCCAGGGGCTAGCCAATCTGGTCGGTCCGCTTTTCGGCTGCATCCCGGTGACCGGAGCCGTGGCCCGCTCGGTCTTGAATGTGCGGGCCGGCGCCCGCACGCCGGTCTCCGGCCTGGTCCACTCCGCCCTGCTGCTCGCGGTCCTGCTCATGGCCGCTCCGTTTCTCGAATACATTCCGCTCGCCACCCTGAGCGCCATTCTCGTGGTGGCGGCCTACCGGATGGTTTCGTGGAAACAGTTCACGCGACTGGCCAGCTGGCCGCTGAGCGACTCCTCCATCTTTGTCGCCACGTTCGCCCTGACGGTCCTGACCAATCTGACCCTCGCGGTCGAGGTCGGCGTCGTTCTGGCCGCCCTGCTCATGGTCAAACGCATCGCCGAGACCTCCCAGATCACGGCAGTGGACGAGAGCACCGAGACGGAAGGATCGCACCATTCCCTGGTCGGCAAGCAGGTGCCGGAGGGCGTGCTCATTTTCCGCGTCTTCGGCGCGTTCTTTTTCGGTATGGTCGACAAACTCGACGACGAGTTGAAACGGGCAAAGCAGGAGCCGGAGGTGCTCATCCTGCGGGTGCGCAAGGTGCTCGCCATGGACGCCACCGGCCTGCAGGCGCTGGAGGACTTGCGCATCAAGCTGCACTCGAAAGGCAAGCACCTGATCCTGAGCGCGCCGCACACGCAGCCGCTTTCGGTCATGATCAACGCGGGCTTCATCGACCGCCTGGGCGAGGAAAATGTCTGCCCGCACATCACCGCCGCGCTCGCCCGCGCCCGCCAGATCCTCGGGCTGCCACCGGTCGACGAGGGACCGGACACGCGGGAGACGCTTTCGTCCGAACGTCTGGCCATCGACGCCGCCCGCAAGGAGCTCGCCGGCGCGCTGGAACGGGCGCAGTCTATTCTGACACGGCTCGACACCCCGGCGCCAAAAACCGCCGACCTGCGCCCGCCCGAACCCCCGTCGTCGTCCTGATCCGCGTCCACCCGCGTCACCCTTCAACCCGCCACCTTCCGCGCCCAGGCCCCGTTTTCCGATTCCCGTTTCCGCCCTCCGTCCAAGCGGATTTCCCGCGCCCCTGCCGGCGCCGCGTCATGTACCTCAATCTTGTCCAACTCGCCGAATCACTCGGAGTCCCGGAACGCCGGGTCGAGGACTGGATACGTCACGACGGACTGCCGCACACCTCGGAGCAGGGGCGGCTGCTCTTTGACCGTGCGCAGGTGGCGCAGTGGGCGGCGGAACGGGGACTGGGCGCCCAGGTGGGTTTCCTCTCACCGGCCGGGACAGCAGCCGCGGGCAGCGTGCCCGCCGAAGCCGCGCGACTGATCCAGCTGCTTCGCACCGGCGGCATCTGGCGCGGGGTCACGGGCGCCACGTTGCCGGGACTGCTCGACGGGCTGGTGGCACGGCTGCCGGGTGCGACCCCGGCCGTGCGCACGATGCTGTCACAGCGCCTGCGGGCCCCCGGAGGCATCACCTGGGCTCCGGTCGGCGGGGGTTTCGCCCTGCCGCATCCGAGCAGCCGCGTCGCCCTCGGCCGCGACTCCGGCAGCGTGGCGTTCGTCCTGATGGACGAACCCGTCTCCCTGCCGGAACCGCCGCCGGACGGCGCCCCGGTGGTCCGTCTGGTGTTCTTCATCGCGCCGTCGCCCCGCGCCCACCTTGAACTGCTCGGACACCTCAGCCGGTTGATCACCCGCGGTCCGCTGCGGGCGCTGCTGGAACAGGCGGCGCCGGACGACCACATCTTCGCCGCCCTCGCGGTGAACCCACCCGGCGCGGGCCCCACCCCCCGATGATCGGTGCGCTGCTTCTCTTCGCCACCGTGGCGCTCGGTCTCGGCGCACTCGCCGGGCGTTGGTCCTCCCGGCCGTGGCTGCTGCTGACACTCGCCGCCACCGCCGCTCTCGCCGCAGCCGGTCTGGCGGTCGGGACCGGGCTGGCTCCGGATTGGGACTGGCGCAGTGCCTTCACCCTCGGCGGACAGCCGCTGCACCTGCGGCTCGACGGGCTGAGCGCACTTTTCCTTGTGCTGCTGGCCGGCGTCGGGGCGGCCGGCACCGCCTACGCGTTTGCGTATCCGATCCATACGCACTCGTCCGACCATGGCGCGCCCGCGCGCGGCCGGTTCTGGTGGAACGGCCTGCTCTTCCACCTCGGCTTCGTGCTGGTCAATGCGAACGGGCTCCACTTTCTCATCGGCTGGGAACTCTTCACGGTCTGCGCCTATTTCCTCATCGTGCTCGACCGTCGGAAATGGGCGGTGCGCCAGGCCGGCTGGCTCTACCTCGCCGCCTCGCACGCCGGCACCGTCGCGCTGTTTGCCTTCTTCGCGCTGCTGGCCTCGGCGACCGGGAGCTGGGACCTGGGTCCGTTGCGGACCCGGACCGAGCTGGCTCCGCTGTTCTGGCTCGCCCTCTTTGGCTTCGGACTGAAGGCCGGTTTGTTTCCGCTGCACGTGTGGCTGCCCTCGGCCCACGCCAACGCGCCGGGCCATGTTTCCGCCCTGCTCTCCGGTGTCGCCATCAAGATGGGTGTCTACGGCCTGCTGCGCTTCAGCGGCTGGCTGCCGGTACCCGCCAGTGCGGGCTGGGTGGTGCTGGGTCTGGGTGCGCTGGGCACCTTCGCCGGCATTGTCTTCGCCCTGGTCCAGACCGATCTCAAACGGTTGCTCGCCTACTGTTCGGTCGAGAACATCGGCATCATCCTCATCGGCCTCGGCGCGGCCCTGCTCGCCCCGCTGACCGCCGACGGTGCGTGGGGCCGCCTGGCGCTGGCCGGGGCGCTGCTGCACACCTGGAATCACGGGTTTGCCAAGGCGCTTTTGTTCCTCGGAGCGGGCGCGGTCGCGCACGCCACCGGCACCCGGGAAATGACGCGGCTGGGCGGACTCTGGCGGGGGATGCCGGTGACCACGCTGACCTTTCTGGTCGGGGCGGCCTCGATGGCCGGCCTGCCGCCGCTGGCGGGCTTCGCCGGCGAGTGGCTGATCTACCTCGGCCTGTTCGAAGCCGTGGTCGGGCACGGACCGGCCGGCTGGGCGGCCGGTCCCGCCGTCATGGCGCTGGCACTCGCCGGCGCCCTCGCCCTGGCGACGTTCATCAAGGCAGGTGGGCTGGTCTTTCTCGGCACGCCGCGTTCCCCGGCGGTCGCGGGAGCCCGCGACCCCGGCGGCTGGATGCGCGGTCCGCTCATCGCGCTGGCGGTTCTCGTCATGCTGCTCGGTCTCGTGCCCTTTGCGGCCGCCCCACTGCTCGCGCGCGCCGCCGGCGCCTGGCGGCCGCTGGCCGAGGGCGTGACGGCCTCCGCTCCTCCGCTCGCGACGCTCGCGCGCTTTCATCTGCTGCTGGCCGCGGTGCTGCTCGCCGGGGGCGTCGTGCTCTGGCGGCGCACCCGCGCGCAAGGGGTGACGCTGGGACCGACCTGGGATTGCGGCTACGCCCAACCGTCGCGACGCATGCACTACACGGCGGGCGGGTTCTCCGGCACGATCGGCGGCTGGTTCACCTGGTTCCTGCGGCCGGCCCGCAGCCTGCGCCGCCCGCATGGTCCATTTCCGGACCGGGCATTCACCCGGGAGGATCCACGGGAAACGGTCCTGGAGGATCTCGTGCGCCCGACCGGTGCGGGCGTGTTGCGGATCTCCACGGCGGTGCGGCGTCTCCAGCACGGGCGGCTGCAGTCGTACATTCTCTACATTCTGATCGGCGTCGGCGCGCTCGGCCTGATCGTCCTGTTCCACGGAGGCCGGTCATGAGTCACCTCTGGGAACTGCCGCTGCGCCTGGCCTTCTGGCTCTTGGTCGCCCCGCTCGTGCCAGGCTTGATCAACCGGATCAAGGCCTGGGTCGCGGGCCGGCGCGGACCGCCGGTGCTGCAGCTCTACTACGATCTGGCGCGGCTCTGGCGCAAGCAGGTGGTGAAGAGCCCCCTCGCTTCGCCCGGCTTCATCCTCGGGCCCGCCGTGGCCTGGGTCGCCGTGGTCGCGGCCGCGCTCCTGCTGCCCCTCGGTCCAGCGGGATCGATCGCGGGATTCCCCGGCGATGCACTGGTCCTCGTCTACCTGCTCGCGCTCGCCCGTTTCGCCACGGCCTGGGCGGCGATGGAGCCGGGCTCGGCCTTCGAGGGCATGGGGGTGGTGCGCGAAGTCAGTTTCGCCGTGCTGGCCGAGGGTTCGATCATCGCCGCGCTGCTCGCACTCAGCGCCCAAGCGGGCAGCCTGCGGCTCGATGCCATGCTCGCCCCGATGGTGGGCACCGGCTCGGCGCTGCTCGCCGCCGGGCTCTTCACCGTGCTGCTGGCGGAAAACTGCCGCGTGCCATTCGACGATCCAAACACGCACCTGGAGCTGACCATGATCCACGAGGTGATGGTGCTCGACCACAGCGGTCCGCCGCTCGCCGCCATTCTGCACGGGGCGTCGGTCAAGCTGCTGCTCTTCTCCGTACTGCTGGTGCAGGCGGTGTTGCCGGTGGCGGGGCTGCCCCCGTGGCTGGCCGGTGCGGCGCTGCTCGCGGGTGTGCTGCCCGTCGTGGTGGGAATCGGGCTCGTGGAGTCACTCCTGGCCCGGCTGGCATTCCGTCGGGTGCCGTTGCTGCTGACGACGGCGTTTCTGCTCTGTCTGTTCGCCTTGCTCATGGCCTGGAAGGGAGGGACCGCGTGAATACGTCCGGACTGAATCTTCTCATCGGGCTGGCGATGGGTCTAAACCTGCTCGCCCTCGGCAGCGGACGGGTTTCCTCGCTCATCCGCGCGGTGTCGTTTCAAGGCATGGCGCTGGGGGCGATGCCGTTTCTGCTTTCCCACGAGTTCAGTCCGTGGGTCACCCTCGTCGCCATCGCCACCATGGTCGGCAAGGGCTGGGTGATCCCGCTGCTGCTGGGCCGGGCGATGCGCGCGGCCCACATCGAGCGGGAAATCGATCCGCTGATCGGGTTCGTGCCCTCGCTCCTGCTCGGCGCAGGCGGCACCATCGCGGCCATCGCGCTGGCGCGATCCCTGCCGCTGCGACCGGAGCACGCCGGGACGTTGCTCGTGCCGGGCGCGGTCGCGTCGATTCTGACCGGATTCATCCTGCTCATCGGCCGAAACAAGGCGCTGTCGCAGGTGTGTGGTTACCTCATTCTTGAGAACGGCATCTACCTGTTCGGGCTGCTGCTCATCCACGCGACGCCGCTGCTGGTCGAGGCGGGCATCCTGCTCGATGTCACGGTCGGCGTCTTTGTCATCGGCATCATCGTCGACCGCATCCAGCGGGCGTTTGACACGCTCGACACCCGCAAACTGACCGTCCTGCGCGAATGATCCCGCTCCTGCTCATTCTCCTACCCCTCGCGGGGGCGCTGCTGGCGGCCGCGGCACCTTCGGACCGCACGCGTCCGTGGTTCCTGCCGGCAGTGGGGGTGTCGCACACGGGTCTCTCGCTCCATCTGCTCCTGCACCCGCCGGTGGTGGCGGACGGCGCCTGGTTTGGCTTCGACGCGGTCGCCCGGGCGGTCCTGCCGATGGTCTCGGTGCTGTTTCTGCTGTGTTCGCTTTATGGTGTGCCCTACCTGCGCGCGCGTTCGGAGCGTCCCAACCGGGTCTTCGTCGCCACCCTGCTCGCGGTCATCGGCCTGATCAGCGCGGGCCTGATGGCGCGCCATCTGGGCGTGCTCTGGATCGCAACGGAAGGGGTGACCCTGGCCGCGGTGCCGCTGCTGCACTTCAACCGGACGCCGCGCGCCTTCGAGGCGACCTGGAAGTACCTGCTCGTCGGCGGCACCGGCATCGCCCTCTCGCTGCTCGGATCGTTCTGCCTGGGCTACGCCTCGCTCTACGGACACGGCAGCGGCGATCTCACGTTTCACGCGCTGACCGAGGCGGGCGCCGACCTCTCGCGTCCCTGGTTGCTCATCGCGTGGGTCCTTCTGCTCGCGGGCTACGGCACCAAGATGGGCCTCGCCCCGATGCACACCTGGAAACCGGACGCCTACGGCGAGGCGCCGGGGCTGGTCGGAGCGATCCTGGCGGGAGGGCTCACCACCGTCGCCTTTGTCGCCCTGCTGCGCGTGCGCTCCGTCCTCGGCGCGGCGGGCGAGGGCGCCGTGGCCGACCTGACGCTGCTCTGCCTCGGCCTCTTCTCGCTCGGCGTGGCCGCGCTCTACCTGCTCGGGACCCGCGATTTCAAGCGCATGCTTGCGTATTCGAGCGTCGAACACATGGGTATCCTAAGCCTCGCCACCGCGCTCGGCCCGGCCGGCATCGGCGCCGCGCTCTTCCACGTCTGGACCAACAGCCTGACCAAGGGCTCCCTCTTCCTCAGCGCGGGGAATCTGCGACGCTCCGCCGGCACCGCCTCGATGGATGACGTGCGCGGTTTGTCGGAGAGCGCGCCACGTTCGACCGCCCTCTTTGTGGCCGGGTTGTTCGCCGTGACCGCCTGCCCGCCGTTTGGCATCTTCTTCAGTGAACTGCGCATCCTGCGCGCCGCGATGGACGGGGGCCATGGGTTCACGGCTGGCGCGTTCCTGCTCGGCCTGCTCTTCGCTTTCTTCGGATTGACGCGGGTGGTGCTGGGCGTCGCCTACGGCCCGCCCCGACGCCGTCCGCCCGCCCCCGGACCGCGGTTTGCGGAAACGGCCGGCGTCATCCTTCCGCCCCTCGTCCTGCTCGGCCTGTCGGCGTGGCTGGGCCTCTCTCCTCCGCCGCTGCTCGAGCAAGTCTGGTCGGCCGCCGTGGCCCAGCTCGCCTCCACTCCATGAGCTCCGCCACCACCTCCTTCGCCCTGCTCGCCAATGGCTCGGCCCTGCCGTGGTCAGAGGTGCCCGCGTGGACGCCCGAGGTCCTGGTCGAAGCCACCGCGCGGGAACTCGGCGAAGGCGGGCGACTCTGCGCCTGGTTCGGGCAGCGGGAGGCGGGCGGCGTCGCGATTGTGGCCGTGGTCGCCTTCGATGCCGACAACATCCTCGGCGTCGCCCGCAGCACCCCGTGCTCTGGCGCGTATCCGTCGCTCACCGTGCTGCGGTCCCAGGCCCATCTATTCGAACGCGAGCTCTGGGAGCAGCACGGGTTGCATCCGACCGGTCACCCCTGGCTCAAACCCGTGCGCGCCACCGCGGGCACGTTTCCCCTGCAGGGCCCCTTCTTCCGGGTCAACGGTCGCGAGGTGCACGAGGTGGCGGTCGGTCCGGTCCACGCCGGCGTGATCGAGCCGGGACATTTTCGATTCCAGTGCGACGGCGAGGAGGTCCTGCACCTGGAGATCGCGCTCGGGTACCAGCATCGCGGCATTGAACGCGCCCTGCTCGGCGGCCCGCACCGCGCCACGCTGGCGCAGATGGAGACGATCGCCGGCGACACCACGTTGGCGCACGCCACCGCCCACTGCCTGCTCCGCGAAGCCCTCGCCGGCACGGAGGCGGCGCTGCGCGGTCAGTGGCTGCGCGCGCTCGGGCTGGAGCTGGAGCGACTGGCCAATCACACCGGGGACCTCGGAGCGCTGGCCAATGATGTCGCCTTTCTTCCCACCGCATCGGCCTGCGGCAAGATTCGCGGCGACTTCCTCAATCTCACCGCACTCGTCTGCGGCAACCGCTTCGGCCGCGGCTGGGTGCGACCCGGCGGGGCGGGGCACGATTTGGATGCCGCCCGCCGGGAGACCCTCGCCGGGAGACTCACGACGGCGCTGCACGACGCGGCTCAGGCCGCGTCCTGGCTCTGGGAGTCGCCCTCAGTGCAGGCCCGCTTTGAAGCGGTCGGCACGGTCTCGTCGCGCCAGGCGCAGGACATCGGCCTCGTCGGACCGGCGGCGCGCGCCTGTGGACTGGTCCGCGATGTCCGTTATGATCATCCCACCGGCTGGTACCGCTTTGCCCAGGCTCCGGTGGCGGTGTGGCCGACCGGCGACGTGCTCGCGCGGGCGCGGGTGCGCGATCTTGAGATCCAGCGCTCGGGAGAATTCCTGCGCACCCAGCTGGCGGCGGGAGCGGACGGCGCCCCG
>JAEUGY010000027.1 GCA_016794625.1 Opitutaceae bacterium
GGGGCATACTATTCCCAGCCCACCCGTTTTTGCAACCCCAGCGCCATCCCCGGCCGCAGGGTCACTGCACCCGGCGTCGACGAGGCGACGCCCTCCACCCAGGCGAACCACGCCCCTCCCCGTGGGGTCAACGACCCATAAGCGCTAACTTGAACGCGGACGAGGGTTGCGGAGCCGCGAGGCGGGGTGATGAAACGGAGTCCGGATGTAGGGCCGGCCCGTGCGGCCGCGCCACGCATCGTAAAACCGATCGCTGCGAGCAACCGAAATCGCACCCAACTCTATCCTGCGGGTCCGGAGTTGATTCTAAGCTTCTGAATCTGCAACGCCAGGCACGGCCGCAAGGGCCGGCCCTACACTCGGCGGCAAACTCGAGGCATCTCCTGTTAAGGCCATTCCAACAAGTTAGCGCCTATGGGTCTGCGACCCGCCTCCGTTGGAGGTGGCCTCGCCGAGGCCGCGCGTGCACCCTCCATTCAACGGAACAGAATGAAGCGAGAACCCATGCAGCGGAGCAATCCGGTGTCCCACTCCACTGGAGGGCGCCGCTCCGTCGGCGCCGGTTGCGCGCCACCTACCCCGAAACGGTCGGCCGCAGGAATGCACCGACCGTCCCCCGACGTCGACGGAGCGACGCCCTCCATCCGAGTCCTGGCCCTGCGGCGCCCGGTGTTTTAAAACTTCGCCGATACGCTGAGCACAAAACGCTCGGGCAGGCCGCGCGCCTGGTTGGCCGGGAAGTACTCCTTGTCGGTGAGGTTCTTCCAGCTGAGGGTGGCGCTGCAATCGGCACCGCCGGCCTTGAAGTCATATCCCACCACCAGGTCGAACACGGTGTAATCCTCAAAGAAGAGGGTCGGGTTCGCCGTGCGCTGGGCCTTCTCGCCGGTGTAAACAAACCCTCCGCCCACCCACGCCTTCTTCAGTGTGTCTCCCGTGAAACTGTACCGGGTCCAAAGCGACGCCAGCGTCTCGGCCGAGCCTTCCGGCACCGCGTTGAGGATCAGACCAACCGCCTGATTGTAGGCCCCCACATACGCGGCTTGATACACGGGGTCTGCATTGGTCGGGATCGAGGGCAGTGTCGCCTTCGTGGTCTTGATGTCCATGAACGTGGCGGTCGCAAAAACCTGCCAGTGGTCGGTCGGCGAATAGGTCAGCTCAAACTCCACGCCTTCGCTCTCATCCACCGTGCCCTGCCGGGTGATGGTCGGGAAGGTGCCGTCCGCCGCCGTCTCGCGGAAGCGCAGGATGCGGTCTTCGCGCTCGAGGTGGAAGAGCGACACGGTCGACGACACGCGGCCGTCAAACAGATCGGTCTTGATTCCAATCTCATACCCCGCACCCGTGGTGGGCTTCGCCGGCGCACTGAGGGTCACCGGGTTGGTGGTCGCATTCGTCGGCAGCGACGGGTTGTAGGCGGGATTGAAGAGGGTCAGGTTGCGCTCCTCGATGAAGAAGGACTCGGAGTAACTGGCGAAGAGCAGCACGTCGCGGCGGAGCTTGTAGCCCACGCCCACCTGCGGGGTGGTCTTGCTGGCCGAGTAGTCCGCATCCGGCACGGGTGTGGCCGGCAGGAGATTGACGCCTTTGGACTTGCTGCGGTTGTAGCGCGCCCCGCCGATCGCCACGAGCCGGTCGTCGAGCAGGTTGACGTTGAAAACTCCATACAGCGCGCTGTCCTGCCCGCTGCCGCTGCGGCGGTTGTTGAAGGGAAGCACGAGTTCATCGTAGGTGGGCGACCGGTCCCACGTGGAGGGGTCATTGAAATTCCAGGGCTGAAAATGCTGGGTCGGCGTGGTCGCCGAATTCGCCACACCCGCCGCCGGCGCGGTCGTGCTCTCGCGGCGGCGCGCCCCGCTGCGGGAGGAGCTGAGAAAGGCGCCGAAGAGGGGCTTCACGGTCACTCCCGCCACCTCGACCTTGCCGGTCAGCTCGGCCTGATAGGAATTGGAATGCCCGAACGACTCTTCCAGCCGCTTGCGGCGGGTGAGAATCGCGGAGGCCGTCTTGGTGGGATCCGCCAGCACCGCCACGGGGCTGGCCGCCATCTCGGCGACAAAATCGAACCGGTTCTTGGTCGCGAGGTACGCCGCCGCCGGCGTCACCGTGAACTCGGCGAGTCCGGTCAGCTTGTTCCCGATGTAGAACTCGCCCCACGCATAGTTTGCTCTCGCGGTCCAGTGCTCGCCGAGGCGCGCCGTGATCTCCGCGTTGATCGAGTCGAAATCCGATTTCCGATAGTCGTTCAGGCCGACATAATTGAAGGACTTCGGCAGCGGGGGATAATTGATGAAACCGAGATTGAGGTTGCCGACGTCGATGTACGCCTGCGCCCGCGCGCGGTCCGCCGTCCGCGCAAAATTCGCCGTGGAGGCGGCCACGTTGACCGCCAGGTTTGGTTTCATGCTGACCAACGGTTCCTCGCGGCGACGGTAGCGCTCGTAGTCGAGCACGATGGAAAGCGAGGGCGTCAGTTCCGCAACGACGCTCGCCGCGAGCAGATTCGAGGTCGTCTCCCCCGGCTCGGCCCATTCAAAGCCATTTTCATAGGCGCCAATGACCCGGGTCTTCAGTTTGCCATTGTCCGACGCCTGGTTGACGTCGAGGTCCGCCCGGTAGTAACCATCGGTCCCGACCTGCGCCCGGCCCACGACGAACGAGCGGGAGGTCGCCCGCTTGGTGATGTAGTTGACCGTTCCGCCCGGCGTGATCTGGCCATAGAGCAGCGACGACGGTCCCTTGACCACCTCGACGCGCTGGACATTGCCCGCATCGACGTAGCGGTTGCCGACAAAACCGTTTCGCTGCGGTGTGACATCGCCGTCGAATCCACGGATCGAGTACCGGTTGTTGCCCTGGGTGAACTCCTTCGCCCCACTGGTCACACCCGGCGCAAACACCGCGATGTCGACCAGCTCGCGGGCTCCGATGTCCTGAATGAACTGCTCGGTGAACGCCGTGACCGAAAACGGGAGGTCCTTGATCGGCGTGTCGATGCGCGTGGCCGACACCGAATTGCCCGCCCGGTAACCCTTGTCGGACGCCGTGGTGACCTGGAATTCGGACAAGGTGATCGTTTCGCTGTCCCGGGGCGGAACCGGGGCTGCCGTCTGCGCCGTCAAGGCCGCAGGGGCGAGGGTGAACAACAAGGACGTCGTCGCAAACAGACGACGCCGCGCACGGCACGCAGTCAGGAACAGAAGGGGCATGGTGGTCAGGGGTGAATCGGCGGACGGGATATCCGACGATTTAATTGATAATTATTACTTTTGTCGCAAAGCCAAGTGAAAATCATCCAGAAAACGACCACGAATCCAGCCGTCGCGCCTACATGCCAAGCGGAGCGCCTCCCATTCCCATTGTAGGGCCGGCCCTCGCGGCCGCGCCTCGCTTCTTTCGCTCTTCGCCCTTCAACCTTCCCATTTCACCGCTCCGCGGTGCAGGCGTGCCCGCAAGGGGCAGCCCTACAATCGGACCTCACCCTCTCCTTGTAGGGCCGGCCCTTGCGGCCGCGCCTCGCCCGGCGTCGCGGACCGCGAACGTTTGAGCCGGGCCGTGCCATCGGCGAACTCCACCTGCACCTCTCCCCGCGCGGGCAGCGCGGCGCGCCGCATAACGGGCGTGCCTTCGGCGTCCCGCACGATGGCAAAACCGCGATTCAAGACTGACTGCGGACTCGCCGCCTGCAGGCGTTTCCACAAGGCCAGCAGCCGGTGCGACTCCAGCTCGACCCGGCGTTCGGGCGAACGGCGGGCGAGCTCCGAGCGGAGCTGGGCCACCGCATGCCGGTGATCCTGCAGGCGACGGGCGCCGGCCGCGGCGAGGCGGTTCGAAAGGTCATCCAGCTTGAGGTAGCCTTGCTCGAGTCTTGCCGCGGGAGAGAGCAGCCGCAGGCGGGAGCGTGCGTGGTCGACGCGCCGGCGTCCGCGTTGCACCTGGTCCTCCGTTTCCCGCCAGAGGCGCTCCGCCGCCTGGGCGACGCGTTCGACGCAGGCCACATAGCGGCTGGAAATCAGCTCCGCCGCCGCGCTCGGGGTTTCCGCCCGCAGATCGGCGGCAAAATCGCACAGGGTGAAATCGATTTCGTGCCCAACCGCCGACACAATCGGGATCGGGCTGCCGGCGACCGCACGCACCAGCACCTCCTCGTTGAAGGCCCACAGGTCCTCGAGGCTCCCGCCGCCGCGTCCGATGACGAGCAGGTCGAACCGGCCCAGTTTCGCCGCCACCTGGATCTGGCCGGCCATCTCCACCGCCGCGCCTTCGCCCTGAACTTTGGCGGGCAGAATCACGAGTTGTCCGCGCCAGGCCCGGCGTTTCATAATTTTTATGAAATCCTGCACCGCTGCTCCGGTCGGCGACGTGATGAAGCCCACGCAGCGGGGCATCTCCGGCAGGGGTCGTTTGCGCTCCGGGGCGAACAATCCTTCAGCGGCAAGGCGCTGCTTGAGGGCCTCGAATTCACGCTGGAGGCGGCCGACGCCGTCTTCGACCACCGCCCGGACGATCAGTTGGTACTGGCCGCGCGCCTCGTACACGCTGACCTGGCCAAACACGACCACCTGCAGCCCGTCGCGCAACACGACATCCTGGCGGGCCGCGTCTCCGCGGAAGAGCACCGCCGACAGCTGGGCCCCCGCGTCCTTGACAGAAAAATACACATGTCCGCTCGATTGATGGCGGACATTCGACACCTCGCCGCGCACCCAACCCGCCGGCAGGCCGCTTTCAAGCAGGGTCTTCACGCGGCGCGTGAACTCGGTCACGCTGGATACGCGGGTCTCACCACCGGGTCGGTCTTCGAACAACGCCATGGTCCGGTGCCGGGTCAGTTCACCGGCGGTACGACCCCCGTGTCCACGACCGCGGCGGCGGCTTTGCGTTTGGCGAAGTGTTTGCGCAGGAGGTGCACCCCGAGCGCGCCCGCGCCCACGAGGCTGAGCCCGAGCAGTGCCCAGCGTCCTTTGCCATGCGCGAGGGCGTCACCAAAAATGACCACCCCGGTGATGTTGATCATCGGGATGAGCAGCGAGGGCAGAAAGTAGGTGCGAAACGGAATCTTCGCGAGGCCAAGAAGGTAGCTCTGCACGAAGAACGGCGGTCCCGGGGTGAGACGCACAAGCATGGTCACCTCAAATTGAGCCGACTCCTCCACCACCGGAATCTTGTACCCCAGCCGGCCCATGACCAGCTCGAGCAGGGGTCGCAGCGCCACCCTCGCCAGCCAATAGGTCAGCAGGATGTTCACCAACACCGCCCCGGCCGCACCCACCAGGATGCCGCCCAATCCGAGCTGCGCCCCAAACGCGGGCCCGGCCGTCAGGCAGAAGGCCATCAGCGGAAATCCCACGGCCGGCAATACCGCCATGGCGGTAAAAAAGGCCAGGGGGCCCATGTCTCCGATCAGGGCCATGACCCGGGTGATGAGTCCCTTGACATCCATGCCCCGCAACACGAGCACGGCGACGATCCCGAGCACGAGGAGCAATGCCCCCAGTTTCAGAAGCAGGTTGCGTCGTTGACGTGGATCGGGAACGGACATGCCTTCACGATGCCGGTCTGGTCCCGAGGGCGTCAAGGACGGCGGGGATCGGAAGGGCGGCGATGCACGTTTAACAGACGTGAATAACACCATGCGTCGCAGGGACGGCGATTTCCGGCTTCCCGCCTCCTGCTTTCTCGTAATTCTCTCAAACTCATTCCCATGGAGCTCTCGCCACCGCCCCGCATTCCGCTGCCCGCCCGGTTCCTGGCGGTCGCCGGCGGGGTCGCCTGCGTGCTGCTCTCCGTCCTGCCTCCCTCTTCCAGCCGGTTGCTCATGTGGCCGTGGTCGCTGCTCACGGTGGCCTTCTGGGCGCTGGCCGCCCTCGCCGGTCTGGTCGCGCTGCTGGGTCGTTCCCGGTTGCCGTCCGGTCTGGAGCGCGGGCTCGTGCTGCTGGCGCTGGCGTCGGCGGCCTCCGCCTACTTGAGCCCGTTTCGCGGGGTGTCGATCCCAGCGGCCTGGGTCGCCGTGGGGGCGTGTCTGCTGCCGTTCGCCCTGCTTCCCTGGTTTGGCGCAGACCGTCGCGAAACCACGGTGACGTGGATCGGCTGGTCGGTGCTCGCCGTGCTCGCCGCCAGCATCGGCGGCTGGATCCTGCTGCAGGTCATGCCCGCCCGGCAGCGCGGCGCCACCTGGCTGCAGGCGCTCGGCGAGCGCAATGACCAGCCGTTCGGGCACGCCAACTACGGCGCCGCTTTTGCCCTGTTCGCGTTCGCCTGGATGATGGCCTGTCTCGCCCCGTGGCTGGCGTCACGCTGGGGCCGGATCGAAGCCGGAGCCGCTTCCGAGGACGAAGCGCCGTCGTTGCGAGGAGAATGGGCGCTGGGGGCCTTGCTCGCCCTCGCGGTGCTGCTGACTTCGGGCAGCCGCGCCGGCATCGGCGCACTCGCCCTGGGGGTCGGCGCGGGCCTCGCCGTCGCCTGGCGGCACGGACGGGCCCGGACACTGCGCGCGTGGCGGGGTGCGATCGTGGTGGCCGTGGCCCTGCTGCTGCTGGGAGTGCTCAGCAACGGTCGTCTGCGAGGGCTGGTGCTGGAGGGTCGCTGGAACGCAAGCGCCAGCGAAAGCAACCAGCAACGCCTGGCCATGACGCAGGGCGCGCTGCAGCTCGGCGCCGCCCGGCCGGCCTTGGGTTGGGGACCGGGTGCGGTGCCCCACATTTTTCCCTCGGTCCGCGAACACCTGCCGGGCACCGCGGACAATGTGCTGCAGGTGCACAACAGCGTGCTGCAGGCCTGGGCCACGCTGGGGGCGTTGGGCGCCGCCGGTGCGGTCCTGGTCGCGTTGGGCGGGGGAGCGTTGGTGCGCGGGCAGCGATCGCTTTCTCTCCGGCCGGCGGACGGTTTCGAACGCGCCGCACTGGCCTGGGGGCTGGTCAGCGGGGCGGCGTTCTCTTGTTTCGACCACGCGTTCGATCTGCCGGCCATCGCCGGGCTGGCCGGGGCGACGCTTGCCGCCCTCGCCTCACCGGCCCCGGCGGAGGACCGACCCGGCGGCAACCGCGGGGCGGCCGTGCTCGCAGGGGTGGCGCTGCTGGCGCTGGTGCCGGGGGTGTGGCGGGAACAGCAGGCGCGACATCAGCACTCGCTCGCCCTCGACGCCGCCGGGGCCCGGGACGCGGACGGATACCGGCACCACCTCGCCGCCGCCTCCGCCCTGCTGCCCGCCGCCACCTACCTCGACCACCTGCTGGCGGGCCAGCTTGCCACGGGCGAACCGTTCGGCGGACCGGTCACGCCCGCCGGCCTCGCCCGCGCGGCCGACCTGCTCGTCGGCACCCTCAATCGGAATCCGAGTCTCGAATACGCACACTACAACCTGGGCTGGCTGCGGCTGGACGGCCGCCCTGCGGAGGCGGAACGTCACTTCGCCGCCGCCGCCCGGCTCGCGCCGCATCGGATCGGCGTGCACTTGGGGCTGGGTCTCGCGCGAGCCGCGCAAGGCGACACGCCCAGCGCGGTCCGCGCGTTCGCAGCCGAGCGCGTCAACGCTCCGGACCAGGCGTTTGCCTCCTTGTTTCGCGATCCGTCCCTCGCCGCGCTCGCCCGTGAGGTGGAGGGTGCCGCCACCGCCTTTCTGCGGGAGGCCCGTCAGGCCGGAACCTTGCCCGCCCCGGCGGTCGACGCCGTGCTGGCCGCCTGGGCCGGTGTGACTCCGGAGCAGGTGCAGGAGAGCGTTCCGTTCCGTCGCGTGCGGCCGGGCTACGGTCTGCTGATGGGCTTCCCCGAGGGCCGGCCTCCCGCCGATGTCAATCCGATGACGGTCCTGCGCCTGCCGCCCGCCATCGCCCGCACCCTGCCCTCACCGGGCTGGGTGCCCGGACGCCGGCTGCTCGAGCTGTCGCTGCGGCCAGGCCCTTCCTCGCCATGAGCACCGATGTCCACAAACTGCGACGGGTCGTGCTGCCGTTGATCCTGCTGGTCGGCGACATCCTCACGGTCTTCGGCGCGTTCTGCCTCGCCTATTACCTGCGCTATGTGTCGCCGGTCGGTCGGCTTGGCATCCCGGTGCCCGACGCACGCTTCACCGCCTACCTGCCACTGCTGCTGCTCGGCACCGCGTTTCTCGCCGCCGCCTACGCCCAGCTGGAGCTCTACTCCGAGCGTCTGCTGCTGCGAAAGCTCCAGTCGCTGAACCTGGTGCTCAAGGGCACCGTGTTGTGGCTGGCCGCCTACCTCGCGCTATCGCTGGTGCTGAAATTCGACCCTCCGGTCTCCCGCTGGTTCGTCGTCCTGGCCACGATCTCGGTCCTGGTCCTGATGTTCCTTTGGCGCAATGCGGCATACTTCTGGCTGACTCGACCGAGGCGGGTCGAAACCCTGCGCCAGCGGGCCGCGCTGCTGGGATGGAATGACGACGCCGAAGCGCTGGTCGCCGATTTGCGGCGTCTGCGGGCGCACCCGTTCGCCTTCGCCGGCTATATCCGTGTTCCGGGCGACCCCACCTCGCCGGAGCGCTGTCTGGGCGACATCGACCAGCTGCCCGCCCTGCTGAAACAGGAGCGCATTGATGTGCTCATCGCTTCGCGCACCGACCTTCCGCGCGACCAGTTGCGCATGGTGGTGGAGACCTGCGAGGCTTCCTTCGTTGAATGGAAGGTGGTGCCTTCTTCCTTCCAAATCCTGATCAGTGGACTGCGGCTGCAGACGGTCGGGCGCGTCCCGATCCTCGGGGTCGAGGACCTCGCCATCAACCGGTTGTTCAGTCGCATCGCTAAACGCCTGCTCGATGTCATCGGAGCAACGGTCGGGCTGATCCTCTCCGCGCCGGTCGTGATCGTGCTCGCTCTCGTGATCAAGGGCGAGTCTCCCGGCGGACCAGTCTTTTTTCGTCAGCGTCGGGTCGGCGCACGCCATCGTCCCTTCACCTTGATCAAGCTGCGCAGCATGCACCCGGAAGCGGCGGCCGAAGATGACGCCCGGCAGAGCACCGCCCGCAATGACCCGAGACTCCTGCGCATCGGCGGTCTGCTCCGGCGGTGGAATCTGGACGAGCTGCCGCAGTTCTGGAACGTGCTTCGGGGTGAAATGAGCCTGGTCGGTCCGCGACCGGAACGTCCGCACCACGTCAACCGGCTGAGCGCGGAAATCCCGCACTACCTGCCGCGTCACCTCGTCAAACCAGGCATGACCGGCTGGGCCCAGGTCAACGGTCTGCGCGGCGACAGCTCCATCGCCCGGCGTATCCAGCACGACATCTACTACATTGAAAACTGGTCCGTCTGGCTCGACCTCCAGATCATCTTCATGACCTTCCTCCGCTGGAAAAACCCCGCCGAGTAGCCACGCACCGCTCTCATCCCCACCGACGCCCACCGTCATCCCTACCCGCGGTCCGTCCAGCTCCGAACCACCGTGTCATCCGCCCGATGACACTCCCAACCCTCTTCTCCCGGTACCCCACCCCATCCAGTGTCATCCGGCGGATGACACTGGATGGGGTGGGGTCCGCAGAAAAGTGTCATCGGAGGGATGACACTGGGGCGGGTGCAGCGTCATGGCAGCCCTTGCAAAGGGGCGCCTAACCACAGATTTAAAGCGGGCGGACTCGCCGGTGGCCACGGAGGCGCGCTCGGAGCCGGGCGAGGTGCTTCCAGGCGCCGAAGGCGGCGCAGTACTTCCATTTGACCCAGCGCGAACCCCGCGGGTTGTAGTGCTTTAGGTACACGTCCCGGTTCGCGTCAAAAATCGCGGTCGACATGCGGTCAAAATCGCGCGCCACACTCATGCCCTTGAGGTGAATGATCGAGTGGCGTCCATCGTACACGACCCGCAGCCCGGCCTGACGCACCCGGATGCAGAGATCGAGGTCGTCACCGTACATGAAGAACGTCTCGTCAAACCCACCGATCCGGGCCAGCACCTCGCGGCGTCCGAGCATGAAGGCCCCGTTGATGGCCCCGACGTCATAGGTGCCGTCGTCGGGCAGATAGGTCAGATTGTATCCGGAGAAGAGTTTTGTCCTCGGGAATCGCGCCGCCAGCCCGGTCGCCCGGCAGAAACCGTCCCAGAGCGTCGGAATGGAGCGGCGGCAGGCCAGGTCCATGCGGCCGTCGGCCTGCCGCAGGCAGGGCGAGACCAGCCCCAGATCAGGCTCGGCCAGTACGCGGCGCACGCAGTGCTCGAGCGCCGCAGGGTCCATCACGGTGTCGGGGTTGAGGTAAAGCACGCACTCCCCGGAGCTGCGGGCGAAGGCGAGATTGTTGCCGCGACCGAATCCCAGATTGGTTCCGGGGTCGATGTAAGTCACCCCGGGAAAGCGCTCCGCGATGAGCGCACCGGTTCCGTCCCCGGGGGAGTTGTCGACCACCACCACCTCAACCGGACGACCGAGCAGCTGGCGGGGGAGCGACGCCAGGTTTGGCCCGATCTCCTCGCGGGAACGGTAGGCGACAATCAGGATGGACAGGATCGGCGTCACGTCGGGTCGTCCTTTCGTCGGGGCTCGACCGACTGGCGTCGGTGCGCGGGCATCGGCCCGCCGCGTCCGCGGAGGCCGTCCCAGGTGCCGAGAAGCATGGCCTTGAGTTTCCGCCCGCGTCCGGATTCGAAGGCGACCACCCGGAACGTATTGTAGAGGGCAAAACCGGCGTCGAAGAGGGCCCAGTGGGGCTCCGCCAGCGCATGGCGCCGCCACACCACGAGGCGGTTGCGCGCCATGTAGTAGTGCCGAAACGCGGCGTGGTGGGTGGGACGGAACTCCTGACCGAGCACCTGCCGGGCCTGTCGCTGTCCGAGGCGGTGCTCCAGCACCGCCTCGGACGAGACCGCCACGGTTCGGCCGGCGCTGATCACGCGCAGGCAAAATTCCGTATCGACATAATCTATAAAAAGGGACTCGTCGAAGCCGCCCAGGGACGTCCAGACCGCCAGATCGACCATGGAGCCGGAGGTGACCATCATGGTGACCTCCTCCAGGTCGCCGCGCGTGGCGTCGCGCCGCTGAAACAGCCCCGGCCAGCGGGCATGGCGGCACACCCAACGGTAGGGCTTCGCGCCGGGCAGGGCGTCCTCAATGCAGGGTCCAACGAGGGCCGCGGTCGGAAACAAAAGGTGCGTCGCCCACAACGCCGCGACCATTCCGGGCCGAGGCCGACTGTCCTGATCGAACGTCACCATCCACTCCACCCCGAGCTCCTTCGCCCGCACGGCACCCCGGTTCAGCGCGGCGGCCACCCCGAGATTGGCCGCCAGAGCGATGACTTCCACGCCGGGGACGGTCGCCAGGCGCGCGCAAATGGCGTCGCCGGAACCGTTGTCCACCACCACGACGCGCCCGCACTCCCGCACGAGCTCCGCCAGAGTCTGGAGCAGGGTGGGTTCGGGATGAAACGTCACCACGACGCCGCAAACCGAGGGTCTCCGGGAATCGCTCGCGTCGATCATGGTGCGGCCTCCCCGCGCAGGAGTGTCTTCAGCGTCTCCACGCTGGTCGCGAGCCTGCGGGACGCCATGTCCTCGACGCCTGCCTGGGCCAGCCGGAGGCGCATGGACGCGTCGGACTTCAACCGCTCGACCGTCGCCCGCAGGGCGGTCCGATCCCCCGCCGGATAAAGCAGCGCATTGTGTCCATCGCGGAGAAATTCGCGGTGACCTCCAATGTCGGTCGCCACCAGAGCACAGCCGCACTGCAGCGCTTCGCACGCGGGCAACCCCCACCCTTCGGCATGACTCGGCGCGATCATGATCGCTGCCTCGTTGTAGAGCGCACGCAGGCGCACCTGGGAGGGGTTTCTCCAATACACCAGCTCCGCCGGCCAGTCCCGCGACGGCGCGGCGGTGCCAAACGCCGCCAGTTGCAGGCCGGGAACGCCGGACAGGGCGGCGGTGACATCCCCGGAACCCTTTTGCGCCAGCCAATGGTGCGGCCAAAGCACACGGCCCGGCTCCCGCTCCGCGCCAGGTCGGTCGACCCCGAACGCGTCGGCATCCAGACCATTCGGCAGGTGCGCGGCTGACGCACCGGCCGCCGCGATCAGTTCACAAAGCCAGCGGGAGACCGCCATTTTCGCGAGGGGCAAACGCCACGACGCCTCCACCCGCGCAGGCGGATAGTCCCAGGTCTCATACCCCTGGACAAAGTATAACTTCCGCCCGGCCGTCGCCGGCCAGCCCGCCACCGCCTCCGCCGTACGCACGGAGGTCGCGACCACCGCATCACCGTGCACGGCACGGTGCGGTTCGAGATCCGGAACCCAGTCGATCCGGACCCCCGGGTGCAGGGGCATCCATGCGGTCGGTCGATAAGCTCCCGTGCCTCGCCAGAGCCAATAGCGGCCTCGTCGGAGGAAACGTCGGCCCGGCGAGGCCTCGCCGGTGTCCGCCGGCATCACCACCGCCGGACTCCAACCGGCGGCCGCGAGCGCGTTGGCATAACGCAGGACCATGCGGGAACCACCGGCCGGTTCCCCCGCTCCGCCAGGCAGCACGAAGGTGACCTTCATCGGCGGGCCTCCTCGCGTCCGGGACGCAGCGACTCCACCGCCAGCCGGAGCACGCGCCGCGGAGGCACCGCGGTCCAACCTCCCAAAGGAGAACGCAGGAACCGCCAGAAGGCCGGGGGACCGAGGCCGCGGCAATGGCGGCAGATCTCCCACCACTTCGACGCCACCACCTGCCGCCACGCACCAGCCGGAGCCAGGGGCCGGTGTCGGTGGTGCGCATCCAGTCGTCCAAGCCAAGCCTCCGCCTGATCGAGGGTGGCCGCAGTGGGCGGCACCAACTCAGCGGAAAAGGCATGATGCCAGCGGTGATCGGCCTCGGTGCACTCCGGCCACCACGTGGCCAGAAGCCGCTTCCGCACCTGGGCGGCTCCCGCCACGCTGTCGGACCGGGACGTCACCGTGACCTGCGCCGCATGGGTGCGATAGCGCAGGTGAACCTCGGGCAGGTTGGCCATGGCACCGACGTGCTGCAGGCGTTCCCACAAATCATAGTCCTCCGCCCGACCAAACTCGGGCCGATAAACGGTACCCAGCCCGTTGATCGCCGACCGCCGCATCATCACGGTGGGATGCACAAGAGGGGAATCAAACACGAGGCGAGCCCGCAGGCCACCGTCCTCGGTTGGATGCCGCCAGGTGTGCGCACCCGCGTCACCAAAGGTGCGCGCCCACGTACCGGCGACCACGAGGCGATCCTGACGTTCAAAGAGTGCACGTTGGCGCTCCAGTCGTCGGGGCAGGCTGATGTCGTCCGCATCCATGCGTGCCAGCAGCGCTCCCCGGGCCTGCGCGAGCGCCACGTTGAGCGCCCCGGCGGGTCCCAGGCCCGCGGCCTGAAACACACGGCAGCGTCGGTCGCGGCCCGCCCAGCCCTGCAAGCGTTCGCCCGTGTCGTCGGTCGATCCATCGTTGACCACCACCAGCTCCAGATCGCGCTCGGTCTGGGTCAGGATGCTCTCGATGGCTTCATCGAGAAACCGCCCCGCATTGCGCGCAGGCATCAGCACCGAGAGGCGCGGTGTCGGCTCCGGGTTCACCGTTCGCTCCTCCGTTCGGACACCGGAACCGCTGGAGGTTCGATCCTAAGACCACACCGGTTCATGTCGGTCGCTCCGCGAAGCCAAATCGCCGCGCGAACCAGGCCTCCAGCTCCTCGGGGGTCGCATGTGCCGGGATGCGCACGAGCGCACGTTCCGCCGACCCGCAAGCGGAGCGGATGGCCAGATCGACGGACCGCATGTAGTCGGGCAGCGAGAACAGTTCCAGCGCGGCCATCTGGTTGAACCAGCGCCCGAAATCCACCCATTCGTGCTGCAGCACCGCCAGCGAGCGCGCCACGAGGGTGTCGAGCGGCAGCTCGGCCTCCTCGAACTCTGTCCCGTCATGGCGCTCCAGGTAGATCACGCGGCCCACCCGGCCACCGGACGCCACGCGATCGGCTCCAAACAGGGTGGCCACGGGCACCGGGAAAAGATCGGGTCCGGTGAATCCCTGCTGCATCCAGAGCGAGGTCGCCTCCAGGCGGCCCGCCCGGCGGGCGAGGTGCTTGAGCACGCCGCGAAACGGCACATTCTCCTGCGCGAAGCGCACAACCGGGCCGAGCCAGGCGCGTTGGTGGCGTCGTCCGGTGGGAAAGTGATGCGGAAACTGGCTGCGGTGGTAGGGCTTCAGCACGAACGCGCGGGGAAACGAGGCCGCCCTCGCTTCCTGCCCGACCAGCACGAGGTCGTCGCCCAACACCGAAAGCCCGTGCCGGAGCACGCCCGCGCTGAGCAACGCGGTCTTGCCCACACCTCCGGGTCCGGGGAGCAGGGTGGCCACGCCGCGGCGGTCAACCCAGCCCGCCGCATGGAGAAAGGTCATGCCCTGCCGCAGGACGGCGAGTTGCACGACGAGGTTCACCAGCGTCTCGCCTGTGTCACTGAAGATCGAATACCCGTCCGCCGTCACCTCGACCGCATACCGCGATGCCGGCGCGTGCAGGCTGCGTCCCGCCCGGCCGCGGGCGAGGTGAAAATGCACCGTCGGGCGGTCCTGGTAGGCGGCATAGGGCAGAAACCGGACCTGGGGCACTCCCGGTGCGGACGGCGCGGCCGGATCCGCGGCCCGAAAATGCCCGAGCTGGAAGTCGATTCCGGCCCGCACGTGGTCCTTCACCGCGACATCGACCCGGACTTCCACGAGGGTATGTACACGATAGAGTCGCATGGTCAGTCCGTCCCGGGTGCGACAGCCATCGCCAGCAGGGCGCTCGTACGCAGGTCCGCCTCGTCCAGTCCCTGGAACGCGGCATCGAGTCGCGGTGGCAAAGGGGCGTCGCGCCGGACGGGCGCATAGGGGAACGTCCAGTTCAGCGAGGTCGTTTCCTGGAAATACTGGCCCCAGCGCGAGCGACGGACGCGGTTGCCGCGCTCGCCGCAGGCCTCGTCACTCCACATCCCGGTCGGCGACAAAAACGCAAACGGATCCGCCCTGGGATCGCGGTGATCTTCCAGGTCGATCAGGTGCAGCGCGACCCCGCCCGGCGCGAGCAGGCGGGAGCTGGAGTCGAGCAACCCGGGAATTTCCGCCGGGGGCACGTGCTCGAGCACGGTGTAGGAGAACACCAGATCGAAACGTTCATCCTGCGCGAGCAACGCGCTGGCCTCGGCGGGCGCCCGGTACTCGACCCCTGTCTCCGCCAGCCGGCCGAGATCATACTGGGTCGTCTCCAACCGCCGGAGGCGGGCCACGTAGTCGTCGTGGTCGACATATGGGCTGAGCAGCCGGCGCGCCAGCACCGGGGTCTCCAGGCTCGCGCGGACGAGGGCCGGCACCACCTGCCGGTAACGGTCGATCGTCAGCACGCGGTCATATCCGCAGACATACAACGCGGCCGCATGGGCCATGAACTGTCCGGTGCCAATCTCCAGCGCCCGCCCACGGGGTCTTCCCGCCGGCTGCAGTCGTTCCCCGGCATGGGAAAGCATCCACGCGAGGATGCCCGACATGGCATCGAAGGACCGGTGCTGGCGTGCCGCCCGCTGGTTGGGGTCCTCCCGTCCGCGCACACGGTTGACCCAAGACGCGAGATGGCGTCGCAAAGGAACGGAGTCAGGAATCGCGGAGCTCATGGCTTCTGGGAAATGAGCGTGTCAGGCGTTTCCGATCGCTTCGAGAGCCGAATCAACGCCGCCCGTCCCGCCCGCGCCAGCCAGGCGTCGGCGCGGCTCCACGCGCCGCTGCGGCCGGCATGCAACGGTCCCCGGCTCGCCAGGATGGTGCGCACAAACCCGAGCGGAGCCGCCCGCGCTCGCAGCCGATCTCGGGGTCCGCCTTCCAGCATCGTGGCCACAAAATGGTCCGTCCGCCACAGCAGGGTGTCCCAACCGGTGGTATTGTCCCCGGCACTGCGCAACCGCACCACCCCGGCCGGCAGGGGCAGTCCGCCGTGCAGGAGCGCAGGGAGCGAGGGATCGTAGCGAAACGCTCCGGAGGTGAGGATGACGTGAGGAGTGCGCACCTGCCGGCCGATCTCCGCCGCCACCCGGCGGCGCCAGCCAGGCGTCCGGGTGAAGCGCCAGACGGGGAATCCCGCCCGTTCATCCTCCACGCCCGGCGCACCGAGGAGGGTCACTGCCGGAGAAGGTGGGACGACGCGGACGGTTTCCTGTTCCGAAGCTTCCGCCTCCAGGCGGTCAAAGAGTCCGCGGTAAAGGTCTTCGTAATCGAACCGGGCCAGAATCGCGTGGAACAGGCGACGCGCCAGTTCCCGGCGCTCCTGCGGATGCGCCAGGTAATGCCGCGCCTTCTCGGCGAGGTCGTCCGGCGAATCGTAGAACACGATGTCCCTCCCCTCGACCAGTCCGTAGGCGTCCACCAAGGGCGCGTAGCGGGTGGTCAGGGCCAGCTGCCCGTTCCGGACCGCCTCCCAGAGCTTGGTGTTCATGTGGGGCGCGCCGGTCAGGTGATCTTCGAGCAGCGCGAGCACCACCTTCGACTCACGCACGGTGCGGTCAAAAGCATCCGACGGAACAAAGCCCCGGTAATGCGGCGCCAGGTGCGGGGACGCCTGCCAGCCTCGTCCGCCAAACAGGGCGAGCGGCAGGCCCGCCGACGCGAGCCGTTCCACGAGCCGGAGTCGGGCGGGAAAGACCGACCCAAACAGAGACACTCCGTGGGGACGCTCCGTCTCCGATAACTGGAGACGGTCAAAGTCGCGCTCGGTGAAGTGGCAGCTATTGGGCAGGTAGTGACAGCAGCCCGGGCGCAGCGCGTTGTAACGCTCCACCACCGGCTTCACATAGGCCACCACCCGGTCGAAGAGGAAGATCCACGGCCAGTGGTGATCAAAGTTGAACTCGTCATCGCCGAGGATTCCGACCGTGAACACGCCCTCGCTCCGCAGCACCCGGAGTGTCTCCGGCAGCAAAAAGTGGCCAAAGTTGTCGACCGTGCCCAGCACCGCCACACGGCAGCCGGAACGGAGCACGCGTTCGACCAGGACCCGGTTGAATTCCCCGAGGTCGCCCTCCCGAAAAAAGTTCCGCGCCCGGATCCGGTGCACGTGGTGCGCCTGGGCCTCGGAGCCGAAGTCATAGATGTCGGTCAGGACATGGCGCCGGCCGGCGAGGGCCTTGCGGATCGCCGGGATCCGGTCGCGCGACCACGGGTTCTCGGGCAGCGTGTCGCAGGCGAGAAAGATCCCGGATCGCTGCGTCATGGTTCCAGACCCAACCGTCGCAGATCGGACTGCCACGCCCGGGCTGCCGCCACCTCGGGCTCGGGGACCAGACGCGCCCGCGCCAGCGCCTGGTACACCTCGACGAGTCCCGATCCCATCGGGCCTTCGGTGGCGGTCGCTTCGAGCACGGCCACCACGGCTTCAATCTCGCGGTACATGGTCACTTCCTCGGCGAAATCCCGCATGAGGTCATGCTGGTTGCGCAACTGTCGCACCGAGGCCGGGCCGAAGCCGAGGCACAGGCCCTGCCGCCAGAAGAGGCGCTGCGCCACATAGCCGCGCAGGATGTCGCAGTAGCGCATGCTCACGGTGCCGGGCAGGAAGAGTCCCGCGAACGCCGGGCGGCGCCAGAAGGTGTTCTGGGAGTTGAATGGGCAATACGTGCCGGGCTTGAGCACGAGGCGCTCGGCCGGCCGGAAGTGCACCTCTCCCCCTCGGGTCAGGCGGAAGATCGCATCGACATCGGGGTCGTCGTCGGCCAGCTCCTGCCACACCGCCACCTGCGCCGGCCCGCGCGTGATGCGCGCCGGTGCGGTGCGGGAGTGGATCACTTCGCGCAAGGGATAGCCCCGGGGCCAGACCTCGGCATCGGTGAACTCGCGATAAACGTTGAAGTAGCGGTCGGTCTCGACGGTGCGCACCTCGGCCGGCTCGAACTCAAGCGCGCCGCCCCAACCGGGCAGGGGGTAGTTGTCATCATCGGTCTCTGCGATCAGCTCCGCTCCCTGCGCCAGGGCGTAGAGGTAACCCACATTCTTGCGGGCATAGTGGTTCTCGGGACAATGCGCCGCATACTCAAAACCGAGTGACTTCTGCCGGGCCAGATCGAGAAACACAATACGGTCGTCCGTCACCGCCGCGGGGCCTTTGCGATCCCCCACCAGCACGACTGTCCAGTCGGCGCGCGCCGCATAGGCCAGCACCGCCTCGGTCGGCGGGTGGATGCTGGTCACGACGAGAAATCGGCGGGGAGTGGGCATGGTCAGGAGAGAGGCGACGAGGGCGAGGACGCGGCGACAGGGACGGAAACGGATGCCGGCGGCACCGGCAGTTGCATCCACGAGGCGGTGCGGTACAGGAGTCCCGCCTGCCGGGGCAGCGGCCGCGCACAGAGAGAAAAATCCTGCTCGATCTGCACGCCAAGGCGATCCACCTCGTGCTGCACCCCGCTCACCGTCTCCGTCAGGGCGAGTCTCACCCAGTAGCGTCCGGGATACAGCTGCAGCGGGGGCACGGTGATGGCGAAGCGGTAATCCCCGGGCCCCTCCGGCAGGATGAAACCGGCATCTCCGGAGGTGCAGTGCACGATCGGATTGAAATCGAATTCCTTCACCTGGAGGCTGAGGGTGTAGGATCCGGGGCGGGACAGGGTGACGTCGCACTCCACCCGCATCGGCTCCGTCATGGAAAACACCCGGCGGACCAGCCCGGCATCGTCGCACACCCGCGCGGCGCGCACCCAGGCAGGGCCGGCGGCGGACAGCCCCTCGATTTCGGCGCCGGACGTCTGCGCGACGCGCGCCAGGTAGCCCTCGATCACCTCGCGGCTCGGTCCGTCCTGCTTCAGGCCGCCCTCATCGAGGAGGATCGCCCGCGAGCAGAGACTGCCGACCGCGCCGAGGTTGTGGCTGACAAACAGCACCGTGCGTCCGCCCTTCGCCACCGCCGCCATTTTGCCGAGGCAGCGTTGCTGGAAGTTGGCGTCGCCCACGGCCAGCACTTCGTCCACGAGCAGGATCGCCGTGTCGAGATGCGCCGCCACCGCGAAACCCAGCCGGGTGTACATGCCGCTGCTGTAGTGCTTGCACGGCGTGTCGATGAACTTTTCGACCTCGGCAAAGGCCACGATCTCGTCAAAGCGGGCGCGCACTTCATGACGGCGCATGCCGAGCATGGCCCCGCTGAGAAAGATGTTCTCCCGGCCCGAGAGCTCCGGATGAAAGCCGGTGCCCACTTCCAGCAGCGATCCAACCCGTCCATACAGGTCGACACTTCCGGTGGTCGGCGCGGTGATCCGGCTGAGGATCTTGAGCAGGGTGCTCTTGCCCGCACCATTGCGCCCGATGACCCCCAGGACCTCCCCCGCGGCGACATCGAACGAAACGTCGCGCAGCGCCCAGAAGTCGCCGGACTTGCGCTCACCGGCCACCGTCGCCGCCCACAGGCGCGCGGGGATCCGCAACAGGTCCTCGCGCAGCGTGCGATAGCCCCGCTTCGCCCGGTTCTGGCGGAGGGGGTAGCACTTGCCGAGATCGCGGCAGCGGAGGATGGGAGAAGCCATGTGGTGCGTCAGAGATTATCGGCAAAATCCCGCTCCACTCGCCGGAAAAACATCGCCCCACTGACGAGGGCCGCCACCGCCCAGGCAGTCGAGATCCCCAGGTACAGGCCGAGGGAGTCGCCGCCGTCGCCACCGAGTAGGGCCGCCCGTCCGCCTTCCAGCAGTCCGACCAGGGGATTGATCGCAAACACAGGCCGCCAAGCCGCCGGCACCAGATCGAGGCCGTACACGACGGGCGACGCGTACATCAGCACCTGAATCAGAAAAGGCAGCGCATACATGAAGTCGCGGTACCGTACGTTCAGGGCGGACACCCAAAGACTCAAACCGATGGCGAGTACCAGGGTGAGCAGCGTCACGAGGGGCAGGAGCAAAAGCCACGCCCCGGGCCAAACGCCATACGCCACCAGCAAAACCAGCATCACTCCGAGCGATACAGCAAAGTCAACGAGCGCCGCCGCCGCGGCGCCACAGGGTATGAGTAGCCGGGGAAAATAGACTTTGGTGATCAGTTTGGCCTCCGCCACGAGGCTGTTGCCCGCCCGCTGTAAAATTCCCGCAAAAAGATTCCACCCCAGCAAACCGGCGAAGACAAACGGCAGGTAGGCATGCCCCGCACTGGGCAGTTTGGCAAAGCGCCCGAAAATCACGGCAAAGACCAGACCGGCGACCAAAGGCTGTAAGATCACCCACACCACCCCGAGCGCGGTCTGTTTATAGCGCAGCTTGATGTCGCGCACCGCCAGCATGATCATGACATCCCGATACTCCCACAGCTCGCCCAGGCGCAGCGCCATCCAGCCGTGGTCGGGACGGATGGCAACATGAGGTCGAACGGGTTCGGCGCACATAGGGTCGGCGAAGGTTTGGCCCGCGGTACCGGGAGGTCAAACTCTCACGGGCCCGGCGGGGGGGGCACCGAGCGCCGCTTTCGCACTGGCTAAGGTCGCAGCGGCGGGCGACGATCCTGGCCTCGCGAACGTCCGCCGTCCGATGTCACCCGCACCCGCACCCGCTTCCCGCGTCTCCCTCGCGCCCCCCTCTCCCGCCCGTCGGCTGCTGCACCGTCTTCGTCACGGGGGCCCGGCCTGGCTGTTCTCCGCCGTTTTCAACCGTCTGGTGCCGGCCCGGCCAGCGGTCCGCGGAGCGGTGCGGGACCTGAGCCGAACGGCCACGGTGCTCGAGATCGGCGGGCCGAGTGCAGTCTTCGGAGCGGGCCAACTGCTTCCGGTCTACGCCGCGGCGGCGAAAATCGATAATGTCAACTTCAGCTCTCACACCGCCTGGGAGGCTGGGCTGCGCGACGGCGGAGTCTTTGCGCCTCACCCCACGCTGTCACCGGGTCGGCAGTACTTGCGGGAAGCCACCTCGCTGTCGGGTCTGCCGGATGGATCCTACGACCTGGTGATTTCCTCCCACTGCCTCGAACATGTCGCCAACCCGCTCGCCGCCCTGGCGGAGTGGAGGCGGGTGGTGCGGCCGGGTGGGCATCTGCTGCTGCTGCTGCCCGACCCGCGGCGGACGTTTGATCACCGGCGCCCTGTGACCACGCTGGATCACCTGCGGCAGGATCGGAACGCGGCGCGGGGCGAGGATGACCTGACGCATCTCGACGAAATTCTCCGGCTCCACGACTTGGGCCGCGATCCGCACGCCGGCTCGCACGACGCCTTTGTCGCCCGGGCCCGGCTCAACCCGGAAAACCGCTGTCTGCACCACCACGTCTTCGACCTGGACCTGATGCGCGCCGCGCTCAGTGACACCGGCTGGCACCCCCTCGCGCTGGAGCGGGCCCGCCCCCTCCACCTGATCGCCCTCGCCCGCAACCCCTAGGCGTGCCCGCAAGGGGCAGCCCTACATCGGACCGCGCTCCCGTTCCACCTCAGGCGTGCCCGTCCCGCGGCCGCGCCGTCACCGCGCTGCGGTGAAGTGCGAAGTTCGAAAGTGAAGTGCGAATGCTCAGAATCCTGAACCACTTCAGCGTTCAGCGTTAAGAGTTCAGCGTTGAGCGTTAAATTCGATTGTAGGGCTGGCCCTCGCGGCCACGCCTCACATCGCACACCCCACGCTCCCGTGCCACCCCAAGGCACGCCCTCGCCGCGAATCGGCTACGGTTCGGAATACAACAAACAGGGTTCAATCCGCGCGCGGTACGCCGCGAGGCCGGCACTCCAGAGGGCTTTGATCTCCGCGAGGCTGCGCTGGCTTTTGATCGCCGCCAGCGTGGGGTCGTCACCGAGGAGTCGGGTCATGCCGTCAAGGTCAACGCGGTCGGGATAGAGTCGCGCGAGGGTGAGGGCGAGCTGGATGCCGACATCGACCGCCGCGAGCCGGTTCCGGTCCAGCACCACCACCCGCACTCCACCGCAGAGTTCGTCACGGTACGGTAGATACTCCGGAGGTCCGGGATACAGCGCCGGGCGGGGCGTAAAGCGCACGGGTTCAAAACGCACGCCGGGCAAGGCCGCCTGGTTCATCTCCTGCGCGAGGCGCTCGGGTTCGACAAAGGGTGCCCCGATCTGCTCAAAGGGCGCCACCGTGCCCCGTCCCATCGAAATCCGGGTCTTGGGTCCCTCGAGCAGGCACAGTCCGGGGTAGAGCGTGGCCGCGGTCAGGCTGCGCATGGAGGGCGACGGGTTCACCCAGGCGAGTCCGGCGTCATCCATCCAACGGTCCCGGGTCCAGCCTTCACACCGCACCACCACGAGGTCCGACCGCCAGCCGAGTTCCCGGTCATACAACCGGGCGAGTTCGCCCAGGGTCAGTCCATGGCGCACGGGCATGGGATGAAAGCCGATGAAACTGGGCGGACGCGACATCACCGGTCCCTCAATGGCACCGGCGATGGGATTGACGCGGTCGAGGACCACCACCCGAACTCCGGCGCGGGCGGCCGCCTCCAGCGCGGTGCCCAGCGTCGCCGAATAGGTGTAGAAGCGCGCGCCGATGTCCTGCAGGTCGATCACCAGGGCGTCCAGGCCGCGGAGGTGCTCGGCCTTGGGCGCGCGGGCCCGGATCACGGCACGGTCGTAGGCCGCCGCATCCTGGCCTTCCTGGCGCGGAGGCGTGGCGCCATAGAGGCTGTAGATGGGCAGACCAGTGCGTTCGTCGATCGTATCCGAGAGCGCCGCATCGGCCTGCCCGCGAATGCCGTGCTCGGGGCTGAACAGCGCGACCAACTGCACCCCGGGCGCGGTCTTGAGCAGATCGATGGTGCTGCGGCCGTCGCGATCACGTCCGCTCTGGTTCGTGATCAGGCCGACGCGCAATCCGTGCAGCGGAGCGAAGCGGTCGCGCACGAGCACATCGATGCCATTGAGCACGGCGCCGGTATCGCGACTCACCGCCTCCGCCGCCAGGGTGCCGAGCGTGCGCCGCAAGGGACCGATGTCACCTTTGCCGTTCGGATGCACGCGATTGGAGAGAAAAATCAAAAACGTCCGCGATCCGGGATCCACCCAGACCAGGGTGCCGGTGAATCCCGTGTGGCCAAAGGAGGTCCCGGCGGGGAACCAGCGTCCGCGGGGGCCGGAGAACGAGGAATCGATGTCCCACCCAAGGCCGCGGCGATCCGAACCACTGGTCTGCACGCGGGTCATCTCCCGGATCGTCTCGGGTCGCAGCACCTGGCGTCCGCGCACGCGTCCGTCCGCGAGGAGCATGCGACAGTAGCGGGCCAGGTCGGAGGCCGTGGTGAAGAGTCCGGCGTGGCCGGCGACGCCGTCCATCGCGCGGGCGGTGGGGTCGTGCACCACTCCGTGCAGGAGGCCCTCGGGCTGGCGCTCGGTCGGCGCGCTTCGCTTCCGGCGCTTCTCCGACGGATTGAATCCCGTATCCGACATTCCGATCGGACGGAAGATCTCGCGGTCGGCATAGACGTCGAGACGGTCGCCGGTGATCACCCGCACGAGCTCTCCGAGCACGATGAAATTGATGTCGCTGTAGATGAACGTGAAGCCGGTCGTGCCTCGCAGCCGTTCGCGGCAGGCCAGGTCCACCCCGGTTTCATAACCCGTCCAGGCGGGTTTGAGGTCCACATCGGGTCGGAGGCCGGACACGTGCGTCAGGAGCTGGCGTACGGTGATGGCGTCCTTGCCATGGAGCCCGAACGCCGGGAGGTAGCGGGTCACCGGCGCGTCAAGCTCCAGCTGTCCGCGCTCGACGAGCTGCATCACCGCGGTCGTGGTGGCGATCACCTTGGTCAGCGACGCGGCATCGTACACCGTGTCGATCCGGGTTTTCTCCCGCCGGGGTTCGAGCGCACGCGCGCCATACGCTTTGCGATACACCTGGCCGTCCTGCTCAAGCCAGAGCACCCCGCCGGGCAGGCGTCCCTCCGTCACCGCGGTCTCGATGGCTTCGTCCATCGCCCGCAGGCGGTCGCGCTTGAAGTCCGGGGCCGCGCCGGCATGACCCAGTCCGCCGAGCACGACGCACAGCAAGGTAGCGAAGAGGAAGCGTAAACCAGGGGAAACGGCGGCGGAGAAAGGGCACCACATACGGGTGCCGAGCAGGCTGGGCGGTGGAAGGCGCCAGCGCCAGCGCGAGTTCATCTCCCGGCCGGTTCGTCTGTAAGAAAGGTCCCGCCCCTGCTTCTAATGATACGTCTCCCGTGACGTCCTCCGAACAAAACGCCTGTTTCGCCACTTGGCTCGATCAGCACGCAGCAATGTTAACCCATGTTGTTCAGGGTTTTGCTGATCCATCGGATCAGGACGATCTGCGGCAGGACATCCTGCTGGCCATCTGGCGGGCGGTGCCGGCGTTTCGGGGACAATCACAGCTTTCGACCTTTTTCTACCGGGTGGCACACAACGCGGCGCTCAGCTGGCGGCGCACCCGCTTCAACTATCGGCAGCGCGTCAACCGTTTTGAGGCCCTGAGCAGTCCCCGGCATCCGGACGGGGCGGCGGTCCACGAAGGCCGGCGGGAATCGCTGGCGTTGCTTTACCGTCACATCCGCGAGCTGCCGCCGCTCGATCGTTCGTTGCTGCTGCTCCACCTCGATGGCGTCAGCTACAGCGACATCGCCGCCATCCACGGGCTGACCGAAACCAACGTGGGCGTCCGGCTGAACCGCGCGAAGAAGAAACTGACCGAGTCCATGAAATCCCTTTCCCATGAGCTTCGATGACCTGCAATCCCTCTGGCAGACGCCGGAAAATCAACCCTCCGCCGCAAGCCGGGAATCCATGCGGATCCACTTCCTGGCAACCCTGCGGGCGCGCCGGCGGCGGGTCGCGCTCTTCCTCGGGCTGGTGGTCGCCGGGCTGCTCGTGCCGACCACGGTGCTCCTCGCCTCGCTGCTTCGCCCTGCGTCGGGCGTGGGTAGGGACATCGACGTGATGCGCGAATGGAGCGTGTTCCTGCTGCTCGTATTCCCCTGGATCGGCGCCGGCCTGTTTGTCCGGCAGTTCCTCCGGCATCGTCAGAGGCACCCGCATCCGGACCAGTCGATTCGCGACTGCCTGCGCGCGCTGCTCGACGAAAACCGACTCGCCCGGTTCCGCTACCTCGGAGCGGCCATTTTGAACGGAGCCATGCTGCTCTTGATGCCCGTGATCGTCCACCAGCTGCAGGCCTCCGGCAAAGCGGGTGACGAAATCGTCGTGCCGGCATTCGTTGTTCTGCCCGGTCTGCTGCTGATCATCTTCGTCTCGCTCGGCCTCCACTACCGGCGCCGACTCCTGCCGGAAAAGCGATCACTGGAAACCCTGCTCGCCGCCTACGCCTCGTGAGGCGGCGACATCAGGCCGCCACTTCGCGCGACTCCGCGGCCAGTTTGATCAGCTTGCCCCGACGCACGAGCGAGGCGGCACAGAGTCCGATCACACCACCCAGGCACGTCGAGTACAGACTGGCCAGGACACGCAGGTGTTCGAACATCGGCTCAAACACGGCGAACGAGTTCACCAGGTAGGAGAGCACGCCGGCGATCGTGAGCATGACGAGCGGGAAAAACAGGATGTCGCGGCGCGGAAACAGTCCATCAATACACGCCGCCGTGATGAAGTAGGAGAGGCCCAGCTCGATTGAGAAGGCCACCACGCAGAGTGCAAATCCCCAAGTCGAATCTTCCATGCCCGCATCCTGAAAACGCCGGAGGGTCTTGTCACCCTCCGAGCGGTTTTCACGCGATGCTTGAGACCGTTTTTACCGGTCCCCGGGGATGACCCCGGGTGAAACCCTCACCAGCGAACCTGTTCCAGGTAGCGCAGCGAGAGCGGAATCTGGGCGGCCGCGGCCGCCGACTCGTCCTCGATGAAGTAGTGCTTCACTCCGTACTTCTTGGCCGCGGCGAGCACGACGGGCCAGTTGACCTGTCCGGTTCCGAGCACCACATCGTTCTCCGGATCGGTCTTCCCGGTGTGAATGCCCGTCGGCAATCCCTTGCGATAGTCCTTCAGGTGGATCAGCTCCCAGCGGCCGGGATACTTCGCCAGCCACTTTTCCGGGGCCTCGCCCGGATGGATGACCCAGAGGATGTCCATCTCAAAGGTCACGGTCTTCGGATTGGTCTCGGTCATGAGCACATCCATGGTGGTGAGCCCCTCCCCGGCCACACCCGGTTTGAATTCGTAACCGTGGCAGTGATAGAAGACCTTGATGCCTTCCTTCGCGAGCACGTCGCCGGCGCGATTGAACACCGCCGCCGCCGCCTTGGCATCCGCCAGCGTGAACGTGTCCTTGTGCGGAATCCACGCGCAACCGGCATACTTCAGGCCGAGGATCTTGGCGTCCTTGGCAATGCCCTCGGGGTCGTCCCGGAACCGGTCGAACGGAAAGTGGCCCGAAATCGGGACGAGTCCGCGTGCATCCAGCTCCTTGCGAAACTCGGCCGGGCTCTGCTTGTACGTTCCGGCCAGCTCGACCTCACGCACACCGTAGGCCTTCACGGCATCGAGGGTGGTCGGGCCGTTCTTGAGGAAGAGTCCGCGCAGGCTGTAAAGCTGCAGGCCCACGGGGCCTTTGAAGTGGGAGCCCGTGCCCACCGCCGCGCCCAGGCAGGCGAACGGCAGAGCGGCGAAGGCGGCAATCAACGCAAGTCGGGAGCAGAGTCGAATCATGGGTCGGAGGGGTGGAAGAAAGAGAACGCTGCATCGTGGACCGCGTTTTCGATCCGGAGCAAGCGAAGGATGCACGATTCCAGCTCCGCCGGCACCTCTCCCCCCATTACCCGACCCCGCGGCCGCGCATCGCCCGCGCCTGGTTGAAGGCCGCCAGGCAGTTCGAAAACAGGAAAAACGTCATCAATCCGGTCCATAGGGACTGACTCCAGATGGCCAGACCCGCCAGCCCGGCGATGCCCACAAATCCGATCGCCGAAGCCACCAGCAGGCTGGTCGCCGGTCCCGTCACGTACCAAAGCAGGGAGCGCAGGATCTGCCCGCCGTCCAGCGGGTAGACCGGCAGGAGGTTGAAGGCGAGCAGCAGGAGATTGACCTTCTGGATGTCGGCGAGGAAGTTATCGAAATCTGGATACGGAGCAAGCAGCCCCTGCTCCCGGGCCAGCCACGCCACCCCGAACAGGACGGGCGCCAGCACCACGTTGACCAGCGGTCCGGCGGCCACGCTCCAGAGCGTCGCTCCGGGACGCTGGGGCGTGGCGAGGTAGGCGATGCCGCCAAAAGGCCAGAGG
The DNA here is from genome assembly GCA_016794625.1 of Opitutaceae bacterium. Taxonomy (GTDB): domain Bacteria; phylum Verrucomicrobiota; class Verrucomicrobiia; order Opitutales; family Opitutaceae; genus UBA6669. Next base: position 27,132 of record JAEUGY010000027.1, read on the forward strand.
ATGATCTCATCCGCCCGGCCGCCGACCTGGCGGCAGGCGAGGGAGTGACCAAACTCGTGCAGGAGCACAATGCAGAAGAGCGCCACGTACTCCGCCACGTTCCAGACCAGCGACGAGTACCGGCCGGAGCGCGCCATCACGGCGTAAACCGCCACCAGAAGCCAGGACCAGTGGAGATAAACCTGGATGCCGGCGAACGCGAAGAGACGAAACGACTTTTCTTGAGCGGGAAACACCCGCCATCGCTATCCGCGCCGCCCCCCCGGCTCAAGCGCATTGTCCCCCACCACCGCAGCGCCCCTCCATTGTCGGGCCGCCCCTTGCGGGCGCGCCTGCACCGCGTGCGCGGTGAAGCTCGAAGGGCGAAGAGTGAAGTGCGAAACGTCGGAAACAGAAGCGGATAGTTTGTCTTGGTAGCACCGTTCCGAAATTCAGCGTTCAGCGTTCAGCGTTCGGCGTTCGGCGTTCGGCGTTAGGCGTTCGGCGTTCACCCCCCGTTCCATTGTAGGGCCGCCCCTTGCGGGCGCGCCTGCACCGCGTGCGCGGTGAAGTTCGAAGGGCAAAGAGTGAAGTGCGAAACGTCGGAAACAGAAGCGGATAGTATGTCTTGGTAGCACCGTTCCGAAATTCAGCGTTCAGCGTTCGGCGTTCAGCGTTCGGCGTCCCCCCCCCGTCCCATTGTCGGGCCGCCCCTTGCGGGCGCGCCTCGGGATTGCGCTCAAGCGTCACCTCTTCAACGTCAGGCATGGCCGCGAGGGCCAGCCCTACAATGGAAGCGGATGTCGAACGCAATTCGCTCCCCTTCGCGCCGGCTTAAGTCCGCCTGGCCGCGCACGGTCAACGAAGCCGAAGCGCGTCGGGAGCAACGTGGTTAATCACTGGTTACAGACTGGGGCGGAGCAATTCGGGACCTTCCCGCGTCCGGTCCCAATTTCGAGATGCCCCGCACCCACAATTGACATCAAACGTCGCCGCTTTCCTCACCCACATTTACATTATGTCTTTATCCATCAACGTATTAAGATCACGGCAGGCAGTTGGCACGCCACGTGATAATGAGGCGCTCCCTCATCTCTTTTGTTTCAAACCCACTCATGAAAACACGTCCCTACTTTGGCGCAGGTTGTTTCCTGCGCTCTCCTCGTCTTCTCGGCTGCATCGCCGTCCTGCTCCTGGGCGCCGCTCCGCTGGCCGCAGTGGTTCCGCCCGGCGCGACGCCGGCGCCGAATCTTCCCGATACCACCTCCGCCTTTCCCAAACGCATCCAGGCGCGGGGCGCGAACTTCGGTGTGTGGGATCAGGCCATGCTCCTGCCCTACTTCGGGCGAGCAGGTTTTTACGCCGCTCCCAGCGTCAACGCCTCGGACGACAACTCCTTCGGCGGTCTGCTCGAGTTTGACCAGGCGGGCAACACGCTGCGCCGCATCTCCCCGCAGCAGCACGGCACCACCCTGGCTCCCACCACGGACCCCTCGGTGTTCTTCGCCGAGCGCTCCCTCTTCGGCACATCCTCCGTCTCCTTTGGCCGCTTCTCCAGCACCGCGCCCTTCACTGCAGTCTATCAGCATACCCTCGCTGCCGACCCGGCCAAGACCACGGTGTATCAGGGACTCAGCGACGGACGCGTCGCCGTCGTCCAAAATCTCAACGATCACATTGAGGTGATCGTGCTGCAGTCCAACGGTGCCGTAGCCTGGGCGCGCCGCTTGAACTCCCCTTTGTTCGGGGTCACCGCAGTCCCGGTCGCAGTCAACTCGCAAACCGTCACGGCCACTCCCTTCACCGACGGCTCCCTGCTCATCCACGTCAACAAGTTGATGTTCGATCAGGAGACCGTTTCCCTCTCCGCCGAAAACATCTTCGTCAAACTATCAGCGACCGGGGTCCAAGAGTGGGCCAGAAAGTCGTCGGGTGTCGACCGGATTTCCCTGGCCCTTCCCGGCCAGAACAACGCCTTCTATCTCGTGGGAACGGACTTGTCCGGTTTCGGCGGGGAAGACGACGAGGAACCAGCTCCCAGCACGCAGGTGATCAGCAAGTTCACCCCGGGCGGCGTCCCGGTCTGGTCCAAGCGCTATTCCGGTTCGCTGCTCTCGGTTGCGGGGGAACTGCCGGGTGACAAAGTTCTGCTTTCCGGATACACCCGCAGCGTGATGCAGGTCTTCGGGTCCTCCGTGCTCGCGGTCGTCGGCTCCACCGGCGCGATCGAGGCACAGACGATGTTCTCATTTGGAGCCCAAAACTTCACGTTTCCGGCCATCGAGAATGGCCGCATCTGGCTGGCTACAGTCGCCACCGACGCCACCGGAGGCGTGTTCTCCAGCGCAGGTCCCGCCCATATCGGCCTGACGGATGCCTCGCTTGGTTCGATTCAATGGAAGCGCTACAAGCACAATGCCAGCTTCGCCATGATCAGCCCGGATCCGGAGTCCGATGACGTTGCCGTCTCCTTCCAGATTCCGTCCGAGCACGCCTCCGATCTGCTCACGATCAAGGACAACTTCACCGTGAACAATGCGGTGTGCGCGCTCCTGACCGACACCACCACCCCGGCCTCGTCACCGGGCCTCGTGGTCGAGAACGCGGCCGTTACGCTCACCGATGTGGCCGTCGGCTCGGTCGCCTTCAATCCGACTCTGACCGGCGCAACGCTCACCTTCGAGGTCATGACCACCTCGGAAACGCCGCTCTGCAATGCGGGCGGCGGCGGGGGCGGTACGGTCACGTTTGTCACCCAGCCCCAATCGCAGACCGTGGCCGCCTCGAGCGCCGCCACGTTCAGCGCCACCGTCAACGCCCCGGCCGGCGCCGCTGTCACCTACCAGTGGCGGCTGAACGGCGTCGCCATCGCCGGTGCCACCAGCGCCACCTACACCGTCGCATCGGTACAGCCGGGCCATGTCGGGCTCTATACGGTAGCCGCCACGGCCAACGGCACCACCGTCGTCAGCGGCGCCGCCCTGCTGTCGCTCACCACCAACGCCAAGATAGTCGGGGCCGCCACCGAGGTGGGATCGAACATTCGTCACCCCAATGGCAATACCTACGACCAGTTCCTCCTGACGGGATCCTCCGCCTCCGTTCGCGCCGATCCGGGCGAAGTGGCCCGAATCTCGTACATCGATCTCAACGACGACATCGTCCAGGTCGAGTTTGCCGGAGCCGGGGTGCTCACCGTGACGCTGGCCAATCCAAGCGGACCCGCCCTCGCCGCCCACTACAATCAGCCAACCGTTTCCTACATGAAGGGACACGCCACGCTGACGTTCACCGGCACCGACCAGACCTCCAACCTCAGCGTCTTCAGCGTGGGATCCATCACCGCCGTGAATCAGGCCCTGTTCAAGCCGGGGATCGCCTACGACGGAATCGCCGACATCGCGCTGATCACCGTCGCCAGCCCGAATCAGACCTTCGGCGGCATCCGGGCCGGCAACGCGGGTTGCTTCGCGGTATCCGGTGACACTGGCGTCTCCGCCCGGGGAGTCACCTTCACCGGACCGATTGTGCTGCACGAGATCGATGCCCGCGACGCCGCCTCTCCCCGTCTGCTCACCGGCGCGGTTACGGGCGGCGAAATCCGGATCACTGGGGGCAATCTGCTCCAATCCAATAGCCGAGCCATTGATTTCGGCACCGCCACGGTGGTGCGGATGAGTGCCGGCACCACCTCCCATGGCGTTCCCCTTGCCGCCCAACTGAATCAGGGCAAGCTGGAGCGCGATGGCCAGAACGTGACCACCACCGTCGTGGTGAATCCGTAGTCCGACGACACGAGTGTTCCGCGGGAGGGCCGGCTCCCGCGGCAGCGCACCGGTGTCGTACCAAGGTTCGGCTGCAGGAACGTCCGGCCCCTCTGCATTCGTTGAAGCGGCGCCATCCTCGCGGGGTCCGCCACCCCACCCCCACCCGAATCGGACGTCCATCCGTTGGAGGTGGCCTCGCTGAGGCCGCGACGGGCCCGCCAGGTCTCGCCTCCGTTGTCCCGGTTCTCAACACGACGCCAATCCCCGCGAGGTTCGCGACCCCGCCTCCTACGGCATCTCCGGACGCTCACTCACTGCAAGGCCGCGAACACCTTGGTGAAACGTTCCTTCTCGCCCACGCGCGTTGGAATGATGACGACGGCCACGTCGGATTTCACCCGGGTCAGGGGTTTGAGCCGAAGCCACATCACATGGGGCGCATCCCCGGGGATCAGTTCCGCCGACAGCACGCCCGGATTTACCTGGGGGGTGCCGAGGCGGGTGATTCCGGGCTTGAGCAAGGTGAGTTTGACGCGCTGCTCCACCGCGTCCGTTCCCGGCGCCCAAATCACGCGGCGCGGTTCCGCGGTCACGATTTCGGCGATGGTCACCACAAAGGTGAGCCGATGCACCACCGCGGGAAGGTCGTCAAACGTCACCTTGATTTCCCGCTCCTGGCGTCCGATGCGTTCACCAAAACTGAATTCCAACACCACCTCGCCGGTCTCACCCGGAGCCACGGCGCCCCGTTGCGGCCGCGCCTCGGTGCAGCTGCAATCCGCCTCCACCTTCACAACACGAACGGGTCTTGTCCCATGGTTGGTGAACGAGAACGTCACCACCTGGTGTTCCTCCTCCGACGACGCCTGAAACGCCTGCTCCGGCTTCGCCCACACCACCTCCGCCCCGGTCATCAACCGGGCCCCCACGACCAGCAGCAGCAGCCACAAGCACACTCGCATCATGCTGCGATCTACTCCACCCCCTCCCCCGAGTCGACCTCGAATCCCAGTGTCATCCGCCCGATGACACTCGGCACGGACCACGCCTGAAGACCACCTGCTTCGTCGCACGGCGAAAAGTGTCATCCGCCGGATGACACTTCGCAGGGGGAAGATGCCTTTGGGCGGTGGGGTGGTCGACCGACGGTCGGCAGTTGAGCAGCGGACGGAGCGTTCGATGGCTCCTCTGGCGGGTAGCGAGGAGGCGGCGTAGGCGAGGGGCGGCGGCGGCTTCGTCGCCTCACGGGGGAGGTCCTGGCCCGTCCGGGGGGGGGCAGCTCAGTCGAGAGCAACCATGGCCTTGATGACGCCGGTCTCGGGCTTGAGCCAGGTGGGGAACTCCGCAATCAGGCGTTCAAAGGGTGCGCGATGGGTGATCCACGGTCCGGTGTCGATCGTGCCCTCCTCGATCAGACGGATGATGCGCGCGAAGTCGCGGGAAAGCGCATTGCGCGAGCCCATCAGCGTCAACTCCCGGCGGTGCATCACCGGGGCATGCGGGAACACGAGCTCCTGCTGGGTGATCCCCACATACACGATGCGGGCGCCGAACGTGCCATAGCGCAGCGCCTCGCTCATCGAGCGGCTGTTTCCCGTGGCATCGATCACGACATCGGCCAGGCGCGCCTCGGTGATGGTCTCGAGGGCCTTCAGCTCGGAGCCGTCGCCCTTGACCAACACCGTGTGCGGCACCTCGAGGCGTTCGCGACAGAACGCGAGGCGGGCCTCGTTGATGTCCATGACCACGCAGACCGCGCCGGCCACCTTGACAAACTCAATCACCGACAGCCCGATCGGACCCGCGCCAATGACCAGCACGTGCTCGCCGGCGCGCACCCCGGCCCGGTCCACCGCGTGGCAGCCGATGGCGAGGGTTTCCACCAGCGCCAGCTGTTCAAAGCTGAGCGTACGCGAAACATGCAGCTTGCGCGCCGGCAGCAGCATGCGCTCGCACATGCCACCGTCACACATCACCCCGAGCGTCTGATGCTGTTCGCAACAGTTGGTCAATCCCCGCCGGCAGGAGTAACAGCGCTGGCAGTTGATGTACGGTTCGACCGAACAGCGGTCGCCCGGCCGGACGTTCTCCACCCCGGCGCCCACCGCGAGAACCTCGACCCCGAGCTCATGTCCCGGAATTCTTGGATACGAATAGAACGGCATCTTGCCGAGGTAACCACCGTAGTCGGTGCCGCAGATACCGACCCGGTGGATGCGGACCAGGGCCTCGCCCGGGGCGGGTGCCGCGGGTTCCGGGATCTCCAGGGGGCGAAAGGACAGCGGCTTCTCCAGTTGCAGGGCTTTCATGGTTCAGGATGTCGAACTCAATTGTTTTCGGGCAACCCCTCGATGTGACCCAGATTCCTGACCGGGGCGAAGATGGCCTGCACTTCGGCCAGAAGCGCGCCGTCGATTGGCTCGCGGATCCACTCGGCCCATTTGCGGATATTGGCCGGGTTCGCACTGCCGGAGACGGTGGTGGTGATGTCCGGGTGCGCGATGGAAAACTGCAACGCCAGCTTGGCGATGTCGACGCCCCGCGCCGCGCAGAGGGCCGCCGCGCGCCGCGCCGCATCCTTCACGGTCTCGGGCTCCTTCAACCACGCCGGCAGGGGAGCATTGGTCAAAAGGCGGGCACTGAACGGTCCGGCGTTCATCGCCCCCACCCCCTTCGCCTTGAGGTAGGGCAGCAGGTCGTCCGCGAAGCGGGTGTTCTGCAAGGTGTACTGGTTGTAGCTGAGCACGCAGTCGACCGAGGTCTGGTCGAGGATGGTGCGAAACATCTTCATCGGATATCCGCTGAACCCGATGTACCTCACCTTGCCCGCCTGCTGGATGCGGCGCAGGGCGGGCAGGGTTTCCTCGACGATCTGCGCCAGGGGCACGAACTCGATGTCGTGGCAAAGCACAATGTCGAGGTGACCGCAGCCGAGGCGGTGCAGCGACACGTCCACGCTTTCGGCCACCCGCTTCGCGGAAAAATCAAAGTGCGCGAGGTCATAGCGACCCAGTTTTGTGCAGAGGGTGTAGCGGTCGCGCGGCACGCCCTTGAGCGCCACGCCGAGCAGCACCTCGCTCATGCCGCGACCGTAAAAGGGCGAAGTGTCGATGAACGTGAGCCCGCAGTCGAGCGCCACCTTCACGCTGCCAAGAGCCTCGTCGAGGGTGACGCTGCGAAACTCGGCGCCAAGCGAACTGGCGCCAAAACTGAGCACGGGAAGGTGCAGATCGGTGTTGCCGAGACGACGGGTGAGCATGGGGAAAGGGTTCGGGTTCAGGAGGTGCGCACCCCGACCGAGAGCAGCAGATTGGCCCACAAGGACTCGTCCGCGGTCTGGATCGTGAGCACGTGATCGGGACTCTCAACGTCGCGGTAAAAATCCCACTTCAGGATGGGCTCAAGCGGGAGCGAGGAACCGGACTCGGAAATGACGCGACGATACTCCGCCCACACCGGGGGCTCGCCCTGTCGGGCGTAGGGATCGTCCGGCGGGATGCCCATGCAGGCGATGTGATCGATCGGCACCGTGGCGAGCAGCGCCCGGAGCACTTGGGACACGGTCACGACCCCGGGGGCGAGGTTGAGGTGGATCACTTCCGAGCGTGGACCGCGCTTGGACGAGGCCGGGTAGTTTCCGTCCGCGATGAGGATCTTGGCGTGGTGCCCGGCGGCGGCCAGCACCCGCAGGATGTCTGGATGGGTCAGGTGGGTCTTGAGCATGGGAAGGGAGTCAGCCGAGACCGGTCGCCTGGCGGAAGGCCGTGATTGTCTGACGCGCCGCCGCCATCGCGTCGGGCCAGGGCAGCACTTCGGCCGAAAGGTAGCCCGTGTATCCGATTTCCCGTAACGCGGTGACCACCGGCGCGATCCCGGTGTGGCCAAAACCCATGGCGCGCCGGTTCGAGTCGGCAAAGTGCACATGTCCGATCGCCGGCCCCGCCTCGCGCACGGCCCGGGCGAGATCTGGTTCCTCGATGTTCATGTGGAAGAGATCGGCCAGCAGCTTCACATTCGTGATCCCGGCCCGCTCCAGCCAGCGCGTGGTGTCACCGAGCTGGTGCAGCAGGTTCGTCTCATACCGGTTGAGCGGCTCGTAGAGCAAAGGCACGCCGTAACGTGCGGCCTCCGCGCCAAGCTCGACGAGGGCCTCGGCCAGCCAGCCGAGCGCCTGGTCGCGGGACACCTCGCCACCCCAACGGCCCTGCATCGAGCCGATGATGGCCGAGCCACCGAAGTCACCGGCCAGGGCAATGATCTCCCGGATGAAACGCCGCGCCTCCGCCCGCCGGCCCGGGTCGGGCAGGGTCAGGTTCAGCCCGTGCACCACCCAGCCGGCTCCGGTGCCCATCGCCGCCAGTTTCAGTCCATGGCGGTCCAGCAGGCCCCGCAGCTCGGCCCGGTTGATCGCCCCGGCCCCGGGCGGGAAAATCTCCACCGCGTCAAACCCCAGCGCCGCCGCCGCAGCGCAGCCCGCGGCCAGGCCTTCGGTGAAAACAAACGGTCCTCCCCGGGTTTCGGGCACAAGGGAGACGGTGACAGCGGATTTCATGGGTTCCGCTGGCTCTAGAAGCGGAGCCGCTGCTTGGCGATCCGGAAATGGTGGCGCCCGGGTGGGTTCCGCGTCACGGGTTCACGGAGCACGCTCGGCCGTCCAGCGCCTTCTCCACGCGACCGGACCCGGTCGTCACCAGCTCAACTCCAACACCCGGCCGGGATTGAGCGGCCGGCCGGCGCGGGCGTGCACGGGCCGGGTGTATTCAAGAATATAGAGCTTCCGTCCCATCGACAGCAGATCGATGGGGCGGGCGAGCGGGGCGAGGAAGGTCTCGGTGCGGGCCTCGTAGACGCCGGCCGCATTGCGCCGCAGGTCGACCGCGAGCAGGTCGAAGCCCACATTGAACCGGCCGATGAAGTTCCCAAACCGGCCGACAATAAATCGTCCGCGCCAGGCTTCCGGCCAGTCGGGACCGCAATAGACCATGCCCGCGGGGGAGGAGTGGGCGTCAAACGTGGCGATCGGAGTCTGCGGGGATCCTCCGCCGGCCGGACCAAGGTTGCGGATGGCCGGTTCCATCACGAGCCCCGGCGGCGGCTCGCCAATGCGGGGGTACTTGGTCTTTACACCCGCGCCGTACTCGTAGGGGAACCCGTAGTGCCGGCCGCGCTGGAGCAGGTCCAGCTCCTCGGGCTCGTCCTCGTCGGGCCCATTGCTGACCGAAAACAGCTCGCCGGCTTCGTTCCAGGCGAAACTCCAGGCATTGCGCACGCCCGAGGCGAAGGTCTCCAATCGGGGTCCGCCGTCGGCGCGGGGGTCGATCCGCCAGATCGCGGCGGTCAAGGCGTGTTCTCCGCCGGTCCACAGCACGGGGTCGTTGCCGGCCTCGCCTCCGTCGGTGCGGGAGCCGCTGCTCACATAGAGAAAACCATCCGGCCCCTCGGCAATGTGGCTGACACCGTGGTTGCCCGGGCGCACGCCCCACGGGTAGTCGATCCGGAACCACGGCTTCACGCCCTGTGGACGTCCCTCGTTCGTCAGCGGCTCGGAGCGGTGGATCGTGATTTCCGCCGTGTGATGGGGCTTGGTCGAGACGCGCTGGTTGGCCACGAGGTAGAGCCGCCGCTGTGTGTCGATGGTCATGCCGATCACATCGAGCGGGCCGCGAGTGGGATCGGCGTAGTCCTTGGTCGCGAGCACCCGGACCAGATTGCCCGTCGCGGGTTCGAGGCGGAAAAGATCGCCGCCGTTGTTGAGCACAAAGATCCAGTCGGCGCCCGGTAGGGAGGCGAGCCGCACGCCGTGCTGCGGCAGTCGCACGACCTCGCGCAGGGTGAAGCCAGCCGGCGGCTGCGGCAACGGCTCAAAGGGGTCACGATCCGGGCGGTCCGGAGCCGCGAGCTCCGCGCGGACCGACGCCACCGTCGCCACGGTCACCGGCGGACCCTGATTGCCCCAGCTGGCCCGCACGTAAGTGAGGATGTCCGCGACCTTGGCATCATCCAGGCCCACGGGCGGCGGCATGACGCCGTTGTATTCAATGCCATTGACCACGACCGGACCACTTAACCCCTGCAGCACAATGCGGACGCTGCGGCGCTCGTCCGCCATGAGATAGTCGGACGCGGCCAGGGGCGGGATGATCCCCTTGATGCCTTCGCCCTGCGGTTGGTGGCACGTGGCGCAGGTGACCCCATACAGCAACCGGCCCCGCTCAAACGACGTCTCGGCGCCGCGCAGGCCGGCGGATGAAATTAAAGCGGAGAAGAGTGCAAGGCCGAGACGAAGCCACATGCGAGGCGACCGTAGGAAGAGACACCCGGCCGTCAATCTCCGGCCGGCCTCCCAGGGGACGGATCTGAAATTTCACTGCTTCGGTGAAGCCGGGGCTGCGGGTGGCGCGGCACGACTGGCGGGAAGGGCCTGTCCCAGCGCATGGTCCTCGGGCCGCAGGCCGCGACGATACCCTTTGAAACTGTAGTCCGTGGGCTGGTAAGGATCGACCACGCGCACGTCGGCCCGGGCGGGCACCTCGAGGCCGGCTCCCCAATAGACCGCGTTGACCACCAGGCGCCGGAGGTCCTCGTCGAGCAGGTCCGTGGCCGCGCCGAGCGTGGTGCAGAACACGCGATTGCCGGCCCCGGCGGGAGGGGCGTGGATGCGGCTCCAGGCCACGGGCATCAGGGGGTCATTGATCCCCTGCTCCACCCCGTCGACCTTGCGCTTCTTGCGGTAGGTGTCGGGCGGGTCGGTCGGCTTCATGCCCGTCAGCACCTGGCCGCGCAGGAGTATCCGAGCATCTGCGACGGGATGCACTTCGTAGAGCCCGGAGTCGCCAAAGACCGGGCCGATCCCGCGCAGGAGAACATCGGTCTCCGCGCCCGGCTCGACCACGGTGAGGGTCGCGCCCTTTCGGTTGGGACCCCAGTGACTGACCCAGCCTTCACCCAAGACCTCGCGACCGAATGTATTGAACGTTCGGAACGACGTCGGATGCGCCTCCGGAAAACGAAACGCGTGGGTGCTGGTGCGCAACGCGACGATCGGCACGCCGCGGGCGACGGCGGCGGCGAACGCCCGCATGGCGTCGTCGGGCCACTGCCGGAAGCGGAGCATCATGACGATGCCGTCGGCGGAGGCGAGTTGTTCGCTGTCGCCGACGCTGGCGTTGTTGTCCGGATTGATCGTGCCGTCGGGGTCGAGTGGAAAAAGGACCGTGCAGCGAAAGCCGTGGCGCTGGCTGAGCAGCTTGGCCAGCATGGGCAGCCCCTCCTCGCCCCGGTACTCTTCATCGCCGGTCAGGAACACCAGATGACGGCCCGCGCCCGGACCGGGTCCGGCGGGATAGGTGATGGAGGGGGCGGCAAACACAGGGGAAAGGAAAGGCAGGGTCAGCAGCGCAAGCCAGGCGTGGGGTCGCTTCATGCCAAGGCGCTACGCGTTTCTCCCGCCGGCGTCAATTGGCCAGCAGCCCGTCCTCCGCGCCGGCGGGTTCCCGGTGTGAACCGATTTCCGGACTCGCCGCCGGCCGATTGGCGCGCACGATGGCAGGGTCTCCATGTTCCGGTTCATCCACTCCGCCGACTGGCAGCTCGGGGCCCGCTTCGCCCAATTCGGCGCCCGCGCCCCGGCGCTGCGCGAGGCGCGGCTGAGCACCTTGCGGCGCACGTTGGGCCTGGCGCGGCAGCACGCGGTGGACGCGTTTTTGGTGGCGGGCGACTTGTTCGAGGACAATCAGGTGGACAACAGCCTCGTCACCGCGGTGCTGGATGCCTTCCGAGCGTTTCCCGACGTGCCGGTCTTCCTGTTGCCGGGCAACCATGATCCGGCCAGCGGCCCCGACTCCCTCTGGGAACGTCCCGCGCTGCGCGCCGCGCCGGCGCACGTGAAGGTTCTTTCCACCGCACAGGCCGTCGACCTCGGTGGCGGCGTGCACCTGCTGGCGGCTCCGCTGCACCAAAAGCTTTCGACCCTCGACCCCAGTCTCAAACTGAGCGACCTCGCCGCGTCCGTGCCGGCGGGTGCGCTGAAGATCGGACTCACGCACGGCGCGCTCGCGATCGAGGGTAAACACCAGCCCAACGACTTTCCCATCGCCCTGGACGCGGCCTCGCGGGCGGGTCTCGACTACCTGGGCATCGGCCATTGGCACAGCTGGATCGCGGAAACGGATGGCGGACGAATTGTCATGCCGGGCACACCCGAACCGGATCGCTTCGACCACGAACGCTGCGGGTTGGTCGCTCTGGTCGAACTCCCCGGCCCGGGCCAGCCGCCCCGGGTCGAGCCCCTGCCGGTCGCCACCCTCGCGTGGGAGTCACTGGTCTTCGACGTCCTCGCGGCCGAGGCTGCCCGTGCCACGATCGAACAGGCCCTGGCCGCCTCGCTTCCGCGTGCGGACACCACCGTGGTGCGGGTGACCCTCAAGGGCAACGCCACGCCACAGACCCGGCGCGCACTCCACGCCTGGCTCGACACGGCGTTAGCGCCGTTCTTCGTCGCCCAACGGATTGATCGCACCACGCTCTCGCTCTCCGCCCCGGAGCTGTTCGATCTGCGACACCGGCATCCGCTGCTGGCGCAGGTGTTGAGCGACATTGACCGGCTGGAATTGCTCGCCACCGGTGCGTCCTCCACCGACGTCGCGCCGGCCGCCGCTCCGCTCACCCTGGCGGAGGCGCAGGCCCTGCTCGCCCGGTCGCGCACCGATCTCTCCACCCTGAAAACAGAAGACTTCGCGCTGCTGCGCCAGGTCTTGCTGCAGGCCATGCAGGAGGTGGCGTCGTGATTCTTCACGCCATCGAGCTGACCCACGTCGGCCCGTTTCGCGAGACCGTGCGGGTGGGTCCCTTCGCCCGCGGTTTCACCCTGCTGGAGGCGCCCAACGAAAGCGGCAAATCCACCACCCTGCGGGCGGCCGCGCGCGCGCTGTTCGACCGTCACACCACCAAGAGCGAGGAGATCAAGTCCCTCCAGCCCGCCGGCACCGACCTCGCGCCGCGGGTCGCGGTCGAATTCGAGACTCGGGAGGGGCGATTCCGGATCGAAAAGACCTTCCTGCTCGCGCCACGCAGCCTGCTGCAACGCTGGAGCGACGGTCGCTGGGAGGCCATGGCGGAGGCCGACGCCGCCGACCGCCGGACCCAGGAGCTGCTCGAATCGACACTGCCCGGCCGCGGCGCCACGCAGCCCGAACACTGGGGTTTCCTCGGTTTTCTTTGGGCGCGCCAGGGCGAACCCGCCGAATGGCCGTCGCTCGACGGCGCCGGCGTCGGCCAGCGCATCCGCGCCCGCCTGGCCAAGGTCGAGATCGATCCGGTGATCGAGTCGCTGCGCCAAAAACTCGCGGCGCAGGCCGACGCCCTGCTGACCGGCACCGGCCAGCCCAAGGCCGGCGGCGCCCTGCGGCAGGCCGAGGACGACCTGGCCGCCATCGACCACGAGCTCGCCGCGCTGCGCCAAAGCCGCGCCGAACTCGACCAGGTGCACCGGCGATTCACCAGCGCCCAGGATCGCGTGCAGACCCTGGAACAGGAGGCGGCGGAACACGAGAAAACGGCGCAGGCGCTCGGTGAACAGGCCCTCGCCGTCGAACGATTGCGCGGAGAACTGGATACACGAAGGCTCGAACTGTCCGCTGCGCGCGAGGCGCTGGCGGCCGTGGTGGCGACGATCGACGCGCTCGCCGCGCGCACCCAGGAGCTGGCCGCGGCGCGCCAGTCCCATACCGATGCCGCCGGCACCCTGCAGACCCAGGAGACACACCTCGCCCGCGTGCGGGGGGAGATCGATGCCCTGCTGCTGGCCCGACCCGCCCAGGAAGGCCAGGTCACCACCTTGCGGGCCTCTCGCCAGCGTCTGCAGGATCTGCTCAAGCTGCGGGAACTGCACCAGCAGACCGGCGAGCTGCAGCAGCACCTGGCCCGGGTCGGCAAGTCGTCCGAGGAGGTCGCCCGCACCGAGGCGGCGCTGGGCCGGATTCCCGCACTTTCGCCCGCGCGGCTGCGCGCGCTGGAAGACCTGACCGAGTCGCTGCGCACCCTCGAGGCACAGAGTCTCGCGCTCGGGTTGACGGTCGATCTGTATCCAGACACTCCCCGCCAGGCGATCGTCAACGACACGGGTGAGGCCCTGCCCTCGCCTCTGCCCGCGAGTCAGGCCACGCGCGTGCAACGTCCGCAGCTGATCGATCTGCAGCTGGAAGGCTGGGGCCGAATCGTGGTCCGTTCCGGGGCGCGCGAAGCCCAAACGGTGGTTGCGGACCTGGCCGCGACGCGCACCCGGCTGCAGACCGCGCTACGCGAGGCGGAGGTCGCCTCGCTCGAGGACGCCCGCGCGGCGGTCGCCCAGCGCAAGGAACTGGACCTTCAGCTCCGGGCGGCCCGCACCGCGCTGACCAGCGACCTCGGCCCGCACGCCTCCACCGCCGCGCTCGCCGAGGCCCTCGCCCGGGCCGACCGACGGGCTGCGGCCTTGCAGGCGCAGCTGCAGCCGTGTTCCGGAGAAGTCGACCGGAGTCGCACGGAGTTGGAAGCGGCGGAGACCCAGGCGGCCGAAGCCTTGCCGGCGGCCGAACGCACGCTGCAGGCCACCGACGCCGCCTTGCAGAAGCTGCGCCAGAACGAACGCTCGCTCAGCGACACCCTGCAGCAGCTCACCCGCACCACCGCCGATCTTTCCACGCGTCTGCGCACGCTCGAATCCCAAGTCGCCGACCTGCAGTCGCGTCACCCGGACGGACTCGCGGCGGCCAAGGCCCGGGAGCAACTGCGGTTCGCCGAGGCGGAGGCCCGCCAGCAGGCGACGGCGGCCCGGCTGCCGCCCGACCACGAACGCCTGCCTGAGCGCAATCGCCGCGCGACCGCCGCGCTCCAGCAGGTCCGCAACGCACTGCTGGCCAGCCGCACGGAACGCGACAGCGCCGCGGGCACGCTGGAGTCGCTCGGCGGCCTTGGTTTGTATTCACAGGAGTCGCTGCTCGAGGAGCGCCGCACCGAGGCCGGCCTGCGCCGCGACGCCCTCCGGGGCCAGGCCTGGACCGCACGCCTCGCCCACGACTTAATCGAGCACCGCAAGCAGGCCGCCACCCGCGCCGTGCTCGCCCCCCTGGAGGAGCGCCTGTCGGAGGCCTTCGCCGATCTGACCGGGGTGCGCTCGCGCCGGGTCTTTCTCCAGGATGATCTGCAGATCCAGGGCATCGGGACCACACGCGACACCACCCACGGCTTCGACGTATTGTCCCAGGGCGCCAAGGAACAGCTGCTGCTCTGCCTCCGCCTCGCCGTGGCGCGGGAGCTCGCCGCCCACGAACCCCAGGTGCTGATCCTCGATGACGTGCTCGTGAACACCGACCCCGGCCGCCAGAAACGCGTGCTGGATGTGCTCTCCGATCAGGCCGCGCACCTGCAGATCGTGCTGCTGACGTGTCACGCGGAGCGCTACCGCGGGCTTGGGGAAACGTTGCGATTGGGGTCAGGCTGAGGGCGGCGGTGGTGCGAGCCCGCGCACGGATCGGACGGATTCGACCGAACCGACGGATCCGACCGTACTCACGCCCGCTCGACGGGGAGATCGGCCAGCACCAACGGCCGGCCGCGCAGCCGCTGCAGGCGCGCGCACAACACGAGGAACAGCTCAGCCGTGGTGAACGCATCCCCGGCCGCCGTGTGCCGCTCCACCGTGGGCAGCCCGAGGTGCTCGCAGATTTCGTCGAGCGACGGCGGCTGCTGCCCGGGATACGCGGTCTTGCCGAAGGCTTCGACCGCGCGCATGGCGAGGATCGCGGTATCCACCACGGGATTTCGCAAGGTGATGCGATGGTGGCGCAACAGGGCGGCATTGAGCATGGCCACGTCGAAACCAATGTGATGCCCGACCAGCACCGCGCCGCTGACGGAGCGCAGCAGTCCGGCCAACACCTCGCCCTCCGGTTCGCCCGCGGCGGTTTCCGAGGGCAGAATGCCGTGGACCGTGACGGCTGCGTTGAGCGGAGCGGCCGGCTGGTACACCAGCCAGTTCTCCATGCCGGCCAGCTCCAGACGCAGCGTGCGGATCGGCGCGAGGGCGAGCGAGAGCACCCGGTCGCGCTGGGTGTCGAATCCCGTCGTCTCCGCGTCCAGCGCCACCAGCGTGACCGCCTCGAGGGGCGTCCGGCCGGGCAAGCGTCGCGGGGTGGCGTGGCGGTAGGCGAGGCCGGCGGCGGAGACCGGCGGCAGACCGAGCCAGGAACGCCAGGGCAGGTTCATAGGCGGCGCGTCTCGATGTGAAACTCGATGCGCAGCGAAGACTGCACCAGCCGCACCACATCGAAGGCGTTGGCCAGTTGGGCCCGCTCCACCTTGGTCAGCGACTGCGGATCCAGTTGCCGGCCCGAGTCGCCCCGCTTCAGGCCGTTGAGCGTGCGCAGGCGAAGCAGAAAGTCGTAGGCTTCGATGGCCAGCCCCGCCACCTCGTCCAGCCGGGGGATGCTCCGCCGGATCTCCTCCCAGCGGCCTCCGGTGGAGTAGCGACGGTTGAGCTGGTACTTCATGGAAAGCACGCGCGCGGCATCCCGGAGCGGGGCGAGGCCGCGGGATTTCAGATCGAAATCGGTGCCGCCCACCCCGAGGGTCTCGACCACAAAGCGGCCGATCAGGTTGAGCGGGGGCACGGCGTCGATGACCTGGCCGGCCAGGCTTTGCTGCAGGGCGGAGAGTGCGGTCGTTGATTTTAGGATACCCTGACGGAGCTCGTCCGCGAGGGCCTTGTCCCCGGCCACAAACCGCAGGTCGAACAGGACCGCGGCGCGCAGGAGGCCATCTTCCGAGTCCGCCAGGTCTGGAGACTTCATCTCCGCGAGCCACTCCGGCAGGGTGCGGCACCAGCGCGGATTCTGGGCCATGACCCCGCCCTGGCAGCGGGAGAAGCCGGCCGCGGCCAGCCGGTCCACCACGGCGGTGGCGAGCCGGATGAAGACCGTCCGCGCCTGTTCGTCGGCTTCCGGCGAACCGAGCGAGGCGAAGACGATGGCATTGTCCATGTCGGTGCGCAGGATCTGCTCCCGGCGTCCGTCACTGCCGACGGAGAGCCAGGCCCACGCGGTGCGGGGCAGCGCTCCGCCCGCCTCCCGCACCTCGTCCACGGCCAGCACCAGCAGGCGCTGCACCAGCTCGTCGTAGAGCTCGGCGCAGATCTGGCCGAGGTAGATGGCCGAGATGCCGGCTTCGAGGTAGCTGCGGGCGATGGCCTCGATCTCATCGCACAGTTCGCGGAACCGCGCGGGTGTTCGCGCCAGCCGGAGTTCACGCAGCAGGCCGGCGGGATGGTGACCGCTCTGGGCCAGCAGATCCTTGTGGGTGCAGACATCCAGTGCCTTGCCCTGCGGCGTGCCGTCGTCGGTCACACAGACCTGTCCGATGCGCTCACGCAACATGAGCAGGATCGCGGCGGTGGCGCTGGAGCGCGGCGAGATGGTCACCACCGGTCGGGCCATGACCCGCGAAACCGGCTCCTGCTTGTCGCGACCGGAGACAATGACCTCCTTGACCAGACTGCTCGCGGTCACAATGCCCAGCGGCCGACGTTCGTCATCAACCACGAGGATCGAGGGCACGCGTTTCGACGACATCAGATCCGCCGCCTCCAGGAGGCTTGCGTCCGGTCCGCAGGTCAGCAGGCGCTCGAGCGGGCGCGGCTCGACCCGCTGGGCGCCATCCAGGTGGGCCTGCAGGATGTTCTTCGCCCGTCCCGTGACCACGGCCGCCGCGGGTTCGGTGGCCGGCATGGGCATGCCCGTGCGGGAAATCCAGAATTGGTGACGCCGCACGTAGTGCCGGGCCTCGTCATGGGTTTCGAGCAACACGCGCAGCGGCGGCCACGCCAGAGTGTAAAGCAGACTGTCCTCAGCCGCCTGCGCGGTGACGCGGAAGGCTTCTCCGCGCATGACAGCCGTCAGACCCAGCACGTCACCGACATCCCGCACATCGACGCGTTCGCTGCGACCATCGACCGTCCACAGGTACTCCACCCGGCCGCGGGCGAGGAAGTAGATTTCGGCGGCGGGCTGGTCTCCCTGGGTCCACACCTTGCTGCCCTGGGGAAGCACCCGCACCGTCGCGACGGCCGCGAGCTCGCGCACCGCCGGAGCGGGCAGCATGGAAAACGGCGGGAACCTCCGCATCGCTTCGGCGATGCGGTCGGGAATTACATTCTTCGATGCCATGGCGCCAGCCCGGGGTCAGCGATGAAGGTAGTGGCGGACCACCATCCAGGCGTCGCCGGAAAATTGTCCTCCCATGATCACGTCCACCGCCACCAGCTGGTGGAGCAGCACAATCAGCCAGAACACCGCCTGGTACGTGAATTTGGAGGATTTGTGCCGCAACCCCTGCTGCGCCAGAAAGGCGGCCGGCCAGCCTCCCAGTAATTCTCCCAGATGCAGCACCCATTCCGGAATCCGGCGTCCGCCCTGCCCCGCCCGGCGCTTGTCGACTGCGTACAGGATGAACACCGCCAGATTCAGGGCGACCACCACACCGGCGAGCACCCGACCGTCCACCCAGACCGTGGCCTTGGACAACGCCACGACCGCGGGACTCAGCAGCGCAGCGGCGACCACCAGGGTTTTGAAGGAGAACCGGCCTGGGGCCGTGGACGGCGGAGGGGCGGTGGGCAACGGAGCAACAGGCGAAGCCATGGGCGAGGTCTAGCAGGCTTTGCGGCGCAGGCCAACTCGCAACCACTTGCATTACGCTCAGGCGAGACCTCCCGCGCTTCGATTGACTCCCAAGAGGCACGGTTCAGGCTGCAGACGGGGCATGACCGATCGATCGCCACGCCGCGTCGTCCCATGGCCGGTGATCCCGCAATCCGGCTCGCACGAAACGAGTCGGGCGGCGCGGGTGACCGTCCAGCGGCGACCTTCGTCCGCTGACCGTCGTGAGGTCACGCCCGCCGTCTCCTTTTCCGCTTCATGAATCCACTGCTCGTCGAAATCCTGATCATCTTCCTGCTGCTGCTGGCCAACGGGGTGTTTGCCATGGCGGAGATCTCGGTCGTTTCCTCGCGCCGCGCGCGTTTGAAAAAACTCGCGGACGACGGGTCGACACCGGCACGGATTGCCTTCGCGCTCGCGGAGGAACCGACCCGCTTTCTTTCGACGGTGCAGATCGGCATCACCATGGTCGGCATTCTGGCGGGCACGTTTGGCGGCGCCAGCCTCTCGGAGGCGCTCGCGATCGAGATTGCCAAGGTGTCGTGGCTGGAGCCGTACAGCCGGGCCCTGGCGCTGGCGCTTGTGGTCGGCGCCATCACCTACTTCTCCCTGATCATCGGCGAACTGGTCCCCAAGCGGATCGCCCTCAACAATCCCGAACGCAAGGCGATGATCCTGGCCGGTCCGATGCTGACGCTCTCGCGCCTCGCCTCGCCCTTTGTCGCGCTGCTCACGGCCTCGACCAACGCGGTGCTCAAGGTCCTCGGCCAGAGCAAGGAACCCGAAGCCCCGCCCTCCGAGGAGGAGATCACGGCGATGGTGGAACAAGGGACCCATGCCGGCGTCTTCCACAAGGCCGAGCGCGCCATGGTCGAGGGGGTGCTGCGGTTGGACGAGCAGCCCGTGACGGAGCTGATGACACGACGTTCCAAGATCGTCTTCCTCGACATTGCCGACAGCGACGAGGTCAACTGGCGGAAAATCGTCTCCAGCGCTCACACCAATTTTCCCGTCTATGAGGGCAACCGCGACCAGGTCATCGGCATGGTCTCGGTCAAGGCGCTCTGGGCCAATGCGGCGATCGGACTGAAGAACAACCTGCGGGATCACCTGACCGCCCCGCTCTTCGTGCCCGAGACGGTATCGGCCGTGCAGGTGCTGGAGACGTTTCAGAACACGGGCAAACAACTCGCGCTGGTCACGGATGAGTTCGGGACCGTCCAAGGTATCGTCACGCTTTATGACGTGATGCGCGCCATCGTCGGAGTGCTGCCGCAGCCCGGCGACCGCCGCCGCCCGCCCGCCGTCCAACGCGAGGACGGGTCGTGGCTGGTCGAAGGGTCCCTGGGAATCGTGGAGTTCAAGCGCCGCTTTTCGTTCGGGGTCCTGCCGGGAGAGGACGACGATCGTTACCAGTCGCTCGGAGGGTTCGTGGTCGACCGGCTCGGTCACATCCCCAACGCCGGCGAGTCGTTTCACTGGGGTGGCTGGCGTTTCGAGGTGGTCGACATGGACCGCCATCGCGTGGACAAGGTCCTGCTCGTGCAATCCCCCACCCAACCCGCCGCCTGAGGCGCCGGGCGCGGCGGTCGTCCGGCCGCAGGCGTACCGACGGAATTGGCGGGCATGGACTTGCCAATTCCCACGGCTCTGGCGTTGACCCTTTCGACCTTCGCGCATTACGTGCCGATGTCTTCCGCCGACTCCGCCGCGCATGCTTTCCCGCGTCCACCCCGTCCGTCGTTTTCTCCCCGGTCATGGTTGAATCGCGCCTGTACTCCAGGCTGCGCGCGCTACTGCTGTCCGGCCTAGCCTTCGGCCTTGCCGAGCGGGTGGCGGCGGACCTGAAACCGACGGCCGCCGCCGTGGCGCGCTTTCGCGAGGACGTCCAGCCCATCCTCGTCAAGTATTGCTACGACTGTCACGGCGACGGCATGAGCAAGGGTCAGGTTTCCTTTGATACCGCGGCGTCGGACGAGGCGCTCGTGGCGCGCGCGCCGCTCTGGTTCACCGCCCTGCGCAATGTCCGGGCCGGGGTCATGCCGCCGGACGACGGTCCGCGTCCGACGCGCGAAGAAGTCGCGCAGCTGGAGCGCTGGATCAAATACGACGCTTTTGGCATCGACCCGAAACAGCCGGATCCCGGCCGGGTGGCCTTGCGGCGGCTCAACCGGGTCGAGTATCGCAATACGATCCGCGACCTGATGGGGATCGACTTCAACAGCGAGGTCGAATTCCCGGCCGACGACACCGGGCACGGGTTCGACAACAACGGCGATGTGCTCACGGTCTCGCCGCTCCATTTGGAGAAATATCTTCAAGCCGCTGAGGCAATCGTCACGGCCGCCGTGCCCACCGTCGCACGGGTCATGCCGGTGCAGACCTTCAGCCACTCCGACTTCCGCACACCTCAGGGCGGCAAGCCGGAGAACTCGCTCTTGATCTCGCGCCCGGCGACGCTGCAAACCAGCCTCAAGGTGCCGGCCGCCCAAACCTACACGTTCACACTCGAGCTGGAGGTGCGTGGTTCCTTTGACTTCAACGCCAGCGAGGCGCTCGTCCGCGTGTTCATCGATGGTCGGGAGCGCCACCAGGAAAAAGTGGTCTGGGCCCCCAGCCGCAAGGTGACGTTTTCCATGACTGAACCGTGGTCGGCGGGCAGTCATCCGATCCGGGTCGACGTCGAGCCGCTCAACGCCCCGCCGCCGGGAACTCCGCCTGCTCTCGGCCCCGAAGGATCGGAAACCCGCGTCACCGTGCGGATCGTCTCGCTCGAACTGAAGGGGCCGCTCGATCCCGCCCAATGGGTCAAGCCCGCCCGCTACGACCGGTTTTTCCCGGAGGGTCCTCCTGCGGCGGATACTGCGGCACGGATCGCCTCCGCGGAACGCATCCTCCGGACCTTCACCACCCGCGCCTTCCGCCGCCCGGCCGAAGAGGAAAAGATCCAGCAGCTGGTCGCCTTTGCCCGCGACTCGTGGGAACAGCCGGGAGCGACCTTTGAAGCGGGCGTCGCCCGCGCGTTCATGGCGGTGCTGGCGTCACCCCGCTTCCTCTTCCGCGTCGAGGCGCCGCAGCCGGGCTCTTCCGCGGAGCGCTTTCCGCTCGTCGACGACTATGCACTCGCTTCGCGCCTCTCCTATTTTCTCTGGTCCTCCCAACCCGACGACACGCTCTTCGCCCTCGCGGCCCAGGACAAACTGCGCGCGGAGCTGCCGGCCCAGATCGAACGCATGATCAAGGATCCGCGGTCCGAAGCGCTGACCCGGAATTTCGTCGGCCAGTGGCTCCAGGCCCGGGACGTCGAATCGGTCGCGATCAATCTCCGTGCCGCACTGGGGATCCCGCGCGGCCAGGGTGGCCGGGTGGAATTCTCGAACGACCTACGCCAGGCCATGCGCCGGGAGTCCGAGCTCTGCTTCGAGGACATGGTGCGTGAGAACCGCAGCGTGCTCGAGCTGATCGACAGTCGCAGCACCTTCCTCAACCAGGCCCTGGCCCAGCACTACGGCATCCCCGGGGTGGTCGGTCCGCAGTTCCGCCGGGTTGAACTGCCGGCGGACAGCCCGCGCGGCGGCGTGCTCACCCAGGGCACCGTGCTCGCCGTCACGTCGAATCCCACCCGCACCTCGCCGGTCAAGCGAGGCCTGTTTGTGCTGGAGAATATCCTCGGACTGCCCTCCCCGCCCCCTCCGCCCAATGTGCCGGACCTGGAGGAGGCCAAGAAGGAGTTCAAGGGTCATGAACCCACCCTGCGCGAGATGCTCGCGCTCCATCGCGAGAACGCCCTCTGCAGTTCCTGTCACTCCCGCATGGACCCGCTCGGCCTCGCGCTGGAGAACTTCAATGTGGTGGGAAGCTGGCGCGACACCGAGGCGCGGCAGCCGATCGACGCGTCCGGACAGCTGGTGACGGGTGAGTCGTTCCAGAATGTGCGCGAGCTCAAACGTATCCTGGTGACGGATCGTCGCGTCGATTTCTACCGCTGCCTGACGGAAAAACTGATGACCTATGCCCTCGGTCGTGGCGTGGAGCCCCACGATGTGCACAGCCTGGATGAGATCGTGTCCGCGCTCGAGGCGAACGGCGGCCGCTTTTCCGAACTTCTCCACGGCATCATCCAGTCCGCCCCCTTTCAACGTCAGCGTCAGCCCGCGCGCGGGCTGGCCCTGACCGGAACCGCCGCCATCCACTCCTCCGCCTTGCCCCCTCCCCTCCCATGAACCACCGCGACCCCGCCACCGCCGCCCAGCGTCACCTCTCCCTCGGCCGCCGCCAGTTCCTCCGCGGCATGGGCGCCTGCGTGGCGCTTCCGCTGCTGGAGTCCGCCTTCCCCCGCCCTTTGCGGGCTGCCGCCACCACGCCCCTGGGCGCGACCGGCACCAGCGGCGCGCCGGTGCGCATGGCGTATGTGTATTTCCCCAACGGCGCGCACCAAGCCAACTGGTGGCCGACGGGCGCGGGTTCGGCGTTCCAGCTCGGACCGACCCTGCAGGCGCTCAATCCCCTCAAATCCTCGCTCCAGGTGCTCGGCGGGCTCAACCATGAGAATGCCAAACCGGGCAACGACGGCGCCGGTGACCATGCCCGCGCCAATGCCACGTTCCTCACCGGCGCCCGCGCACGCAAAACGGCCAGCACGGACATTCACGTGGGTGTTTCCATCGATCAGGTCATCGCACAGCAGGTCGGCCACCTGACCCGCTTTCCCTCGTTGGAGTTGTCCTGCGACCATGTCCGCAAGTCCGGCAACTGCGATTCCGGCTACTCCTGCGCCTACCAATACAATCTCTCCTGGCAGGCTCCTGGCACGCCGGTGGCGCCCGAGCCCAACCCCCGCCTCGTCTTCGAACGCCTCTTCGGCAGCGGTCCCGTCGCCGATCGCCAGCGCAACTTCCAGCAGCGCCAGGCCACCCAGCGTTCGCTGCTCGACCTCGTGCAGGCCGACGCGCGCGCCCTGGGCGGGCGTCTCGATCCGGCGGACCGGAGCAAGCTCGACGAGTACCTCACCGGGTTGCGCGAGATCGAGCTGCGCATCGAACGTGCCGAGAAACTCGGTGCGCTGCCGGAAATCAAATCGGAGGCCCCGGCCGGCATCCCGCCGGACTTCGGCGAGCACATGGACATCATGTATGAGCTCCTCGCCATGGCGTTCGAGACCGATTCGACGCGCATCGCCACGCTCCTGCTGGCCGGCGACGGCAACAACCGGGCCTATCCCCAGATCGGTATTCCGGAGGGACACCACTACTGCTCGCATCACCGCAACGACCACGACCTGATGGGCAAGATCGCCGCGATCGACCGCTACTACGTCGACCACTTTGCGAAGTTCCTCCTCCGCTTGGAGCGCACCAAGGACCGCCACGGTCAGTCGCTCCTGCACAATTCCATGATTGTGTATGGCTGTGGCAACTCCGACGGAAACCGCCACACGCACGACAACCTGCCCATCCTGCTCGCCGGCGGCGGCGGCGGCACGCTGCAGACCGGACGGTATTTCCAATCCGGAGGCGTTCCGGCGACCAACCTCTTCCTCAGCCTCGCCGACCGCGTCGGAGCCAAGGGGCTGGAGCGTTTTGGCGACTCCTCCGGACGACTCGCGATCTAAGGCCAAGCCCTCTCAGCTTCTCATTGTAGGGCTGGCCCTCGCGGCCACGCCTCGTATTTTTCGAACTTCACGCTTCGACCTTCGCCTTCACCGGTCCGCGGTGGGCTGGCCCTTCGACAGGCTCAGGGCTTAGGCGTGGCCGCGAGGGCCAGCCCTACAATCGAACGGAACTCAAGTCGGCCCTTATGGTTCGCCGACGCCGCTGAGGTCGGCGTGGCGGCCGCGGAACGGATGGGCAGAGGCGGGACCGAGGGTCCCCTCGCGGCCTCAGCGAGGCCGCCTCCAACGGGACGCGTTTGTTGGCGGCTCTTGCCCTTCTCCTGTCGCGACTGTGCGAGTGCCGGAGGGGGCTAGAGGCCCAGCGCGTCCGACTTCTGTTTGACGAGCGCGGCGTCCATGGGGTTGGCCGAGAGGGCGGCGAGCAACTCACTCGTCAGCTTCTCCTTGCCGTTGAGATCATCGAAGACACTGCTCATCAGCGCGTCGCTCAAGCGGGGCCGCTTTTCCGGATCCGGGTGGTTGAACGCATTGATGAATCGGTCCAACGCGGTCACGCCCAAGACCTCCGACGCCTTGTCGTAATCTTCGGCGAGTTTGCTGAGAACCTCCCGCTCCCCCTGCGCCGAAAGGCCATAGGGCTTCATCAAGCTGGCCATCTTGTTGGAGGCGACATCACGGCCGGGGATCTTCGAGATATCAAACGGGTGGACCTTCTTGAAGAGCTGGTGCGCCATGATCCCGATCGCCCATGTATCCGCCTTCCCCGTGATGTTGCCCGTCTTGGACTCGTAGTTGAGATAGTTTTCAGGCGGCAGATAATCGAGCGTACCCGTGAAGTTCGTCTGCACCTCCGAGAGGTTCGCCTTGGTTTGTCCGAAGTCGGCGACCTTGATCGTACCATCACCCTGCACAAACAAGTTGCCGGGTTTGAAGTCCCCCTGGCGCATTCCCTTCGTCTCCTGCACGTGGATCATGCCCTCGATGGACTGCTTGAGCACATGGAGTTTCAAGAGGTGCTCGGCCGACTTTGAAACGAGCCCCTGCTTGATGGCCTGGTCGAGCGTACCCGGCCGATCAGACTTCCCGATCACCTTGTCGAGATCGCCATGCTTCGCGAGCTCGAGGATCGCCACGGGCTGGCCAAATTCGGTCCGTACGACTCCGAGAATGAGCAGCACGTTCGGGTGGCCCTTGCCATCCTCACCCATCAAACCCAGGTGCGCCTTTAGCTCCTCCCCAATTTCCTCGAGGGTCGCAGCGTCGAAGCTGCTCTCGTAATCGGAACCAAACCCCTTGCTCTTCAGCACCACGAGATCGCCCTGCTTGTTGGCATAGAGGAACGCCATGCCACCGCCACCTTGGCCGAGCAGCTTGACCTGTTCATACTCGCTGCCGTTGAACGTCAGGGTGGGCTTGCTGCCTCCGCCGAGATGATTGCTGAACTGCAGCGCCGTGGTGTTGTAGACCAGATCCAGGAAATCGCGGTCGGGTGAAGTCATCTGCTCCCCGCCTGACGCGCGCGCCGGCATCTTGGGATTCGCATCCTTCAGGAGATCCCAAAGTTGCTGTTTGAACTCCGATCCCTTGCCGATGACGAAGGCATTCTGACGATCCTGGGACTCGGTGCGGTAGATTTTGCCCAGCACCACGCCCAGCTCCTTGGCCAACTGGGTGACCTCCTTGCTCAAGGCCTGGTAGGCGGGATCCTTCCGCTCCAATTTCATCATCTTGCCGAGCCGTTCCCCCACCTGTTTGGCGTAATCCTGCATCGACTCCGGCGAGACCATCAGGTCAAGACGCTCCTTGATGTCCGAAAGCTGCGGCTCCGTCAGAATCTTCGCCGGGGACGTCGGCGCCTTCAGCGGTTGCGGACGCAGCGCCACCCCGTCGACCGGACCACTGATCTGATAGTCGAGCTTGGCCGACTGCAGCCCATCCTTGACCACGGTTTCGACCGGCTTGAGCGGTTTGACTCCACCCGACTTCAGCTCAATCATCGCGAAGTCGTGGTTGAGTTTGGACATCGCGGTCGTGTTCTGCTCCAGGAGATAATCGAACTTGAAACCCATCCTGCCATCGCGCGGCGCCGGCACCGACTTCAACGTGGTCTGGTCAAACGCAACGATCTCTTCGTTCAACGCGCTCTGGTGTACGCGGTGCAACCCCTGATGCAGTTCCTGTTTCAACGCCGCCAGTTCCTTCTGCTCGGTCTGCGCCGTCAGTTTCGCCTCGGCGAGTTTTAGCTCCACGGCATCCTGCTGCTGTTTCGAATCCTGAGCCTGCACGGCTTGACGGAGCAGCTTGATCGGAGCCTGCAGCGGACCACTCGCGACCTCAACCTGACGGGTCTGCAGCGGGCGGACCGGCTCGAGTTCCTTGTGGCCGATCGACTTCAACGCCGAAACCACGCGCCCGATGAAACGCATGAAGCCCGAACTTTTTGCAGGCCCATCCGTTGCCGAAACCGTCGATCGATCTGACGACACCTTGCCAATATCATAAGACATGGGGGAAAAGACTGGAGCGGGAGTGCGGAGGGTGAGGGCTCAGGCGCGCAGGCTTGATCCGGCGAAATCAGTCTCGGGACGCGACTCCACTCGCGCGGCCGCCTGACTCAACTCCGGCCAGCGCCGCTTCCAGGCCTCCACCTGATGGGTGAAGGACTCGAGCACGCGCAACGCCTGCTCGACCTCCAGCGAATCCACGGGGAGGAGCCGGAACAGATAGACGTCGTCAGTCCCTGGATGCAGGCCGAACGCTGCACCTCCGGTCTCAAGGCCAAAGAGATGGGACGACATCAGCGTCCGCAGCACCCGTTCCCGTTCCCCGTGGGGCAGCACGCCGATCACGGAGTGAAAGGCGAGGTTTCCGGAACCATCATCCTCGATGTCGATGGGCAGTTGACGGTCGAAGACCAGCCGGCAGACGCCGTCGGTCAACGAAAGACCGGTGAGATTGAGGCGGCTGCCCAGTTCCTGGACGAGATCGGGGGCATTCATTCGTGAAGAGGGAAAATGCGGTCGGGTCAAACGTTGGCGCGCTGGACGATGGAGTTCTGGCTGCTGATGAAGTCCTGCATGAGCTTGAGGACCATGTCGCGCAGGCTCAGCGCGATCTCCTTGAGGTCGTCGGCAATGGCCGACTGCGCCTCGATCAATTTGACCGCGGCGTCGAGCCGCTGCTTGGCCACGTTGGCGAGATCGGAGTAGTACTGTGCCTCGGAGCTGTCGTATTTGTCCGAAGCCGAGTTCACCCCGACGCTGCCGGTGATAATCGAAGACGCGGCCGACCCGAGGGTCGCTCCGAGCTGCCCCGCACCGCCGATGGCAAAGCCGCCCGCGATGATGGCGCTGGCGATGCCGGCGCAGATCTGGCCGATCGCCTCCTTCTTGTCCGCGGCGATCTGCTCGTCGCGGCTGGTCTTCGCCTGCTCCGCCGCGGTCTTCATCTGCTCCGCCGCCGCATACATGGTGGTATAGCTCGAGTTGATCGCCGCCATCTTCGCCTTCGTCGCCGATTCCCGCAGGTCCTGGGCGACCTTGACCAGCTCCTTCAGAAAATCACTGAAGTTCGGATACGTTGAGTTCTCGATCAACGCGCGGATGTTCACCTCGATCAGCTCGGCCTGCTGAGCGAACCGAGCCGCCATTGCCGCGATCTCCCCGGGATTCTCCGGCTGGCCCGAGGCGCGCGAGGAGAGCACCATCTCGGCGAAGGCTCCGCTTCCCTCGGACAGCTCATGCAGTCCCTGCCCGAGGGCGAAGACCGGCATGGGCACTTCGGCAAGGGACTCCAGCTGCTGCACGAATTCGTTCAGCGGAATGTCCTCCGGACCGATCGTGGGGTTCTCCAGTTGGATCCTGATTTCGCCTCCCGGACCTTCGATCTGTCCGGTGGGGGCGATGATCTTGAGATTGATTTCCTGAAGGCGGCTCTGCAGCGAAGGCGGCGCGGACACCTCGTTGGTTTCGAGCGGCCCCGTCGTCGATGAGCGCGCGGCGAGTCCATTTAGCGGGAACATGGGAGGAAGGCGGGGAAGTCGGCGGGAATGCGGGTCAGAAGGAGGTCGATTGGACCACGTTGGTCATCGAATTGGCGCTTTCGTCGATGGCACCGAAGATCACGGCCATCGTCTGCTGGAAATCCTCGACCAGTTTTTCGAGTTCCGACTGCAACTGCTCGATCATGGCGCGCAGTTTCGAAATGGCCGCCTCGAGGGCGGCCGCGGCGGCTTCGGCCAGATCGGCCTCTTCCAAGAGCGCGCTCGCCTCACCCTTGATTTCGGCGATCTCATGGTTCACCACGCCGCCGACGACCTGGTTGGTGCTCTGCCCGAGGATCTGGATCGCAGCCATCTGGGCCCCGAGCCGGGTGAGCGGAGCCATGGACTCCTTGAACGCGTACATGGCGTAGCGCGGAATGGCCTGCGACGTGGCTTGGGCGGACTTGGTCAACGACTCCTTCATGCCCGTGGCCACCAGCTTGGCCGCCGCCGCTTTGGTGATCTCCTTGGCGGCGAGACCACCGGCCGCTTTCCCGGCCTGTCCCAATGCCACGACAATACCGCCGACCAGCCCGATCATCGACCCGGCGAGTGCGATGTAGCCAAGAATCTCGACCGCCTTGTTCATCTTCGTGCGGTCCGCCTCGCTGAGGAAACCCTCCTGGCCAGCGGCGCGCATGGTGGCATCCACCGCCAAAGTAATCTGCACCGCGGCCGCTCCAATCAAGGCCACGCCGGCCACAATCAACGCCGCCGCCCCGACCGGATTGGTCAGAATCTGGGCCGCGGCGGAGATCAGGGTGACCACCGCCGAGACCACGCTGATCACGGCCTGGATCCAGTTGCTGACGGCTTCGAAGATGTTGCCCTTCTTCTCCGCCTCTTGGTTCTTTTGCGCCGCCTCGGCGGCCTTGGCCATCTGCTCCTCGAAACGCTCCAGCTGGCGCTGGTTCTCCTTTTGCAGCTCATCCATGCGCGAGCGGATCTCGGTCTTGGAGACCTGCGCCATCAACTGGTTCAGCGCATCCTGCAGCAGCCCGATGCGCAGGGTGATGTCGTTGACGTTGCTGTTGAAGCTCGGCTTCTCCAGCTCCACCAATCCATCGGCCTGCGAGTTCGGCGTCGACCCCTCGGGGCCGACCGTCGCCAGCATCTTGAAGCTGGCCTGCAGTGCCTGGATGGCGTTTTGTTTGATGTCTGCCACCTCCCCCAGCATCGCGCCGGGGTCGAAGATCGTGCTGGCAAGATTCGGGGTCTGGGTGATGCCGGGAGGGTTCATGATGCGTTGGCTTTGGAGGCTTCCTTGCGGGCGTTTTGGACGAGTTCGAGCAGGCCCTTGGCCTGCAGGTGCAGGGCGGCGTGTTCGGGTTTTCCATCCGAGTTGTAGACGGCGGCGCGCAGACCGGACTCCGCCTCGGCCGCCTTGCCGAGGGCGACAAAACACTTCGCCGCCTGGAAGGGAGGATAGGGATCCTCAATGTCCATCACGCCCAGATAGCCGTAGGCCTGAAGCGCGCCATTGTAGTCCTTCAGCGCCTCCCGCGAGGCTCCCAGGCCCTTCCAATACTTGCGCTCAAAGTGGTTGAGCATGGCCAGAAGGCGGAAGATGCCCTCGGCTTCCTTGTATTTACCGGCATTATACTGATTGTAGGCCACCATGTAGATGACCTCCATGCTCTCCGGCGTCAGCTGGGTGAAGTCGCGGAAGGTGCGGCCGTTGGTGCCAAACTTCTCCAGCACCTCCTTCCACTCCGCCTCGGAGTGAAACGGCAGGGCGTCATAGATCGGATTCTCGGTCGGGGGGACGTCAGCGATGGCTTGTTCAGTGGACATGGATGCGTGCGGATTGAGGGTTGAAATCAAAGGTTGCGCAGTTGGGCCTTGAGCAGGGTGTCGAACTTCTCCTGCAGCTTGGCCATCACCTCGAAGGCGTTGTTGAAGCGGTTGAGCACATTCTGGTAGTCGAGGGTGGCCTGCTGGGCCTCGGCCGAACGGCGGTCGATGTAGTTTTTCAGATTGGTCCGGTTGCCTTGCCACTCCGTCGCCGTGTGCAGAGCATCCTGACCGGTCGTATCAAAAATGGAGTTACCGGACGTGCTCGCCATGGCGCTGAACATGTTCATCTCCAGCGTCTCAGAGGAGGTCTGCCCGGTCGGCACGCCGTCCTTGTCGGTCGCCTGGATCTTGCCCGACTGGGTTTCCAGTTTTGCCAGCACATCATTGGCCTGACGGAGATCCTCCTGGATCTCGCGGACGACGGCCTCCTGATAGGCCAGCTTGGCCCGGAGGATCTTGATCCGGGCCTCGTTCCAAAACAGGAGGTACTCGAGCGCGGAGAGTCCGGCAGCGGTGCCGTTGGTCGTGCGGCGGGTCGCTTCGAGGCTTGTGACGTAGATCTGGCCATCCGTACCGACTCCGACGAGGAAGCTACGCCCGTCCGCGAGCGTTCCGCGAAAACCCGAGACGATGCGCGCTTCAGGAAATTCTTCCTCCCGTCCCGGCAGGTTTGTGACAATCGGGGTGATCGGCACGGTCGCGATGTGGTCGACGGACTGGCCATCGGCGATCGTGGGTGGAGACCCGACCGGAGCCGGAAAGCGAACCGCCACGGTCCCGATGTCCACCGTCGCCACATAGACACCGGATATCAGGGCATCCGACGCCACCACCGGCTCCAACTGCAGGCGCACCGTCGACGAGGTGGCCGGACCGGATAGCCCGGTCTCTCCCGCCGAAGTCTTGATGACCGCGGAGTTGGTCAGCTGGGAATCGAGCAGGTAGGTCCTGACTTCCGGATCCCCCGTGACGGCGTTGACGCCATGCACCTGGGAGATGCGATCGTAAACAAAGCCATCCACGGTGATTGGCTGGATGGCCGAGGCCACCTGCACCGGCCGGGTGGGATTGTTTCCGAGCTTGTCGCCTTCGGCGAAGACCTCGTCGATCAGCGTCGAATACATGGAGAAGATCGCCTGGCCGTCCGTGTTCAGCAGCTGCGGACGTCTATCGGTTGTTCCGACCATCGTGTCGAAGACGCCGAACCCGGTGGAATCGGGCTTGTTTCGATTCAGATAGACCTGAAAATCCGTGGGAAAGCTGCTGGAGGTGCTCGAGCGGAGTACGTCCGGAGCGGAGTACGTGGCATTGAATTGCGGCGCCGTACCGTTGTAGGTGATCGAACGGCGCAGGAGCAGCGCAAGCACCTCGTCGAGAAACTCCCGTTTCAGTCCCTCGCGGTCGTAGGGATAGTCCGTCGTCGTCTGCCCTGCTGGCAGGGTACCGATGAGGATGTTCTCGAAGGCGGCGATGCGCTCGTCGAGTTTGGCGATGGCATCGTCCAGTTCGTCGTCCCCTCCCGTTCGGAAGGCCGAGAGCTCCGTCACGAGATTATTGGTGGTGCCGAGATAACGGTACTGGAGAGCAAGGCTCTTGAAGTCGACGGCCATGATGGGTCCTTAAATGCGAGAGCGACTGGAGAGGGCGCGCGGGGCGGTGGCAGCGAGGCCGGCCGCCGCGCCGGAAGTGGAGGCACGCGCAGGGGCAGAAGGCAAAAGGTGATCGTAGGCCAGCCGCTGCAACTCGAGCAGACGGCCATTGAGCCCACGGCGAGCCTCGGGTCCGGGCTCGGCCCGCAGGGCGGCTTCGCCGCAACCCGGGGTTAGCGCGTGGGCGCCGAGAAAGCGTTCGTAGGCCCGCTCGAGGGTCCGTCCGCGCTCCAGAGTGGAGTCCATTAGCTCAAGGATCCGTTCGACCCGGGCGTGATAGCGGGCGGACTGCAGGGGAAGAGGTTCGGAGTGCATGGCCGGAGATGAGCGAGACGGCGGGATCAGATCATCATCCCGCTCGTCAGGATGCGGGAACTGAGCTTCGTTTCGGCCTGCGGGGTCTTGTCGGGATCCCCACCCCAGGTGACACCGAGTGCGCGCTCCAGCGACTCGACCTTGTTCTTGAACGTATCCCGTTGTTCGTCGGAAAGGTCCTGCGTTGAAAAGACCTGGCGCAACTGTTCGTCCTGCCCGACGAGAACCAGAAACCGCTCCACCACCTGGCGCACCTCCGCCTGCAGTTGGCGCGATTGCTGGACCTGAGCGGTATAAGTGGCGCGGTAGGTTTCCAGCCGGCGTCCGTACTCGTGCGAAAAACCGCGGGTTGAACCAAAGGTGGGATCGGGACCGGTGAGAGGATCGGGACCGGTCGCGGCAAACCGGCTGCCCGGCAATATGGGACGTCCGTCCGGAGTGCGCACCGGCGGCGGCGAAGTCTCGGCGCCTTCCTCCATCGGGCGCTCGTTCGGCCACAGTTGGGGAGGCACGATCTCGATCTTCGGCGGCGAAGGGGGGCGCGGAGGGACCGTTTCGTCGCCACCCGGCTGCCCGGACCTGTTGGTCGGAGCGGGCCGCGGCGGAACCTCCCGCGGTCCGCCGTCATTCGGATCCGTAATCGCAACCGGCTCCGCGCCGACCGGACTGGACTGGGAAACGAACGACGGTTCCCTCGGGGTCGACTCCGGCGTTTCCTGCGACGGTATCGGAGGCACGGGCTGGGAAATCGGAGACGGCGGCGTCGGTTCGACCGGGTCTCGGTCGGTTTCTAGTACCGTTGTTTCAGATACGGACTGAGGCGGCGCAACCGGACGATTCAGGGAGCCAGTGGGCAAGTTCGTGGACGATTCATCGCTCTCCGGCGCTCGTGCGTACTCCGGATTGCGAGTCTCGAAAACCGTGTCACGGCCGCGGAATGGGGTCGACGCGGGCACATCCAGTCCGCTCGCTCCGGGCGGACCCGACAGCGGACGCGGAACGGCGCGGTTGGTGTCGCCTCTCGGTCCGGGTGGAGCATCGGACGGAACCGACGAGTCCACGCCCAGGGGCGGCACCACGGGCTCGCCCTCCGCGGAAGGCGACAACGGCAGGGGTTCTGCTCCCAGACCCTCCCCAGGCGGAGGCGTTACGCTGGCGGGCCCGGTGGCAGTCCCTGTGGTACCCGGGGCCACCGGCAAGGGTTCCAGAAACCGCAGGTTGGCCGGACCACCGGAGAACCCAGAGAGCAGTCGTTCTGCCCGGCGCAACGATTGCGCCAGCGCGAGGGAACTCGAGTCCGGAGGGGGAACCGGAGCCGGAGCAGGCGGAGGCGCGACCAAACCCGGGGCGGGTGGTGACTGAATCGGGGCGGACGGTCCGCGCTCCGTTGGCGCACCGGGGGCGGGCTCACCCCGGGACGTCGGGGGACTGACCGGTTCTGGCGCACCGAGCTGCTCAAGCACGCTGAGGGCCGCGAGCACAGGATTCGCTCCTTCTTTCCGCGACGCCCCCTCGCTGCGCAGGGCCGCCAGCGCGGCGGAGAGATCGTTCTGGATGACCAGCAGCCGGTCCCGCTCTTCCGCCGTCAGCTGGCGGCGGTTGGCCTGCCGTTTGTCCGCTTCGTCGAGGATTTTCTCGATGAACTGATTCAGCTTCAGCAGGGACTGCAGTGCCGCCGCGGTATTGGAGATCGCCGCGTCAAACTGCAGTTGCACGCCTCCCACCGCCGAATTGAGGGCCTCGACCAGCTCGCGCAGCTCCTCGTTGCTGTAGGCACCGTCGCCGTCCAGATCAAAGGAGGCGGGATCCAAGCCGTAGGCCGTCAGGAAGGAGACCAGTTCGGGCGGCAGATTCGACTTCGTGACATCCACCGGGACTTCATTGGTCAGGGGGGTGGTCGCCACCACCTCGCGGGAGCCGGCGGTGTCACCCAAGACCGAACCCGCCAGGGTCCAGGAACGCGCG
Organism: Opitutaceae bacterium; assembly: GCA_016794625.1. GTDB lineage: Bacteria > Verrucomicrobiota > Verrucomicrobiia > Opitutales > Opitutaceae > UBA6669. The sequence goes on from JAEUGY010000027.1 coordinate 60,947, forward strand.
TCCGCCCCCATCACAAACACGTATCCATCGTTTCGATTCTTATCGGCGGCGAGCCCGCCGCTGGCGTGCTGCTGCACGGAAGGCGTCGTGCCCGGTTGCAGGGAGTCGATGGTGATGCGCTGCTGTCCGCGGGTGAGCAGCACGGATGCGGGTGAGCCCGGAGCGACCGAAACCTTGGTGCCGTCGGGCAGGAGAAACGTGCTGTCGGTGGTGAACTGCCAGCCGTCTCCGCCGGGAGGAAGCGTATCGACCTTGCCGTCGCTGGTGATCAGCACGCCCTGGCCGGACGCATCGGTGAGGGCGAAGGCTCCGCTCGAACCATAGACGGTCACGTACGTGGTCGGCGGGGTCGCGCTGGTCAGCTCGAAGGTCGTGGCGACCTCGCCCGCCGGGCGAGTCAGGGTGCTGCCTTGAAGGTCATTCGCGGCATCGATGATCGAAGTGGCGGAGGCGATCACGGCCTGCGTGGCGGCGATCTCGTCCACCGGGAGCGGATTCATCCCCTGCAGCGCGTTCAGATGCGCCGTGGCGTTGCTGAGCGTCGTCGTCGCCTGCGCCCGCGCGCTCTCGAGACTGGCGAGACCAGCGGCGTCATCTCCGGTCTCGAGCTGGGAAAGTGCCGTGAGCAAGAGATCCCCCGCGTCCCGGGCTTGGGTGGCCAGCGTGCGTTCCGTCGACGGGTCGGCGGAGGCCGCGGCGGTGGAGGCCGCGGAATCCCGGGCCTGGGTCGCTTGGTTGCGAGCATTGGCCAGGAGCTGGGCGAATGCGGCGTTAAGCTGGGCGCGGATGGCCTCGGTCGTTTGCTGACTGGCGGGGGCCCAGGGCGGCTGGACCAGTTTCAACGCGGCCGTCTCCTGCGTTGCGACGGCGTCGGCTGCGGCGTCGAGCAGTTTGGCGAAATCCTCCGGGGCCGTCCGGATGGCGGAAAGCAGACCGGTGACCGCCGAGTGGGCGCTGCTGAGGGTGAGCTCGCGCTGGTTGTTGACCAGAATGGAGAACGAAAGCGCGCCGTCGGAGGCGGCGGTGCGAGTGCTCTCGTTAATCGATAATCCGACCATGTTCGTCGGGTAACAGGCTGGCGGGGGGCGTCAAATGGGAGCGGGAAAAAGCGTGCCGTTCTCACCGTTTCAGGTGAGGACCGGGGTGTTCTCGGATACAGCGTGGGGGGTTGCGCTCCGGCCCGCCCGGGTGCGCACCCGGCGTTTCTCCGCGGTCCACGAGAAGGTCGAGAGATCGCCGCCGTACCACTCGACTCCGTTCTCGACGCCGGTGCTCACCGCCGTGAGGTAGCGCTGGTAAAACGCGAGAAGGCGCTCCCGCGTGAGCGCATCGTCGGGGCGGCCCTTGATCGGTTCGACATGGCCGCGGATCCAGGTGACCCCGGCGTCGCTGGTCTGGATCAACCGCAGCAGCCGGACCATGTCACCGAGCGGGCTGTGCAGCCCTTCGCGCTGGGCGGCGCGTTCGATGAGCACCACATACAGGACCTCCGGCGACTCCGGAGGCACCCGATACACAAACCGCGTCCGACCGACACACAGCTGCCAGCCGAGGACCGGACCGCCCCACGCGCCCGCCGGTTGATACGGTCGCACGCGCATTTCGGGCCGCTCCCGTTCCAGCCAGAGAGTAAACGCATCGCGATGCACCATGGTCGGTCGGCGTCGCGCTCCTGGTTACACGCTGATCATGCCAGGCGGCGGGCCCGATTCGGGCTGGGCCGGCGGCGCGACACCAATCAGGCGATCATCCGAATCGAGCGGTTCTTCGACCAGCGCGACGTCAAACTGCTGCACCCGTGCGAGGAAGGTGTGCAGCTCGCGCTTCAGGAGATCGAGGGTGAGCGACTCCGCGCACAGGGTCAGGCGATAGTAGATCGTTTCGCCAGCATCGTCGGTCGAAAAGGCCCCGGCCCCGACGATGTCCGTCCGCCGATTCCAGCGTAGAAGGTGCAGGGAAAGCACGGGATGCGCCCCCGGCAGCACACAGTCGACCCCGCAGGAAAGAGTGAGGTACCCGGGCATGCTTTCGGAAAACGCGACGCGATGCGTGCCATCGAACAAAAACGTGGTCGGAAGTTCGACCCCGTCAGCCAAACCCCGGTCATGCAGCAGGGAGGTGAGAAGTGCAGTGGGGGACATAGGGAGGCGGGTAGGCCTACGTCCATCGGATCACGCCCCGTTTGCGGCCACCCTATTCCCGGTCGTCTCACCAAAATGGGTGAGCGCCGGCCGGGCGGTCAGTCCCGACCTAACGGATCCCGTGGGCGCGGCGGGACTTTTCCATCACCAACTTGGGTGAGCCCCCCGTCTATGCCTTTGCGAGCGGCGCCCGGGCGCCGGCATTCTTCTGCCAACATGTCCTACCCAAATGTCTCCTTTTCACCCTCCACCCCCGGCACCCACCCGATCCTCGGGGCCCAGGAAGGTGAGAAAGCGCAGGAAACCGCGTCAACCCAGACAGAAACGTCTGCGCCCGTCTCCACCAAACCCCAGACACTCGACAACCGAACCCTGCTCGTCATGGGGCGGGCGCTGGCGTCCAAGGACGAAATCGTCGACTTCGGCAAATCCTTCAAACCGTCCCTCTTCGCGCGGGTGAAAGAGTTCCTCGGATTCGAAAGCGCCACGGCCAAGGTCCTGCGCGCGGCCAATCGAGTGGACGACCAGCTGAAAAATCTCGAGCGCGCCGCTGTGGATAAATTGGACCCGTCCTACGCCCGGAGCGCGGACGACAACTCCCAGCTCGTCCGGAACGTCGTCGACGAAGCCAAAACGCTCGCCTCCGCGCTCAACCAGTGGCTGCAGAAGCACGACCAACCCGGCGCCAAATCGGAGGTGCGCGCGCAGGCGAGCGACTTCCGGGAGCAACTGAAGTCGGTGACAAAAATGATCAACGACATCGCGGACGGTAAGTCCGAGTCCGAAATCAAGGATTCCCTGTTCGGCAATGCGCTGCCCAAGGACTTTCCACTGGGCGAGGTCCCCCGGCTGAAGGAACTGATGATCTCCCACGCGATCGGCCAGGCGGTCCACGGGGCCAAATCGCCCGAGAGCTTTCTGCGCGCCAAGGAAATCGCCGCCGTCAACAGTACGATGGCGAACGAGATTTCCGCCCATTTCTCCGAGGCCTTCGCCAGCGGACGCGTGACCAATCAGCAGCAGGCCATGATCGAGTTGCAGGGCAACCCGGAGCTACTCGGTCTGCCGACCTCCAAGCTGCTCATGGATCCCACCGTCAAATCGAATCTGGCGAACGAATACAAGGCCGTGATGTCCTCGATTCTCGGCAACACGCTCCAGGACGTCAAACAGACCGCCCGCTCGCTGCCTCCCGAGGTGATGGACATCACCCGCCAGATGAAGCAGGGCCTCGACCAGGCGGTGAAGGACGGCAAAATCACCCAGGAGGAAGCGGACCGCTCCACTCGGCTCCTCGTGGTGAACAACACCTTCCTCCGCGGCATCTGCCCGGAGTTTCTCAAGGGCAACGACGGGGCAGACCCGGCGCTCGGCAAACACCTGATGAACCGCTTCAGCGCATTTTCGTCGATCCTCCAGAAACACGCGAACGACCAGCCGTTCGGTGGCTCCAAGGATCCCCACCTCGCGAGCTACAATACCGACCTCGCGACCGAGAAAACGAAGATCAACACCTTCATCGACGAAGTCGTGGCCCAGCTCTAGCCGGCAGGGCTCAGCGTCCGACGAGGGCGCGGGTGATCGTGGTCGGCGAGCCGTCCGGGGCGCGGACGGCAAAGCCGCCTTGGTAGTCCCACACCGCCCAGCCGAAGCCGTGCCGCTCGCAGGCTTCGCGGACCGCGGTGATCCAGCGCGCCTTCGAGGCGTCGTCCGCCGTCCGGTACACGCCAAATTCCCCAATGTGGATCTCCCGCCCCGGGGCCTGCTGCTTCGCCCAGGCCGCCACCTTGGCAAAGGCCTCGTCCACCTGCGCCACCGTGAGCTCTTTCTCACTGCTGGAAAGTGCCCAATGACCGGCTGGCACATAAGGAGTCAGATTGGGCGCCCGGCCGGGGAAACTTACCGGCGGCATGTTGTCCTTGAACTCAACCCAGCTGGCCCGCTGGTGGGTGAACACCATGGGCTCATAGAAGTGCAACGTCACGGCCACGTGCGGGTCCTTCGGCAACTCCAAATCAGCGATCGTCGAAAATCCATTCCAGCGATTGGATCCGACATACACCACGCGGGTTGGGTTGGTCTTGCGGACTTCCGCCAGCATGGCCCGGTGGAACACATTCACCTGCTTGTTCTCCTGCGCCACGGCTTCATTGAGCAGCTCAAATCGGAGGTAGGACCCGTGGCCGGCGTACACGGCGGCCACCTTGCCCCAGAAGGACGCCACCTTCGCCATCAACACCGGATCCTCAAAGACGCGCGTGTCGCGGGCCTCATTGTTGAAGTCGGCCCCCGGCAGGAAGTGCATGTCCAGGATCGCGCCCAGCCCCTTCGCCTTCGTCCAGGCCAGCGCGGCATCCAGCGGTTTCAATTTTTCTGTATCCAAGGACCCATCCGCTTTCAGCCAGAGCCGCCCGTCCACCGGATAGCGGATATGGTCGAAACCCTGCGCGGCGATCCACGCCACGTCCTCCTCGCTGAACCACGGCGCCCCGTAGGGACGCTCCGCATGGTTCTGCGACAGCCAGTGACTGATGTTCACGCCCTTCTTGAACTGAGGACCGGACGCGGGGGCGGCAGTGACTGCCACCAGTGCGAGCAACCAGACACTTACAAACCCGAGCCAGCGAAACGGAGTACAGCAACGCATGACCCCATTCTCCCCGTTCCCCGGCCGCGAAGCAACGGCTGAGTCACCCCCGAGGGAAAACCTTGCCGACGGCATTGTAGAGGCCACGCCCGCCCCTCTTCATCACCGCGACGCGCAACCGGCGCCGACGGAGCGGCGCCCTCCACCCCACCCCCGTTGTTGTAGGCGGCCTCGTTGAGGCCGCGACGGGACCCCCAGTCCCGCCTCCGACGTCCGTTTTCCTCTAGCGACGCCCATCCCAGCGGCCTCAGCGAGGCCGCCTACAACAGAAACACCCACCCCTCCGTTGGAGGTGGCCTCGCCGAGGCCGCGACGGGACCCTCGGTCCCGCCTCCAGGAGTCAGCCCCCCGTAGTGGGATTGGGCGTTCGAAACACCCATCGACCGCGGGACGCCATCCGGGCCACGACAAGCCCACTCCCCGTGCGCGATCCGTGTCGCTGCGGGTCCTTGACCGTGTCACTCTGTCAAGGGTCAGACCTGACATCTTTGGATTGGACCCCATCACACTCGACGCGCACCCTTGGACCGAGCGAGGGCGCGGTCTCTTTTCTTGAGCTTAGCCTTAAAATTCGAAAGTGCCGCGCCTACCACGCGTCGGGTGTTGGCTTGAAGCAATCTCTCCAGCTTTTTGGTGATCGCGTGGCCGTAACCATAGTTGACGGTCGCGGGCAGCCCTAGATCGCCCTTTTCTCCACCAATCCATCGCCTCTTCCCTTCCCAGTCTTTCAGTCGCGCCTTAAGGGCAATGAAAACGAAGAGAATTGCACTCAAAGCATCCGCATTCGCGGTATAAATGACATCTCTATTGCCCAACCCATCAATTTGGACCCTGCACACCCACTCCTCTTTGCCCACTTTCTTTGGCGCCCATACCTTTATAACCCCACGTCGTCTCCCACGATTGTCGTAGAGATATCTCGTCGCCATGGACCGTCCCCATGTGAGACCCGAGGCTTTGGATCGAATTGGATCTATCATTTCACATTGAGTTCGAGCATGGCTTGGTCGCTTCCACGACGATCTCCGGCTTTCTTCACCTACAGCACTTTTTCCACTGACCTTGAGTTCTTGGGGGTCATGGACAAAGACGACAGACGGGGTCGCTCCTCAGGTCCAGCCCGATGCATTGGATCCCACACCATGGAGCAAGCCCGTTAGCGCAAGCGCTCTTTTCCGACGCGAGACAATGCACCTTCATCGTAGTACTCCCATACTCGTGGACCCCGGGACGCGATCCACGGGGTCAGACCGTAATGTTCGTGGTCGATAGTGAAGGTAGATGAATGTAGTTCCATCTTTTCTCATTTGAGATCAATTATTTGTGATGCCGGCTTCTTAACGATACGCTGGGAATCTCATAGAAGCAGAGGCTATTGATCACAAACACTAGGGGCTGACTCCGTTGATCGAAGCTCCTGGGCAATAAACGAGGGTGCGGTGATGCTCTTTAACGCGTTGCACCCCGCTCGCACCGTGCGCATCGTATGCGCATGAAGACACGGCTCATCAGCTCCGATCCCGAGATCCTCGGCGGCACACCTGTGTTTTTCGGTACACGCGTTCCGGTCAAAAACCTCACCGACTGTCTGGAAGCCGGCCACTCCATCGATGACTTTCTCGAAGACTTTCCCTCGGTCAGTCGCGCTCAGGTGATCGAGTTTCTCGAAGAGGCACGCGCCCAGCTCACCGCCTTCGTTGCCTGAACCATGCGCGTTATTCGGGACGAGTGCCTGCCGCGCCGTCTTGGGCTGGAACCGTCCGGCCATATGGTTTCAACCGTGCCGCAGGCCGGGTGGGCAGGCACCTCCAACGGAAAGCTGCTCGCCTTCATCTCGGGCAACTACGACGCCTTCCTAACCGTCGACAAAAACCTGCCGGCCCAGCAAGAAACCGCCGCGCTTCCGTTCGGCGTGATCGTGTTGCGCGCCCGATCCAATCAGCTTTCCGACCTGCGCCCGCTCGTACCGGAGATTCTGGCAGCGCTGGCGACCCTGCAGCCGGGCGACGTCACGACGGTGATCGCCGGCCAGGACTGAAGGTCCGTTCGCACTCAGAGCCTTCCCGATCAACCTTCGGGTCGTCGCGGCTATGCGCTTCACCTCCCTCCTGTAGCGAAACGGGTTCCCCGTTCCGCTACAGGGGCCGGCCCTGCGGGAACGAACGTTGGGTGTTTGCGTGTTCGCGCTGCTCGTCCTCGTCCACCACCTGGAACCAGACTACGTCGCAGGCTGGGGCGGGACGGAGCGGAGCGACGGCAATCTTCAGGGGAAGGTGAGCGTTCGGCGACCACCCGGCGGCAGATCGATGTCGTACGAGAAATCTCGATACACAAGTCTGGCCGGTTTTCCCAGCATGGAGACGATCGTGGCGGAGTGCAGTCGTCCGTCTTTCCAGCGCTGGTCGAGGGTGAACCCGCCGCGGGCACGGAGACCGTTGACTTCACCCTCGCGCCAGGAATCCGGGATCGCGGGGAGCAGGTGGATCTCGCGGCGTCCATCCGGGGACCGGAGGTGGCTTTGGAGCAGCATCTCGGCCACACCGGCGGCGTACCCGAAATTGGCATCAATCTGGAATGGCGGGCCGGCTCCAAAGAGATTGCTGTAGGAGCCGCTGCCGCGCACGGTGGCGGGCACCGCCTCCAGGAGCGAACGCAGGAGCCTGCCGGCGCGATTGCCGTCGTGCAGGCGGGCCCAGAGGCAAAGCTTGGCCGCGCGGCTCCATCCGCAGCTTCGGTCCCCTCGGGAGTCAAGCGTGACCTTCGCGGCACGAGCGAGTTCAGGCGTGGATACCGGATCAATCTGGCGACCCGGGTGAAGTGCGAAGAGATGTCCGATGTGGCGGTAGTCCTGCTTGGGGTCGTCGACGTCGTCTCTCCACTCCTGGATTTGTCCCCAGGAACCAACGCGGGGACCGAGCAGACGCGCGCGTCGCTCCGCGATGCGTGCGCGCAACTCGGGGTCGGCCTCCAGCTCGGCGGACGCTTCGATGAAGTTGGTGAAGAGGTCCCAAATGATCTGCTGGTCGTAGGAGGCTCCGGGCTGGGGCGTGCGGTCGCCTTCCTTGATGACAATCCTGCCGTCCGGCCCCCGGATGGGCCCGTGCTCCGGCGACCAGCCATCGGGAGTGATAAGATGACCGCTGCCGTCTTCGACCAGGTGGGCGTCCCACATGCGGGCGAGCTCGCGGAGATGCGGGTAAACACGCCGGGCAAGGAAGTCCCGGTCGCCTCCGAAGGCCCAGGCTTCATAGAAGTGCTGGGACAGCCAGGCGCTGCCGGGGCGGTGAAAGGCCCAGCCGCTGTTTCCTCCAAAGGGATTGTTCGTGCTATAGATCGTCCACCCCAGCTCCGTGCGAAGCCTGGGATCGGGGTTCCTCTTCTGAGCTGCAGCGATCAGGTCGATCCAGTCGAGGAGCGGGAGGTGGCACTCGGCGAGATGGGTGGACTCGGCCAGCCAGTAGTTCATCTCGACGTTGATGTTTGTCGTGTAGCCGGAGTACCAAGCAGGTTTCACGTCCTCGTTCCAAAGTCCCTGGAGGTTTGCAGGCAGCCCCCCCGGGCGAGAACTGGAGATGAGGAGGTAGCGACCGTAGTGAAACAGCAGCGACTCCAGCTCCGGATCCGCGGCGCCGTCCGTGTAAGCCTGCAGACGGCGATCGGTCGGCAGAACCGAATTGGGCGTGCGGTCAAGGCGCAGCCTCACCCTCGCAAAGAGCGCGCTGTAATCAGCAAGATGCGAGGCACGGAGCGCGGCGTAAGGAACCGAGGCAGCCGCGGCCAGCCTGGCTTCCACCGCCGCGCCGGGATCCTCCCCTTGGTCGCGTTTCCCGGGGTCCGCGACGTAGTCGGTGGCCGCAGCGAGCAGCAGGGTGCAGGCGTCCGCTCCGACAACGCGCACCTCGCCGCCCGCGGCCTCGGTCCGGCCGCCCTCGCACAGAAGGCGGAGGGTCGCATGGTAGCGCATGCCATTCCAGCGCCGGTCGGTCGATTCATCGACCGTCCCGGGCGGGGGGGTGAGCCGGCCGGCGAAAGCAAGACGGTCGGAGGTTGTGGTGACGGTCGCGGGAGCGAGCGGAGGACGGGCCGTGTCGCTCAATCGCGCCCGGAACGACAGCGCTCCGGGGGCGGAGGCGGAGATGCGGACGACCACGACCTTCCCCGGATGCGTGGCGAAGACCTCGCGCGTAAACTCAACGCCGTCGATGATGTAGCGGGTGGCAGCGATCCCGGTGTCCAGGTCCAGTCGGCGTTGATAGCGGCTGACGCGTTCCTGACGGTGTTCAAACACAAGGAACACGTCGCCGAACGGCTGGAAGTCTCCCATGGCCCGGTCGTGGGATCGATCGTCGGGGCGATCCGGATGCAAGGGGCGCTGGGTCTGGCTCGTGCCCGTCCAGAGCGTTTGTTCGTTGAACTGGATGCGTTCGCGCGCGACGCCGCCGAACACCATCGCACCCATGCGCCCATTGCCGACCGGCAGCGCCTCGACCCAGGCGCCGGCGGGCTTCTCATACCAAAGCGTCGTCGCAGTGTCGGCCGGTGGCGTGACCTCGGCGCAGAGACCCGACGGCAGGCAGTCGACGAGGAGGAGCAGGGCACAAAACGTGGAAGTCGCGGATAGACGGCAGATCGAACTCATGGGCTTCGTGGCGCGAAATCCTGTTCTATGCCAGGAGGGCATAATCGCGAGGTCCGTTTTTCGATCCTCGCCTGCCATCGTCAGGTGTAGCCTTGGCGAATGCTTCGCTCGGCGGGCCCTGCCATACGCGCCGTAGAGCCAACGCCCTCCGCCACACCCCTTTCGCGGCGCCCCTTGAACCCGATCCTTAGATGTGTTTCCCGCCCGTCGCCCCCCTCACTCAGAACTCGAGGGCCGCACCGAGGTAGAAATTCCGACCCGGAGCGGGGTCGATGCCATCGTTGCGAATACGACTGTAATAGTCCCGGTCGAAGACATTGTTGAGTCCGGCCATCAGGCGCACCGGCAGGGAGGTTGAGATCCGCCATTCAGCGGTGAAGTCCCAGACAGTGTGCGACGGGAGATAACGCGTCGCGGTATTGGCGTCATCGGCGAAGCTATCGGCTGTGAAGGTGCCGGTGAACGCGAGTTTGAGCACCGAACCCCGGGCGTAGACCAGACCGGAGCGAAGGACTTGTTTCGGCGCGTACTGCGGTCTCTTGCCGCGGTTCGCGCCTTCCTTGAACTCGGCATCGAGCAGCAGGCCGTTGAGGTAAAGGTTGAGACTCGGCCGATGAGCATCGATGCCGTTCGGGATGCTGGTTGTGACCGAGCGGTTTGATGCGCGCCGAGCCAGAAGGTCGTAGCTTGCGCTGAATTCGAGTCCGCGGTGGACGGCGCGACCGACGTTGGCAAGCGTGGAGAAACCGCCCGGCAGCGCAAAGTTTGCGATCTGGTTGTCGAAGTCCAAATGGAAGACGCTCGCGTCGAGCACGAACCCGGGAGCCGGTTGGGCCCGATAGCCAAATTCAAACTGCCACGCGTGGCCCTCCTCGAGGTCGTCGTTGACCAGGGTCGTGGCCCCATTGGGCACGGCCTGCGTGAAGACCACCGGGCGATAGCTTTCCGAGGCGTTAAGGTAGAGTTGAGCCCTCCGCACGGGAAAATCATAGGCGAGCCCCAGGCCAAACAGAGGAACACTGACCCGCTCGTTTCTGCTTTGCAGAGGCGCGGTGGTGCGTGTGACGTTGACCGTCTCGCGCACGCCTTGGTCGATGAACTCGACCCGCACGCCCGGGGCGAGGCTGAGCGCGCCGAAACGGAAGACGTTCTCCGCGAAGACAGGCGCATAGCGGGTGTCACGCTGCGAGGCCAGACGCACCACCCCGGCGACGGCGTCAGGGGTTGCACCGAGAGAATCGGTTCGCGGGGAATCGCTGCTGAAGTATTGAGCACCCGCAGTGAAAACATGACCGCCGTTGCCTTTCCAATCGATGCGCACCCGGGCCTCAGCCCCAATCTGGTCGAACTGCTGGACCTCGATCGTATTGGTCAGCGCGCCGGTTCCGGCCGGGAGCGTGCCGAAGCCGCCCCCGCCCTGACGCCGACTGCGACGGGTGTAGTCAATGGCCCAAAGGCGCGCAACAAAGGTGCCCCGCGAGAAATCGCGCTCCCAAACCAACGAGGCGGCGTTGCGGTCGAGATTGAATCGATCAAAGAGCCGGGATGGCGTCTCGCGCTGGGTTCGATAGTTCACCGTGCCGGGTCCGGTGGCGAGCGTGAGTCCACCCGGTTCACCGTGTTCCTCCTGGTAGCTCTCGGCGGTGATGATGACTCGCGAGGCGGTGCTACCGCCCACGACCAGCCGGCCGGTGAACGCGTCGAGCCGATAGTCGCTGTTGGCGGAACGGATGCCGTCGGACTCGCGGTGGTGGTAGTAGCCGTAATAGCCAAGCGGACCGGTCGTGCCATCGAGGTAAGTGAAGGTGGAATAGTAGCCCTCGCTGCCGAACGTGTGAAGCGTGCCGCCACCGACCTGCGCATCGGTGCGCGGGCGATGGGTTACGTAATTGAGCGCGCCGCCGGGTTGCGGGCCGTACATCAGTGCCGACCCGCCACGAATGAACTCGATCCGGTCAACCGTGTCGAGCGGAGGTGCGTAGTATGCTTCCGGATATCCGAACTGGTCGGCGTGAATGGGTATGCCGTCCTTCATCACCTGGGTGAACTGGGTGCGGTGCGGTTCGAGGCCGCGGTAGCCAATGCTCAGCAGGGGCGAGGTCTCCTCGCTCAGGATGAGGCCCGGCGCCTGGGCAAGCGCCTGCCGGTAGTTGTTTCCCGTGATGCGGGGAAGCGCGTCGAGATCGAGCAGGGTCGTCTTTTTGCCGACGTTGACCTTGGTCCCCTGGACATCGGGCAAAAAAGGACCCTGCACAAGGTGATCCTGTTCAGCCTCCGCTTCGACACGAACCGTTGGAAGTTGGACCACCGCGGGTGTGGTTCCGTTAGGTGTCTGCGCAATCAGACAAAGCGGTGCAAGCAGGGTCGCCAGGGACGCGATCCGCACCCGGACTGCGTTGAGCATGCGCTGCACTGCATGCAACGGGGCAAAGGCACGTTGCCCGACGAAGGAAGCGGTGGAAGTCATAAAACCGAGTCTCAATGAATGGATTTGACGGATGCGCCGTCGGACTGATGCAGCGCGAAATCGAGCATAAAACCTGAACTCAGAGCGACTGAGACACAATCTCACAGAACAAGCAAGGGATTACTGAGACTGAGTCGCGGACGCATCTCGGAACGACCCTATGGCCTGCCGTCCTCACCCAAAGCGGGAGACGGAACCGGTTCCTCGCCCGGCGACGTGGACCCGACCGATCGGGATCGGACCGTCCCGTCTTTGCGTCCTCGAGCTTGTTTATGTACGTTCGCCCGCTGAATCCAGACTAGGTCGCGGGCTCGGGCGGAAAGCATCGTCGCAGGTCGATTGCGAGTGCGCTGCAGAGATCGCGCGCAGCCTGTTCGCGTTCGGCGGGATCCGTGGTGTGGAAGCGCAGGAAGAAGGGACGGTGGGACCAGTCGAAGGGGCTGTCCGCCTTGCCATGGAGGTAGTATAGCATGGCCGCGAGGTGGACGGCGGTCGGGCCATCGCGCTCGACCAGTCCACGCAGGAGTGCGGTGATGACCGGTGGGGGATGGAACTGTTCAACCTCGGCCAGGGTCTCGGTCAGTCCGCCAAAGGTTTCGGCCGTCGCCAGAGCCTGCACAAGGGATTCGGTCCGGCGTTGCTCGCTCAGCAGCTCGGGAGCAAACCGGTGCACGGCGAGGCGCACCGCCGGGTGGGGATCGGCGAGGGCCGCTTGGAGGACCTCACGCGCACGGGGGGTGTCGAGCGCGGCGAGGGCTTCGATGTCACGCCAGTTCTCTGGCGGCGTGCGCGCCAGGAGGAGCGCCTCTATCGCCGCCCGGTCGGCGGGGCTGGCTCCGCGCAGCAGGGACAAGTCGTATCCAGTGCCCTCCTTCCAGGCATCGTAGTCGAGCGCCATGCTCGCGCGGAAACGCTCGACCCGGTCGGCGTCGGTGGTCTGCACCGCGGACGTCTTCCGTGCGGAAGCGCGGGCAGGTGCAGGGTTTGGCGCAGGCGCGGGCTCAGGCGCGCGCTTTCGCGGCGGACCGAGCGTCTCGTTCCGAGGAATCTTCCGGTGGGCGGACTCCGGTGCCGCGGCCGGCTTCGCGGCGGGACGCGACCCGCGCGACAAGCCGGCGCGAATTGCGTCCATATCGGGCGGCGGCTCCGGGGGGTGCGGGGGCTCGAGGACAAAGAAGTGACGCGCGGCGTGGGTGAACTCCCCGGAATACCCCGGCATGTTGCGTTCGTAGAAGTCGAGCTCACCGGCCGACTCGCGCGGTCGAGTGGTCACCCGCCGGCCGAGCTTGAGGTAGGCGCCGCAAGGTGCGGCCGGAAACCCGTGTCCGAGTTCGACCACCGTATTGCCCGCCTGCAGCTCCGCCTCCACAAGCGCGCGCAGCGGGGCGGGAAAACCGGCCAATTCCTTGAGGTCCGAGGGACTCATCTGCGGCGAAGCTGAGGGAGCGTGGCCGGTTCGGCGAGCCCGCTTCACGCTTTCAGGCATGCCCGCGAGGGGCAGCTACAATCGGAGAGGAGGGGGGCATCGAAGCACGTCCGACGAAACAGAAGATCCAAGGGGTACCCGGGCAGCGGCAAACGACACCGATCCGTTTCGGTGGAGGGCGCCGCTCCGTCGGCGCCGCGGGGACGCACACCGTGCTCCCGCCGCCGGCCTGTTTGTCTGAGATGCGTAAAAACACCTTGAACCGGGAAGAACCCGCTCCGCCGTGCCGGCGCCGACGGAGCGGCGCCCTCCACTCAGAGAGAATCTCCGTCCACGCGGCACCTTCGCGACCACGTCGCGGACGGAAAGGGCGGGAACGGGGGTCCTGTCGCGGCCTCCGCGTGGCCACCTCCAGCGGGTCTTCTGCGGACGGCGGGTTGCATCCGTTGCCCGGAACCGCCATGACCTTTGGCACCGGATTCGTTCGACCCCTCCGCTCGTTCCCCTTGCTACCGCCTCCGATGTTGACCCGTACCCTGCGTCACTGTCTTGCCCTCTCCTTGCTGGCCGGATTCAGCGCGGCCCCCGTCGCGGCCCGGACTTCGACCTGGACCGACAATCAGGGCGCCAGCTTCAAGGCCGAGCCGACGGAAATCATGGGGCCGTTCGCCCTCTTCAATACCAGCCTCTCCAGCGGTCGCCGCACGCTCCTGCGGGGGCTCGCCCCGGAAGAGTGTCAGCGTTTCCACCGGGAGACGGCGACCCGCCCCGCGCGCGCCGCCACCTGGGCCGCGGCGCGGGGGGCAGTGACGGGGGACGTGGTGGGACGCCTGCTGCGGGTCCAGCAGGGGCAGCTCGTGCCACTCGACCTTGCCCGGGTGCCGGAACCGGAGGTGATCGTGCTGCTTTTCGGTTCCCACAACGACGGAGAATCCTGGTCGATGGTGCACAGCTTCATTCCCACGTACCAGCGCATCCAGCGGGTGTATCCGGGACGGTGCGACGCGGTCTTCTTCGGGGTCCGCCACACCGGCCCGCAGCATCGTCGCATCGCCCTCGAGTCGCACATGCCCTGGCCGGTCGCCGACCCCGACGCCCAGCGGGAGATGGTCAAACTGCCCCGGCTGGCCCCGGCCGAGGGCATCCTCATGCTGGCCATCTCCCGGGACGGCACCCCGTTGCTGAGTTCGACCGCCCGGACCACCTCCGAAATCAAACAATTCATCGATGAGTTGAACGAGTTCCTTCGCCAGACGGATCCGACGCTGCCCGCCACCTGGCGCGACCGGCTGCACTACCTCCAGGCCGTGCGACCGGTGCAGTTTGCCGCCGCTTCCGCGGGACCCGTGCTGGTCGGCGATCCCCTGCGCAGCGACGGTCTCCGGCAACGCGGCATCACGAGCGTGCAGGCCCGCCTCGAGGTCTCGGCCGAAGGTCGGGTCACGGGCGCCTCGGTCGCCCTCAGCGGCGGCGTGTCGGCCGCCCTGCAAGCACCGCTGTCCGAGGCGTTGCGTCGCGCCACCTTCGCCCCAGCCATCGACCAGGGAAAACCCGTGGCGTCCGCTTTTGACTACCACCACGACGCCACGCCTCCGCCCGCGCACGCGACACCCTCCGCGGCCGAACTGGCGTGGCTGCGGGGTGATGGCAAGGTCGAGGTTCCGCTTCCTTCGTGGCTGGTCCTGCGTCCCATTCCTGTGCCGCCGCGGGTGTTTTCCACGGTGGACCGGGTGGATGCCGACGGCACCGCCGTGCTCACCGCCGTGACCGTTGGGCAGGAGAAGGTGGATCGCGCTTCGCAGATGAATGCCTTCAACTCCGATTTCTTCGCGCAGGCGGCGGACGTGCGGCCCGCCGCCGGAGACGCGCAGACGGTCGACGAGCAGGCACTTGTCTGGCAACGGGTCGAATCGGTGGACGGGTTTGTCAACCTGCAGGGCAGCGTCGCGCGCGATCATTGCGTCGGTTACGCTTGGACCGAACTCGAAACTCCGCAGGCGCTGACCGGCTGGCTCGGCATCGGCAGCGATGATGGACTGAAGATCTGGCTCAACGGCGAACTCGTGCATGACCGCTGGGTGCGGCGCATCAGCCGGATCGACGATGACATTGTGCCCCTCAAGCTGCGCGCCGGCAAAAACCACCTGTTGATCAAGATTCAGAACGCGACCGGCGACTGGAGTTTCATCAGCCGCCTGCGCGTCAAGGCACCCGACCCCAAACCATAACGAGAGTCCCGTTATAGGCGGCCTCGCCGAGGCCCCCACCGGAGAACGACGGGAGCCGGCAACAAACGGCTCCCGTTGGAGGTGGCCTCGCTGAGGCCGCGACGGGACCCTCGGTCCCGCCTATGCCGCGTTTCTCAGCAGGGTGTCACGCGGAGGCGCGAAGCGAGGAGGTGGAGCCACCCTCTGTGTGCGTAGGATGGATGGAGGGCGTCGCTCCGTCGACGCCGGTTGCGCGTTGCGGTCACCAAAAACCTACGGACGTTGTCGTGCAAGGTTCGTCCCCCGGCGTCGACGGAGCGACGCCCTCCACCGGAGCCAATCCTGCCTATCCTCGGTCAGCCGAGGACTCCGCCTGCTTCTAGCGGTTACGCTGCGGGGTCGGCGACCCCGCCGACAACGACCTGCCCGGACGCTCCGACTGCTGTGGACTTGGCGGGAAACGGGGTCCGTTGCACGCTGCTTCATGCCCCTCGCCCGTCGTCTCAGCCGTCTGTCGTTGCTGTGGGTGGTCGCCGCGCTGGTTCTCCCGGATGCAGCGTGGGCCGCCCGCGCCGACAAGCCGCTCTTTCGCGATCCGGTGTTCGACGGTGCCGCGGACCCGGTGGTGGTCTGGAACGCCGCCGCGCACCGTTGGTGGATGTTCTACACCAACCGCCGGGCCAACCAGCCCGGATTGTCGGGAGTCGCCTGGGTTCACGGCACCCGTATCGGCATTGCGGAGTCACAAAATGGTGCACGCTGGAGCTACGTCGGCACCGCGGAGCTGCCCCTGCCCCGCGAGACCGCCGGGACCGAACCGACGCACTGGGCGCCCGAGATCGTCACGGCCCCGGACGGCACCCACCACCTCTTCCTCACCGTCGTGCCCGGCATCTTCGAGGACTGGAAGCACCCGCGGCGCATCGCGCACCTGACCAGCCGTGACCTGCGGGCCTGGATCCACCGGTCCGACCTGGCGCTGGCGTCGGACCGCGTGATCGATGCCGGTGTCTTCCCGCTTCCCACCGGCGGCTGGCGCCTCTGGTACAACAATGAACGCGACCACAAATCGATCTACTACGCCGACAGCGCCGATCTGCAGGCGTGGCAGGATCGCGGCAAGTGCACCGGTGTGGGCGAACGGCCTGGCGAGGGGCCCTATGTCTTTCGCTGGAAAGGATCGTACTGGATGCTCGTCGACCTCTGGAAGGGCCTCGGCGTCTACCGCTCGGACGACCTCGCCACCTGGACGCCCCAGCCTGACAACCTGCTCGCCACCCCG
This sequence comes from Opitutaceae bacterium, assembly GCA_016794625.1. GTDB lineage: Bacteria > Verrucomicrobiota > Verrucomicrobiia > Opitutales > Opitutaceae > UBA6669. The sequence goes on from JAEUGY010000027.1 coordinate 77,756, forward strand.
GGCACTGGACCGGACGATGGCGTCAATGGCGGCCATCCC
>JAEUGY010000068.1 GCA_016794625.1 Opitutaceae bacterium
CTGGAGCTTCGCCGTCCGGAAAAGTATGCCGGCAATCCGGTCGTGGCGCGCGGACCCCGCAGCGCACCCGACCACTGGGGCGTGCAGTTCTACGGTTCGGTCATTCGTGTCGACGGCAAATTCCGCCTCTGGTACGCGGCGCTGGACGGCGCCCGCGGTGAGCAAGGGCCGGCGAATCCGTCATTCTGGCGTGTCGCCTACGCGGAGAGCGACGATGGTGTGACGTGGGTCAAACCCGATCTCGGGCTCGTTGAGTATCAGGGCAATCGTCGCAACAACCTCGTCCTGGTGGAACCCGTCCTGGGTCCGATCAATGTCAAGGTGCTCTATGAACCCGAGGATCCTGATCCCGCCCGGCGTTACAAGATGGTGGGACACATTTACTGGATGAAGGGCACGACGCGCCATGGAACGCTGGTGCCGTTTGCGAGCCCCGACGGTCTGCGCTGGAAGTCGCTCATCCCGGTCACCCCGGACAATGCCCAGATTCCCGCCTCGCAGCTCATCCTCCCGCCGATGCATGTCGAACCTGCGGGAGGCCTGTTCAAGTGGGACGGCATGTACTATTCGTCCGGTCAGAGTCCCTACGACGGAGTGCGCAACACCCACGCCCGGGTGGTGCGGCAGCATCGTTCACGCGATTTCGTGGCCTGGTCGCCCACGGCCAATGTCGCCTACACGCGCGAGGGCCAGCACGTGATCCTGCCCAATGGCAATGACGGTCGGCAGGCCCACGAAGGCATCAGCGTCTGGAATCGCGGCAATGTGCTGGTCGGACTGACCGGACTCTGGCAGGGGGCCAAGACCTGGCCGGGCGTCACGATCGACCTCGGCCTGCTGGTGAGCAATGATGCCATCCTCTTCCGCGAGCCGGTGCCTGAGCAGGTGTACATTCCGATCGGCCCCGATGGAGCGTGGGATCAGGGCGGCCTGATGCAGGGCCAGGGATTTGAAAATGTCGGCGACAAGACCTTGCTCTACTATGGCGCGGCCGATCCGCGCACGTGGACAGCGGGCGACAAGCCGATTCCGGCCCGCGGCGGTGTGGGGGTGGCGATCCTGCCGCGCGACCGCTTGGGCGATCTGCGCGTCCGCGACTACGGGGAGGGCGAAAGTGAGTTCATTACGACCAAGGTTCCGGGTCGCGGTGGGTCGCGCTTCTATGTCAATGCCGACGGCCTCGGAGAGGACGCTTCACTCCGCGTCGAGCTGCTCACGGCTGACGAGCAGCCGGTGTCCGGATACTCCGGCGCTCGCGCCGCGGTCGTGCGGCAAAGCGGCTTCCAGGTGCCGGTGCTCTGGTCGGGACAGGAAGCAACGACCGGTCTGCCCGACGACGTCCGCATCAAAGTCACCTTTACCGGCGCACGCAAAACGGACATCCGTTTCAGCGCGCTCTACGTCCAGCGGCCGAAAGGTACGCGCTGAATGCTGCCTCCGTACCTCTCCATGAACCGACTTCCCCTGTACCTCATCCGGTGTTGCCTGCTGGCCCTCGTCCTCGTCCCAGGCCTGGCGCGGGCCGAGGCTCCGATCGCGCTTGGCTCGCGCCTTGAGCTTTTCACCGACCGCCTCCTGATTGAGCGCCTGGAACGTCTTGAGCTTCGGCTGCAGACGCCGGTCAAAGCGCCCCGGGCGCGTTCCCCGCTGCCCGAGCGCCACATGGTGACCGTGATCAAGGACGGAGATCGGTTCCGCGCCTGGTACCGGGGCAAGGATCCCGCCTACACCGGCCCGACCCACACGGGCAATGCCGGGGAGACGGTGCACTACGCCGAGAGTCGCGACGGGATCGAGTGGGAGTTTCCACTGCTCCGGCTGCACGAGGTCGGCGGCACGCTCGACAACAATGTCATCCTCGCCCGTCTGCCGCCGTTTCTGACCAACTTCATGCCCTTCCTCGACGTTCGTCCCGGCGTGCCGTCCGACGAACGTTACAAGGCGCTCGCGGGCTATCCGGGAACCGGTGACAAGCGGGGCTTGGACAAGCCTGGGCACGGCCTGTTCGCCTTTGTTTCGCCGGATGGCATCCGCTGGACGAAGCGGGAGGAAGCGATCCGCTACCGGCCGCAATGGCGCCACGCGTTCGATTCGCCGAACGTCGCCTTCTGGTCCGAAGCGGAGCAGCGGTACGTCTGCTACTTCCGCACCTGGATCGAAAACGGCCGCGTGCGCAGTGTCAGCCGGGCCACCTCGCCGGATTTTGTGACGTGGAGTGACCCGGTGGAGATGAATCCCAACCTGCCGGGAGAGCACCTTTACACCACGCAGACCCATCCGTACTTCCGTGCGCCGCATCTCTATTTGGCGACGCCCACCCGCTTCGTGCCGGGGCGAGGCAATTCGCCGGAGTATGACCGCAAGGATGTGAATGCGACCGACATTCTGCTCATGAGCAGCCGCGCGGGCTCGACGACCTACGACCGCCTGTTCACCGAGGCCCTGATCCGACCCGGCCTGGATCCGGCGCGCTGGGGCAACCGGGCCAACTACGCCGCTCTCAACCTCGTGCCCACCGGGCCCGACGAGGTTTCTCTGTATCATCGAAGTGGTGACCGCTATGTCTTCCGGCTGGACGGTTTCGTCGCCGTGCATGCCGGCTCCGCCGATGGCCAGATGCTGACCAAACCGATCACGTTCACCGGACGTGAACTGGTGCTGAATTTCAGCACCGGGGCGGCCGGTGCGATCCGCGTTGAACTCCAGTCACCGGCCGGTGAACCCCTGCGTGGTTTCTCCCTCCAGGATTGTTCGCTCGAGTATGGTGACAGCACGGAGCGGGTGATGCGCTGGAAAGGGGGCGACCTGTCGGCGATCGCAGGCCAACCCGTCCGTCTGCGTTTCGTGCTGACCGAGTGCGACCTGTACTCGTTCCGATTTCGCGCGCCCTGAACCTCCGGCCGCCGCGGTTGGCGGCCGGCGCGTCACGGCGCCTTGGCGGATTCCGCCTTGGCCGGAGTCTTTTCGACGAGGGTGATGACATTGGCCACGGACCGGAACGGACGCAGGGTCCATCCACCCTGGAGCATGGTGCCGCCCCCACCCACCTTTTCGGGCAGACGCGTCAGCCAGACCAGGAGGGCGAGGCAGACCACCACCAGGGAGACGAAGAACAGTTCAAACACCGGCACATTGACCGGGTTTGAGTTTCCTTCCGTCTTCATGAAGAGGCCCCAGATCACAGGTGAACAGCCGCCAATGAAGGTGATGACGGCCCCGTGGATGGACACGGGCAGGGCCCGTTCTTCTTCCGGCAGGAGCTTGGCAAGGTAGTTGAGATTGGCCGACGTCCAGCAGCCCGAGGCGACCCCCTGCAGGAAGTAGATGACCGGCAGCATCAGCAGCCAGCGGCCTTCGACCTGGAGAAACAGGATCCAACCGAGTGCGATCAGCGCATGGGCCACGTAGGAAATGCGAAAGAACGGCTTGGCTCCCCGCTGGTCCATGTGGTTGCGCATGTAGGTGTTCGCGGCGATCAGACCGAAGTAGGTCAGCATCGTCAGCATCATGATGTGGGCCGTGTTCAGTCCCGCGGTCGACTTCAAGTAGAACGCCGCGAAGGGGGCGATCGGTGTGATGGCGGCGAAGAGCGGCACGGACATCCAAAGGTAGGTGCGAAACAGGCTCGGCTGGAGCACCAGACGCGGGGTCTCGGTCACGATTTTTTGCAGGCTCATCACCTTCGGCCGGTCGGCGTCCGGGAGACGGTTGAGCTGCACGTAGGCGAGCCAAGCGCCGATGATGGCGAACGAATACTGGACGAGGAAGGCCCAGTAGATCGGCAGAATCGTGAAGAGCAGGGAGTAGAAAACCAGGGAGCCCACGACGGCGACACCGGAGAGGATCTGATCGGTCGCCCAGTATCTCCCGCGAATGGACGAGGGGATAAGTTGATACATCCAGGTCGTCAGAGAGGCCGTGCCGAGGGCGCGGGTGAAGCTGTAGATGAACATGGCGGTGATCATCGCATAGATCATCCACGGCACCGGTTCCGTGGGCGCGAGCACGGCCAGACCAGCGGGCACGAGCAGGCACCAGCCGCGCGCACTCCAGCCAAGCAGAGTCAGACGCTTGAAACCGAGCCGGGGTAGCAGGGCGGTGGAGAGCACCTGCACCGGGGTGAGCAGGAAGGTCCAGGCGAAGACGATTCCAACCTGAAAGGAATCCGCCCCGAGGTGCTGCATGAAGAGCACCGTCGGCGTGCCAATGGCCACCTGCCAGTTGAAGGCGTTGAAGAACGAGAAATAGAGCCCGTGACGGTGGGGGTAGAGGTCGGGGTCGCTGGACTTGGTGGGAAAGAGCATGGGGAGAAAAGAAAGGGAGACGGGGTCAGGGAGGGGTCGCCGCCGGAGGGCGCAACCGTTTCCAGCGTTCCTGCAATCCAGCCACGCGGCCAGCTCGGGGTGTCAGGCCGGGCCGCTCGGGGTCCGACTGGGCGAGGTCAAAAAACTCATAGACGTCGAACGCGGCGAAGCGTCCATCGCGCGCGATCAATGCGAGGTCGTCCAGATACTCCTCGAGGCCCGCTGCCCGACCAATGTACCGGTTGAGCGTGATCGGCAGCCCGTGGGCGCGCGCGGTGCGGATCATGTCGTCGGCGACGGGATCGGCGAGCGCCCGGGTCAATCGGCTGCGCACGGTCGACTTTGCCCCAAGGGGATCTTCCGCTGCCTCAAACCAGCTGGTGCGCAGATACACCTCATCCACCCAGCCGGATTCGATCCACCGCTTCCATTGAAAATCGATGCCGGAGGGCACTCCGTTTTGCTGGCCGAAGACCGGATCCGGCCGGAAGGCCTCGGCGTGCAGATGCACCTCCAGTTTCTTGCCGCGGCTGCGTACGAGGCCGGAGGCGGCTTCGACGAACTGGCTGTAGAAATCCCCGCGGATGGCGGCGAGTTTTACCCGGTCGATCGGGCCGGGCCCGTGTCGCTCCCGGTAGGCGGCGAGCACGGGTGGATTCCAGCCGTAGGCCTCGGGTTCGTCACTGAGGGTGCCATGCGCCGAAATGCGCAGATTCACGCCATCGACCCCGGCGTCGAGCATGGCGCGCACCCAGCCGAGCCAGAGCGCCCGGACCTCGGGGTACGCTTCGCAGGGCGCCGCGGCGAGATGCGAATTCTTGCCCAGGGCAAACCCGATGAAGCCGCCGGCCGGGCCCTTGCCGAAGAGGGTCTCCTCGGCAAATTCATCTTCGCCGGAGAAGGGTTTCCACGGATCACCCTTCGCTCCGGTCCAGGGCGCGTCGAGGGTGATCGGGAGGTGTCCATAACCCATGTCGAACTCGAGCCCGTAGGTCCGGAAGTCGCGGGGACGAATCCAGAGCGCCGCGTGGGTGGCGAGCACGCAGGGCAGCTCCTGGCCGCCATCCGCCGCGACGGTGAGCATGCCGACGGGCGTATTGCGAAAGTCGCCGAGTCCCTCGGCGAACGTGGTCGTGAGAACCACGTAGGGAGCCGTCAACGACAGCCCCTGCAGACGAACGGTGGTCACCGGCTCGCCGGCGCGCGTCAGAATCTGGCCGTGATAGTCGCGCACCTCGCGCGGCGCGGGTTCGACCCCGACGCGACCGGTCGGCACGAGGGCGAGGGGCCGGTACCGGTGGTTGTCGGGGCTGACCCAGATTCGCACCTGGTCCGGTGTCAGCCGGGTGGCTCCGGCATCGGACTTGCGCAAGACTATCTCCCGCACGGGCCCGGCCGCGGCGGCGGGGAGCGGCTCCCGCTGCAATCGCATGTCCGGGTGGGCCTCAAGAAAAGGAATCAGCTGCTGGATCGTACCTCCGATGCGTTGGATCTTGGACTTGGAGCCGGCCTCCTTGGATCCGAGGGGGTAGGTGCCCGAGAGCCCGCCATTGTAGGGCTTGAGCATGCCGTAGATCTTCAAGCCTCGTGCGCGGGCCGCCTTGACCGCGGCGGTGAGAGGCTCGCCGATCGCGGCGAGTGTTGCGGGGGCGTGGGTGGCCCAGTGACTTTCCCAGATGTTGCCGCGATACGGGTCGGAGGGATCGATCGATCCGTAATACATCCAGTTCACGCGGGTCGCACCGGTCTCCTGCACGGTGGCCATCACCTGATCGAGCCGCTCTGTGTCGAACGGGCCTTTCGTGATGTCGTCCGGGAAGTCGACGGTGACCGAGAGGGAAAAGTCCCGGCTTGGATCTGCGCCGGGTGACGGGAGGGCGGCGAAACCGGAACCGTGTGGAAGCATCATCACTGTGGTGAGCACAGCCGCGGCAAACGTGGCGGGTGACATCAGGAGCCGGGGAAGGACAAGGTGCGCGGGCATCGGTGGGCCGGCCGGGGCGGGTGCGACCAGCGGCGGTCGGAGGCGGAGAGGGCTCAGGAGGTGATCCGGAAACGCTGCAAGGCACTGCCTTCCGGACCGGAGCGCGGAGCGCAGGATCGTTCCTCGGGCAGGCGCCCCGTCACGATCCAATGGTCGCCGGTTTCGGCCGTGAAAATGTCGCCGCTGGCGTTCACCGCCACCGCGTGCGGGTAGTGCAGCGTGCCGGGCAAGGTCCAGACATCGAGGAGTTGGCCCGTGCGGGTGAGGCGGAGGATGCTGTTGTCGATGCCTGCCGATCCGTAGATCAGTCCGTCCGGGGCGGCGTAGAGCCCGTCGACCGAGTGCAGGTTAGGCCAGACGGCGACCACCTCGCCGGCCTGAGTGAAGACCTGGATACGATCGTTCTCCCGGTCCGTCATGTAGAGGAGTCCCTCCTTGTCGGCTGTGATGACGTGCGGTGTGTGAAAGTCGCCGGGGGCGACGCCGCGCTTTCCCCATTCCCTGACGTAGGAGCCGTCGGACCGGCAGTGCACGATGCGGGAGTTGCCGTAGCCGTCGGTGATGAAGAGGTCGCCGGACGGAACGACGCAGACATGGGTGGGCTGGCCGAAGCGGCGTTCATCGCAGCCGGACTCCCCGTCGACTCCGAGCGTGAGGGCGAGGGCGCCTTCCCGCGTGAACTTCATGATGAGGTGGCGGCCCACGTCGGTGATCCAGACGTTGTCCCAGGGATCGATGTGCAGACCATGCATCCAGCAGCGCGTGGCGATGGGAATGGGCACCGGACCACGCAGGTCATAGGCCGTGGTCGCGCGATGATGTCCCTGGCCGATCTCGTGGCTGAACGTGCCGTCGGGCTGGAAACAGAGCACCGGGTGGTCGCCCCGGTGCGAGAGGTAAACGTAGCCGCGGGAGTCGATGGCGACGCCCACGACCCGGTCGAGAACCCAGCCGGCCGGCAGGCGAGGCCAGTCGGGAACCCGATGGAGATGATGGCGCGAGGTGGTGACGAAACCCGGAGCGCGGAGGGCGTTCATGGGAATGATCGTGGGTGGATGGGGGCGGAAGAAGAACCGTCGGGAAGGAGTTAAGCCAGTCGGGTGAAACCACGCAGTCCGCGAGCGACCCCGGATGCCTCCGCCAGCGTCCCGGATTCAATGATGGTCGCGATTTCCCGGAGGGATGCATCGGCCGCCTCAAGGAAGTCGGCCAGGTCATTCTCCTGGTGGGCGAGCATCAGGTAGGTGTAACCGGCCACGAGAAAGCCCCGCTGCCGCATCTTGCGTACGTAGAGGGTCTGGGCCAGCGGCGCGTCGGGACCGAGATTGAAGGTGAACGTCGGCGTCGCCGGCATGCCTCCCACGACCACGCGGCAGAGGGGATGGCGCTCCGACATTGCACGCAAGTCGGCCTGGAACTTTGCACCGCGCTGCCAGAGTTGCGTGAAGACATCCAGCTGTCGGACTTTCTGGAGCACGGCGAGTGCGGCCGCGGGGCCCACCCCGTCCGTCCAGTAGCTGGACGAGATGAAGCTGGCATCCGCTGCCTGCATGAGGGCGTCGCGGCCAACCACCACCCCGAAGGGGAAGCCATTGCTCATCGCCTTGGCATAGACGGCCAGATCGGGCTCGATGCCGAGACGCGCGAACGCTCCGGGAAAACCGTAGCGCAAGCCACTCGTCACTTCATCCACGACCAGCACCGCACCGGCGGCGGCGGCGCGGGCCTTGACCTTGAGCAGAAAGTCATCCGCCGGCAGCTGGGCGCGCATGGGTTCCATGACCACGGCGGCGAGATTGCCGTCGAGCTTGGCGAGGGCGGCATCGAGGGAGGCAAGATCATTGTAACGGAACGGCTGTGACGTCCCGCGCAGCTCGCGGGGCACGCCCCGAGGTTCCAGACCGGGCAGCAGGTGTCCGTTCAACGCATCGGTTTCACCGAGGTTGGCCGCCAGATACCAGTCGTGCCAGCCGTGGTAGCCGCAGAACGCCACCCCGGAGCGACCGGTGGCGGCGCGGGCGATGCGGACACTCATGGCCATGGCATCGCCGCCGCCGCGGGCAAAGCGCACCTTGCCGGCCCAGGGGTGCAGACCGAGCAGGGTCTCGGCCAGCTCGACTTCCTGCGGATTGACCAGGGTGCAGTAGGTCCCGAGGGTGAGGCGCCGGCGCACGGCGCGGGTGACATCCGGATCGGCGTAGCCAAGGAGGATCGCGCCGACGCCCCCGGCGAAGTCGCGGTAACGGCGGTCTTCCAGGTCCCACACGTGACACCCCGAGCACCGGGAAAAGTAGGACGGCCACGTCTTCGCGTCGAACATCTCCGCCCGCTTGGACAACAGACCCGTGCCGCCGGAGATGCTGGCCTTGGCGCGCTGCCAGAGGGCACCTCCGTCATTGACCGCGGGCACGGCGGACTCCGGCAGGTGCGGGGCGAGGGTGCGCAGGGCGTTCCGGCGGAAGATGTCCTCCAGATCGCCGGAGGTCAGTCCCGTGTCCTCGCACGCTTCGCGCAGGGTGACCAGGGATTCGATGCCGACCAGGGTCATGTCCGTGCTGGTTGCGGCCTGATAGTCGGGTTTCAACAGTTCCGGGTGTAGCCAGAAGAAGAGATCGCCGGTGGTGACGCAGCGCCCCCGCAGACCATCCACGGCAAAGTCGGAGCCCCAAAGGATGCGACGCGGACCGAGCACCTCGAGGGCGGCCCGGAACGCCTCCGCTTCGCAAATGGCGGACGTATCCACCACCGCGTGGTCGAGGTCGGCGATGGCGTGCAGCCCGGCGCGTCCATTGCGGTAGCTGAAGCTCCGCGCGACGTGGGCGAGGATCAGCCTGACTTCCGGATAGCGCCGGCACAGCCGACGCAGGGATTTCTGGTTTTCCACGTCCTCCATCGCGCCGTCCCGCACGATGTGCAGCATGAGCACACCGCGCGTTTCGTTCAGCAGTTCCCACATCCACTCCGGCGCGTACTCCTCGACCCGCGCGTTCATGGTGTCTGGGCGCGGTGCGTAACAGTGATAGACCTTAATGCCGACAAACCGGCCGTCGCGCAGACTGGCGGCAACGTCGGCCTGGTCATGCGTCGGAGCCACGACGCGCAGCGCCCGGCTGAGTGGCGTGCCCTGCGCGCGCACCTCGGACGCCACCCACGTGTTCATGGCCTCGTGATCGGCGGTCCGGCGCGGCATGCCAAAGTAGAGCCCGTGCACCGTCTGGACCGGCATGTACCGTTTTACGCCGGCCCGATGTTCGGCGCAGCCGAGCGGACCGAGACCGTTGAGAAATGCCCATTCGCCCGGAGGGAAGTGCCCGGGATGAAAGGGATGGGTGTGAATATCGAAGATCTCGGACGGCAGAAACCCGGAAAGCCGGGCACGGGCGATCTCTTCGTCGCGGCGCGTGAGGGTCTGAACGTACTTCATGGGGTGGCGGGTTTGACCGCCGGTTCGCGGACAAACCAAAGGAGGACGGCGCAAATGACCAGCCCGGCGGCGCCGCAATTGAAGACCGTGGTGATGTCGACCTTCGCATCGCGCAGCGCGCCACCCGCATAGATCGTGGCGCCGCCGACAAACACCGCGAAGGTGTTGAGCACGCCCACGCCGGTGGCGAGGAAACGACGGTCGACGATCTGGCAGAGGATCGGGACCATGTTTGCATCCGGAAACGGACGGGTGAACCCGTAGATCACCAGGCCGACCAGCACGATCGGCAACACCGCCACGTTCGCGACCAGCAGAATGGCGGGCGTGGCGACCAGCACACCGATGACTCCGACCCAGATGCGGGCGCGCGGACTGCGGCGGCTCCAGCGGTCCGCCCAGTATCCGCCGACCACCATGCCGACCAGGCTGCCGCCGTAGATGTAACCCATCGACGTCAGTCCGGCCTCGCCCTGCGAGAGCGAGAACTCCTCGCTCAGGTACGCCGGGAGCCAGCCAATGAATGACCAGCTGGCCAGACCCAGCAGGCCCCAAAAGAGCAGCGCGAGCCAGTAGGCCGGCCGCGAGAAAAGGCTGACGAAGGTGGCGATGAGGCCGGGCTGAGGTTCGGCGGGCGCAGTCGGGGTGACAGGATGCTCCACCGCCGGTCCGGTCCGGTCCTTGAGGAGGAAGAACAAAACGACCGAGTAAACGATGCCGATCAGCCCGAAAAGTTCGAACACGTAGGTCCAGTCATGTCGGTCGGCGATCCAGCCGCCAAGGCCGCCGAGCCCCGAGCCGACCATGACGCCGCTGAGGTGGATACCGTTCGCGAGCGACCGCGTGCTGTTCCGATGGTAGTCCATCAAGAGCGCGCCCGCCGCCGGGAAGTAGCAGGCCTCGCTGATGCCCATGAGCGCGCGGTAAAAGAGGAGCTCGTTCAGGCTCGTGGCCTGAGCGGTCAGCCAGGTCGTGGCCGACCAGGCGAAGAGGGAGAAAATGATGATGCGGCTGCGATTGAACCGATCAGCGATGAATCCGCCGAGCGGGCTGAGCAGGCCGTAACTGACCAGAAAGATGGTGGTGAGCCCGCCGAACTCCGCGTCCGTCATGGGGATCGCCTCCTTGATCGAGGTCCGCATGGTGATCAGGATCATGCGATCCAAGTAGTTCAGACAGGCGACGAACCAAAGCAGCCCAACGGCGAGCCAGGCGCGTGACGATGCGGAGTCGGAATCGGTCATGGGTGTGGGGGGGCGGTTTTGGCCTTGGCGCGGATGCTGAAGAGCAGACCGACGCAAATCAGTATGCTGAAGGCGGCAAATTGGAACACCCGGCTCACATCGATCTGGGCGTCACGGAGCACCCCTCCCGCGTAGATCGTGAATCCACCGACCACGCACGAGAAGAGATTGAGCACCCCGTAGCCGGTCGCACGGTAACGCGCGTCGGTGACCATGCAGAGGATCGGCATCATGTTGGAGTCGGAAAACGCCCGGGCCAGACCGAAGACGACGAGTCCGGCGAGGGCGAGTGGAAGCCAGTTGATGGTGGAGGCGAGCAGGATGGCCGGGGAGGCGACGAGCAGGCCGATCATCGGCACGTAGATGCGGCCGCGCTCGTCGGTCCGGCTCCAGCGGTCCGCCCAGGCTCCACCAATCAGCACGCCCAGCAGGGCGGAGGTCTGCAGGTACCCGGTGGCCATGAGCCCGGCCTCGCCCTGGGGCAGCGAGAAGTGCTCCTTTAGATACGTCGGCATCCAGCCGACGACGGCCCAGCCCGTCAGACCCAGCAATCCCCAGTAGGCGAGCGCCATGATGAAGCCGCGCTGGGAAAAGAGGCTGCGCAGCGCGGAGACCAGGCTGACCGGCGGCAGCGCACTGGACGACGCGGTGGTCTGTCCCGCGTCGACGCCGGGGTCGCGGGGGGCATCCCGGAGCAGGACGGCGACAATCAGGGTGTAGACGATGCCCGCCAGCCCGAAGATTTCAAACGCATGGGCCCAACCCTCGCGCTCCGCGATCCAGCCGCCCAGTCCTCCCAGGGCGGAGCCCACCATGATTCCGCTCATGTGCAGGCCGGTCGCGAACGACCGCGTCGATCCCCGGTGATAGTCGGCGATCAGCGCGAGGGCGGCCGGGATGTAGCACGCCTCGCTCACGCCCATGAGTGCCCGCGTGAGCAGCAGCTCATTGAACGTGGTCGCATGGGCGGTCAACCAGGTGATGGCCGACCAGGCAAAGAGGCTGCCAATGATGACACGGGAGCGATTGAACCGGTCCGCCAGGTAGCCGGCAAACGGACTGAGCAGGCCGTAAATCCACAAAAAAACCGACGTCAGCAGTCCAAACTGCGCGTCGGTCATGGGGATCGCCTCGGTCAGTGATCCACGCATGGTCGTGATCATGACCCGGTCGAGGTAGTTTAGGCAGCCGACCAGCCAGAGCAGACCCACCACGAGCCAGGCTCGCGGCAGCAAGGAGGGAGAAGGAGTCATGAAAGGGGGACGAGGGGGCTGGCGGCTATTGCGTGCGTCCCCGGCCCTCGACCCGCCAGGTCGCGACAGGCCGGCCCGACTCCATGACGACGACCGTGTCGGTCAGGTTGATTACCGGGCAGACATGGGCGGGCGCAAAGAGAACGCGTTCACCGATCTGAAGCGAGTCCGTGGCCGGACCGCGGACGTATCCGTGCTCCTCATTCAGACGGACCACGGCGAAGTCGCGACCGTCCGCGGGCAGGCCGTGCACGCCGTCGGGCGTGCGGTCGGGCGAGAAGGTCTTGGACCCCGCGTCGATCAGCGCCAGCCCCGGCTCCGGCTTGTCCACCACGGTGGCGAGGATGTGGATGGCCTGGTCCTCGGGCGCCATGGAGGCGCACACCCGCGTCAGGTAGAGATCGCCGAAGGGGTAGGCCCCCGGGCGCACCGCTTGGACGCGGCCGGCGGCCGCGCTGACCACACGCGCAGCGGTGACGCTGCAGCCCGGCCAGAGTGCGAGCGACGGGTCGATGCGGTCGCGCAGGGCGGCAAGTCGGTCCAGCATGGAGGCAACCTTTGCCTCGTGTTCGGCCGGGGGCAGTCCGTAGAAGAATCCCTCGTGGGAGTAGAGGCCCCGCAGTTCCAGGCGGGAGCTACCGGCAAGGCGTCCGGCCAGCCGTTCGGCCGTGGCGTCATCGCGCGCACCCTCCCGGCCGAGCCCGGTATCGACCGCCATCATGACCCGCAACCGCCGGCCCACGAGGCCGGCGAGCCGTTCGAGCGCCTCGAAATGGAGCTCACTGGTCACCGCCACGCGCAAATCGTCCAGCTGATCCGCCAGGGCGGCGAGCCGAGGGGCCTGCCGCGGGTCGACGAGGGAATGAGCGATGAAGAAACTGCGCACGCCCGACGGCAGCATCGCCTCCGCCTCCCCGATCTTCGCGCAGGTCAGGCCGCGGGCACCGGCGGCGAGCTGTTCCCGGGCGACGGCGACCATTTTGTGGGTCTTGATGTGCGGTCGCAGTTCGATCCCATGCCGGTCGCAGTGCGACTGCAGCCGGCGCAGGTTGGCGAGCAGGCGCGGACGGTCGATCAGGATGGAGGGAGTGGGGAGCGAGTCCATGGGAGGCTAGGGGCGGCCGATCTGCCCGAGGGTCAGTCCGCCGTCGACGATGAGAATCTGCCCGGTCATGTAGTGGGAGGCGGGTGACAGCAGAAAGACCGCCGGACCCGCGCAGTCCTCGGCCAGACCGATCCGGCCCTGGAGGATTTTTTTCTCGTAGTGACGCACCACGTCCGGCGTGAGCAAGGCGGCGTTGAGGGGCGTCTGGATCATGCCCGGGGCGATGCCATTGACCCGGATCCCGTGCGGGGCCAGCGACTGAGCGAGCGTGCGCGTCAGCATGACCACCGCGCCCTTGGACACATCATAGGCGGAGGAGTGATCCTCCGGTTGAAACCCATTGGTCGACGAGGTGGTGACGATGGACCCTGGACGCCGTCGGGCGATCAATTCGCGGGCGAAGGCCTGGGCGATGAAGTAGCTGGCGCGGACGTTGAGGGTGAGCGTGCGCTCCCACAGCTCCGGCGTCATGTCCAGAAACGGCACGTCGAAGAACCCACCGGCGTTGCAGACCAGCTGGTCAAGACCCGGGTCGGCCGCAAAGGCGGCGGCGACCAGCCGGGCCGGTGCGTCCGGGTCCAGCAGGTTGATTTCCAGAAACGGAGCCCCGGGAGGATCCACCGGGGCGGGGCCGGTCTTGCCGTGCAACACCACCCGGCCGCCCGCGGCGTGGATGCCCCGCGCGATGGCGAGACCGATGCCCTGGGAGGAACCTGTGACGAGTGCGGCGCTACCCGCGAGTGAGAATGCGCTCATGTTTCAATTGCAGCAGGGAAAGCAGATTGTCCTGTCCGACCGCACGCCGGAGCGGCTCCGGCAGCGCGTGCACGCAGGCGGTTTCGGCGGCATAGGTGCTCCGCAACGAGACGAAAGTCCCATCGATGTGGGCAACGTAGCTCTGGAAGGGCGTGTCGGAGCCCCAGATCAACTTTTTCGGATAGGCCTCGGCCATGTCGCGCAGCACGACCGCCGGATCCCGGTAGTCACTGACGAAACGCCGCGCGGCGGGCGCCACGTAACCCAGACCCTTGACCACTCCCTCGCAGTGAATGCGATGGGCGGAGCAATCGAACCACGTGTTGGGCAGATCTGCCACCCGGTCCAGACACTCCCGATCAAAACGGCAGGAGTGGGCGAGACAGAAGCGGACCTTCGGTGTGGCCTCCGCCACGGCGAGGATGGTGGTCGCCTGCGACCATGTGTCCTCCTGAGCGACGCTGGAGTGGATGAGAAACGGCAGGTTCAACTCCTCCGCCAGTTCTAGAAACGCACGCCCCTCCGTGAGCAGGGCTCCGACGTCGGACTGAATCATCGTCGCCTGAATCTTCAGTCCGTAGAAAGGGTATTTCGGGTAGAGCTCGCGCAGCCCGCGCACCTGTGCGGCGACCTCCCGCAGCGGATCAAGGATGACAAACGGAAGGGTCTTCGCGCCCAGATCCGGGTAGAGCTCGTAGATTTCCCGCAGCATGCGCCGGTTCTCGAACGCGTAGGGAACGGACTCGCACCCGCCGCCGACGAGCCGGGCGGAACGCATGGCGGCGACGTCGAAGGTCAGGTTGGCCACCATGGGAAACACCACCCAGTGATCCACGCCACAATGCCGCCCCTCGGTCACCATGGCAGGCAGGTCTTGCGCGTACGGATGGTAGCCGTTGAGATAGAAAAACAAATCCACGCCCAAATGATTATGGCAGTCGATGAGCATCGAGTAATTTTGTTTGACGGAACAGCTGTTTCACACTGTGGAATGAAAGCAACGTAAAAACGTGAGCATCGCCGTTCTGGACAAGGCTTTTTCCGTGTTGGAAGTTCTGGCTCGAACCGGGCGAGAATTGACGCTGGCCGAACTCGCGGAAGAAGGCCGGTTGCCGAAGCCGACGGTGCATCGGATTTTGCGCAGCCTGCGCGACCTCGGATACGTGGAGCAGACCGACCGAAGGGGTACCTATCAGCTGTCTGAGCGGCTGAAATCGCTGCGGGAGTACGGGCGTGATGAAACGCTGCGCAACAAGGCGCTGCCCGTGATGGAGACGCTGCAGCGCGACTTTGATGAGACGGTGAACCTCGGTCTGCTGGAGGGGTCGTTCATCCGTTATGTACATGTGCTGGAGACCACGCAGCCCCTGCGCTGGATTGTGAAGCCGGGCGCCCGGGATCAGTTTCATACCACAGCGTTGGGGCGGGTGATCGTCGCCCACCTGGCCGATGAGGCGCGAAAACGCCTGGTGGCCAAGGCGGCGATGTCCGGCACGGCCGCCGCGCGCAAGACGCTGCGGGCGCATCTGGATCGCGAACTGACGCTCACTCGGGAACGGGGGTGGGCGATCGAGGAGGAGGAGACGGTGGCGGGCGTGGCCTGCGTGGCGATCTCCCTCGGCTGGATGGGCGAGCCGCTGGCCGCACTGAGCGTATCCGTGCCCGTTCACCGCTTTCCCCCGGCCCGGAAGAAGGCGCTGATTGATGCGGCGATCGGACTCTGCCGAACGCCGGTCACGGTCTAGGCGGAGCGGGGTGGCTGCGGTCCGGTTTGGCCGGGAGCCTGTGACATTGACGCACCGGATCGGGCACCTCACGGTGGGAGGATTGGGGCGCTGTCGTGCGACGGGCGTTCCGCTCCTCGAATGAACAGCGTTTCCTGGACCCTGCGGCGGCTGACCACGGTGGACGACCCGCACCTCGCGGGATTGGCCGACGTCTTGATCGACTGTGTCGAGGGCGGTGCCTCGGTGAGTTTCATGCTGCCCCTCACCCGGGACCGCGCGCTCGCCTTTTGGCGGCGGGTGGCGGAGGGGGTGCAGTCCGGATCGCGCGCGTTGCTCGTGGCCGAGGACGCGCAGGGCATCTGCGGAACGGTTCAGCTCATCCTCGAACAACCAGAGAACCAGCCCCATCGGGCCGATCTGGCGAAGATGCTGGTGCACCGGCGCGTGCGACGCCAGGGCGTCGCCACCGCGCTGCTCCGGGGTGCGGAGGACATGGCCAAAGCGTGCGGCAAGACCCTCTTGGTCCTCGATACGGTGACGGACAGCCCGGCCGCCCGACTCTACGAGCAGCTCGGCTGGGTGAAAGTGGGAGACATCCCTGGCTTCGCGCTCTGGCCGCAGGGCGGACGGTGTGGCACGACTTACTACTACCGCGAACTGAATTGAAGCGGTCGCAAACGATTCACCGTTGTCCGGAGTGGATTCCGTGTAAGAAACCACGCGCCGCAGGTTCCAATCAAGAGATGACCACGCGTCCTCCCTCACTCCTCCGATGAACTACCGCTTCCTCTTGCCCGCAATCGCTCTCTTGCTGATGCCACCCGCGCCGGGTCGCGCCGCCCTGACCGAAGCCGAGGTCCAGCGCACGCTCGCGCCGCGCTTCCAAGCTGGCCTGCTCCAAGCCGTGTCGGTGGGCGTGGTCCAGCCGGGTGGGACCCTGCTGGTCCACGGCGGCACGCTGGCCCCTGACCTCAGTGCGGCGCCCTCGGACCGAACCCTCTACGAAATCGGATCGATCACCAAGGTGTTTACCGGACTGCTGCTGGCCGATGCGGTGGTGCGGGGAGAAGTGACGCTCGACACGACCTTGTCGACGCTGCTGCCGCCGGACGTGGTGCTGCCGGACGGCGCCGGTGACCGGATCACCCTGCGCATGCTGTCCACCCACACCTCCGGGCTCCCCCGCATCCCGGTGGAGATTCCGGCCGATGACTATCGCGACCCCTATGCCCGGTACGGCGAGACTGAATTGTGGGCCACCCTTTGTCGCGTGAAACTGGATTTTCCGCCCGGCGAAAAGGCGAGCTACAGCAACCTGGCTGCGGGATTGCTCGGCACGTTGCTGGCCCGACGGGCGGGCGTGAGTTTTGAAACGCTGCTGGCGGAACGGATCGCGCGTCCGCTGGGCCTGGTGGATACCGGGGTGGCCGTTCCGGAACGGGACCAAGCCCGGCGGGCGCCTCCCTTCACCTCGGCGGGACAACCTTGGACACCCTGGGATTTCAAGGCGCTGGCCGGCGCGGGCGGCATCCGGTCCAGCCTCGCGGACATGGTGCGGTTCGCCACGGTGATGTTGCAGCCCAAGGGCCATCCGCTCGAGGCGGCGATTGAGCTGGCCTGGACCAAGCAGACCCTCAAGCAGAGCCTGACCCCGGGTGGACAAGGATTGGGCTGGATGGTGGCCGGCGATGGCCGCACGCGCTGGCACAACGGCATGACCGGAGGTTTCCATGCGGCCCTGTTCGTCAATCGCGATCTGGGCATTGCCACCGTGCTGCTTAGCAACCGGTCTCATCCGGCCGGAACGGAAATCGCGGAGGAGCTGGTCCGCCGGGCCGCCGGCCTGCCCGAGCGGGTCGCACCCAACCGGGATCGCGCCGAAGTGGCGCTGACGATCGAACAACTCGATCGCTGTGTGGGCACGTTCCGCCTCGCCCCCCAGTTCGCGTTGACCTTCGAGCGACAAAACCTCGCCCTGTTTCTGACCCCGACGGGACAGCCCCAAAGCCGCCTGTTTTCGGCGTCCCCCGACACCTTCTTTTCCCGCCTCGTACTCGCCGACGTGGTCTTTGAGCTACCCGCCGATGGCGGCCCGGCGACCGCCGTCGTACTCAAGCAAAACGGACGGGAGATCCGCGGCCTGCGCGAGTGATCCCCCCGCGCTCAGCTACGCACTGGGCTATTCCTTACGCACTCTGCAATTTGCGCCGGGCAGGCACGAACCTGATCTCAACACGTTTGTGGAGGGCCTCCGCAATGCGGTGGAGCATGGCCATGGAGTGTCCTTGGTAATCCGCGTCTTCCAGCTCTGATATCACCGATTGCGTGGTGCCGATGCGGTCGGCCAACTGCTTCTGGGTGAGACCCGCTTTACGCCGTAGGTCATGGATTTGCTGCGCCACGGTGTTGTCGACGCCCACTTTCTCGCGAAAAGCGATGTCCGCAGCAGAGGGCGGAAAAGCTCGGTCGAGGAGCTCGCTCGCGGTGGGCACCTTGTTGCTCGGGCCTGTTTTCCTCCCGGGTCGGACGGTATCGGTTTTCATTGCTTTCTTCCTTTAAAGGTGTGGGCCTCGCGATCCTCCACGTACTTGTTCTTCCGCGCAATCGCTCGATTCAGCTCGACAGGCGGAATCTTGGTTTCCTTCGTAAAACTGCACGCAAGCACCGCAGCGGTTCGTCCATCGAAAAAATACAGGATGCGGTAGTTCACCTGCAGAAACTTGATCCGGAGCTCATATATGCCGTCTCGCAAAATGTCCGCGTGGGGTCGCCTGAGCTCGTGCCCCATGGTTTCCAGCAGGGCGATCGCTTTCCAACACTTGTTGAAGGCATCCCGATTCTCTCCCCTTAGTTGCGCCAGCCAGTCCCAGACCGGTGCGATGTTTTCATCTTCCTGATAGAATATGACATGAGTTTGGGGCATCTCTTTCCAGGCAAGATATCGGTTATTTCCGATATTCTGTCAATCTAATTATCGGATTTTTCCGATGCAGTTTTAAGCTGCTGGTTTCACCCCGTTGAACCGGTCATTAGAAAACTCGACCAAGATCCTGTTGTCTCCAGGTATGCGGTTGCCTCTCAGGCGAACGCGAAAGCTAAAGAATGCCTTTCCAGCACGATCTGGGATCGGTCAGTTTCCGCTTATACCTTGTAGGCGGCCTCGCTGAGGCCGCGCCGACACCGGCGGAAAATCTCGATTTCCACCCCGGTGCATCGTCGTCAGATTGATTTCTCAGGAGAGAGAGCCCCCGATGGCTTTGCACTGTAGCCTCCTGAACGTCGACAACTCCGCTCATTTCTTCGTGTGGCGCTTAGGACCAAACTACCTTTTCCCAGAGGCCAGACCAAAGAAACACCTGTAAGCAGACCAATACCCACAAAATAATCTCAATTCCCCGGGCTTTGACGGTTCTCCTATCGTTATATTGAAGGAGAAACGCCTTTCCCCCCTGCAAGCGTGAGTGCATTGCCAGCGCGATCAATAGGACGACAATCGCAAGACAACATACGCAAATCAGAACCAAGGGCGTATTGGGATTCAGGGTGCTCTCGCGCAACTGGCTCTGATGCACCACCCAATTAACATTCAAGGAAATCATCCAGACATACGAGTATATAGGTCTACGAAAAATTCCAAACAACTGCATCCCTTGAATATCACTTAAATTTTTCATCACATTCAGCCAATTTCTTCGCATACTCGGCCCAAGGCGGGTTCTCAAGTGCTGCTCTGAATCTCGACACACGGCATCCTGATCGGAAGATCCAGCTGGCCAACCACCTACAGCAGGAAATGGGCGTGCTCGTGGTCTGGCTTGCTGCTGCTTTGCACTGGAGAAACCTGGTCGCCCTCCGCGCCCGCCTTTGCCGATTTCGACGCAGTGTAACAGTGTCGCGACATGGACCCTTGTTTTGAGCGCCTAGCCTCAAATCTTGGACGCCCATGTGAGCTATAACGGACGTTTTTTCCCGACCCGAGACAAGGTGTTTTCATCGTAGTACTCCCATACTCGCGGCCCTCGTGGATCTTCCTCAGATTTGGGTAGCAGCAACGCGGATCGGAGTTTACTGTTATCCGAAGTTTCTAGAGCTTGGAAGGTCTCGCGATCGATCACACAAACATAAGAGTACATATTGTCGCGCCAAAAAAAACCAACACGAATTCCAATAGACTCTGGAGTCACAACCACATAATCAACTTCCGGTGGAATTCGCATTGCTTCTTCGCGATCTGCCTTACGCGCAGTCAATTTCTTCAAGTCAATCCCTCCGCTCCTCAATTCGCGGCCGTTCAAAGGCCCAGCCCGGACTCTCGCCTCCGCGATAAGATGATCAAGGAGCGACGCGCAGGCAGATTGAAGACACTTGTTGAGGTCGAAAGCCTCATCAAATCTCAGAGTACACAGCACAATTGGGGATTCCGTACGTGCCGCTTTTCCATGAGCGACGAGCAATGCGATCCACACAACGAGTATTAGCATATTCATAGGGCATCATTTCGGACACTCGGAGCTTATTTATTGTCGGGCCGATTGAAAGTAGCCTCGGCCGGATTCTCGTCTTCGTAACTTACCTCAAACTGCAGCGGAATAGTTGTCCCCCATGGGTGCGCGTAGTATACCTTACTTCTTGATGCCTTAAGGGTAACCTTTTCAACCCGGATCGCCGAATAGTTCGGATGAAACCTCGGATAAAAGCCAACTTTTCCATTTTCCACCGAGGCCACTCGATCGTTACCCTTTCGGAAAAAGCAGACGAGCCAATAGTCGTCAAACTCGATGACGACAATATTTTCTATGCCGGCAGGCAATCGCGCGACCCCATCGGCCCGCAACACACGAGTAGCTTCAGCTACTATTCTCGTAAAGTTTTCCGGAGCGGCACCTGGTGACCCAAAACCCTGACCCAATAAAACGGGGAAAATCGACGGTCGCACCACAAGAATGGACGCGCGAAGGTACGGAGCAAACGCGAGGATCGCGACGAGTGCCAACATAAAACCAACTCCAACCAAGCCTTTAATCATTGGGATAGATGTTTAGCGCAGTTTAACACACAAAGAGCTCGTCAAAACTGATGTCTATATGCGAATTCGACTCTTTGTCCATCCAGTAATACATTATATTCTTCCCTCCGATGGATCCCGCGTCGCCTCTTCGCGATCCGCCATGCGCTCCGTCATTATTCTGTATACGCCTTACTTAACTCCTTATCTTCCCATTTAGCTCGTTGTAGATGCTTCTAGTTTTGAAGGGGCGGATTGATACAATTTCAAGAGACCTTGCGCCCGATCTGCTTATACTTGGCGGTCTTCGTCTCGCGCACGTTCCTTCGCGTCTCCGCGCCTCCGCGTGAGATCCCTGCCGGCATAGGGACGGGCGGGACCGAAGGTCCCGTCGCGGCCTCAGCGAGGCCACCTCCAACGGGACGCGATTGTGGGCGGCCGGACGACGGCTCAGTCCGGTCGCTTGGCCGGGGCGGGTGTGCTTTTGCCCGGTTTCGGATCGGGGAGTTTGACGCCGGCGTCGCGGAGGAGGTCGTTCACCGCGAAGCGCTGGGCGGGTCGCGGCGGACGGGCGGTGGCGGCGGCGAGTCGCGCGCCGGGTACACTCTGACCGCAGGGCGTGATGTGCGGAGGTGGAGTCACATCGACGGTCTTCTGTTTTCCGTCGAGCAGGCGAGCCGCCATGTCGGTCAGACCCAGCCGTTGCATGGTCTTTCTCAGCGCCGCCTTCATCTCCGGTTTGTACCAGAAGAAAAAGCTGCGCTGCTCCTGTTTCTCCTCGGGCGTGCGGGCCACGCAGACGGACTCCGCGTTGTACGGGTGCACGCCCGTGGCATAGATCTCGGTCGCCACGGTCATGGGCGTGGGAGTGAAGTCCTGCACCTGCTCCAGCCGGAATCCCAGGTCCTTGGTCTTGAGGGCAAGCTCCGCCATGTCCTCCGGACGGGAACCCGGGTGGGAACTGATGAAGTAAGGGATGATCTGGGTCTTGGCCTTGCCCGCCTTCTTGGCGGCGCGGTCAAACTTCTCCTTGAACTTGTAGAAGAGATTGAAGGACGGTTTGCGCATGATGCGCAGCACATGGTCGCTCGTATGTTCGGGAGCGACTTTGAGACGCCCGGACACGTGGTGCGCCGCCAGTTCGTCGACGTAGCGTTCGTGGCTCGCCTTCGCCTCGGGCGAAGCGCCGTTTTCGTGCAAGAACAGATCGTAGCGGATACCGCTCGTGACGAACGCGTGGTTGACGCCCTCGGTCTCGCGCACGCTCTTGTAGATATCGAGCAGCGCGGTGTGGTCGGTGTCGAGGTTGCGGCAGACATTGGGCCAGATGCAGCTCGGACGGACACATTCGTCGCAGATCCACTGCTCCTTGCCCTTCATCTTGTACATGTTGGCCGAAGGGCCGCCGAGGTCGCTGATCGTGCCGCGGTAGTCCGGCATCTGTTTGATCGTTTCGACCTCGCGCAGGATGCTCTCCTTGCTCCGGCTCGCGACAAACTTGCCCTGGTGGGCCGAGATCGTGCAAAAGCTGCACCCGCCAAAGCACCCACGATGCATGTTGATCGAGTGCTTGATCATCTCATACGCCGGGATCGGCCCGCGTTTGCGGTACTTCGGGTGCGGCAGGCGTGTGTAGGGCAGGTCGAAACTGGTATCGATCTCCTTCTCACTCATCGTGGGGAACGGAGGGTTCACCACGAGCAGGCGTTCACCGGTGCGCTGGAGGAGTCGTCGCGCCTTGACGCGGTTCGACTCGGTTTCGATGTCCTTGAAATTTCGGGCGTAGCGTTCGCGGTCCGTGGTGCACTCCTCGTGCGAGTGCAGCGTGAAGTCGTCCCAGTTTTGATTCTTGGGCACCGGAGCCTCCGCCGGCAGCAGCACCGCGGTCTGCGGAATGGTGCGCAGCGACGAAAACGGCACGCCCCGTTTCAACAATCGGACGGTCTCCCGGAGTGGCAGTTCGCCCATGCCGTAGACGAGCAGATCGGCGCCGCTCTCGGCGAGGATCGACGGTTTCAGCGTATCGGACCAGTAGTCGTAGTGGGTCACCCGTCGCAGGCTGGCCTCGATGCCGCCGATCATGACGGGTGTATCCGGAAACAACTGCTTCAGGATTTGCGAATAGACGGTGGTGGCGTAGTCGGGACGGAAACCGTGTTCGCCGCCCGGGGTGTAGGCGTCTTCGCTGCGCAGCTTCTTGGCGGCGGTGTAGCGATTGACCATCGAATCCATGCACCCGGCCGTGACGCCGAAGAACATCCGGGGTGCGCCGAGCTTTTTGAAATCGCGCAGGTCATCGCGCCAGTTCGGCTGCGGCAGGATCGCGACGCGCAGACCCTCGGATTCGAGCAGGCGGCCGACAACCGCGGTGCCAAACGCCGGATGGTCGACATAGGCGTCGCCGGAGACGATGATCACATCGACGTAATCCCAGCCGCGGGCGGCAATCTCGTCCGCCGTGGTGGGCAGCCAGCGGCCTGGATCCCAGACGGGTTCGTGAGAGTAGACGGTGGAGGCGGAAGGACGGGTGGACACGTGGGAATCTAACTATTCACGAATAGTCGCAACGGGCAAAGCCGGATTTTCGCCGCCGGCCGGCGTTCCCGCCCAGCGGGCGTTCACGTCTTGGCGGAACTCACCTGGTCGGCGATTTCCTCCAGGGGGTAAGTGAAGATCTCGGCCAAGGTCGGGTGGTACCACGGGGCGCGCAGCAGGTCAAAGACGGTGGCCTTCAGGGCGAGGGGACCGCTGAAGCAGTGAATGAGCTCACCTGCCGATGGACCAACGACTTCCACTCCGAGGATCCGGCCTCGCTTGGGTTCGGCGAGTACTTTGACGTAGCCGCGGTGCTCTTCCATGAGAATGGACTTTCCATGGTCGTTGAAGGGGTAGCTCGCCTTGAGGAAGGGCTGGCCGGCCTGGGTCAGGTCGGACTCGAGGGCGCCGAGGGTAGCGAGCGCGGGGTCGGTAAAAACCACGTTGAGCAGGAGGGACGGATCCACGGGTTTGAGCCCTTTCACCCCGAACGCGTGGCGCGCGGCCAGTTCACCCTGGGCCACGGCGAGGTGCACAATGTCAAACGGTCCGCAGACGTCGCCGCCGGCGTAAACGTGGGGCACGCTGGTTTGCTGCCAGCGGTTCACCTGGATGCGTCCGGCGGGCGACACCTTGACCCCCGCCGCCGCCAGGCCGAGGTCAGCGGTGGCCGGTTCGCGGCCGAGTGCGTTGAAGAGCCGCCGGGCCCGACGCCGGACGCGTTTCCCGCCGTGCAAGAATGTCACCTGCACGCCGTGGTCATCGCCGGACACGGCCTCGATCTGGGTGTCGACGAACAGGTCGATGCCTTCGTCGCGGAACGCCTGCTGCACCACCGCGCTGGCCTCCGGGGAGTGGTCGCGCAGAATGTTCGGACTGCGCTGGATGAGAACCACGCGCGAACCGATGCGACGCAGAAACTGCGACAGCTCGCAGGCCACGATGCCACCGCCCAGCACGATGACACTCTCCGGCACATGGTCGAGGTCGAGCACATCGTCGCTCGTCCAGAACGGTGTCGTGGCGAGCCCGGGTACCGGCGGAACGCTGATGCGAGAACCCGTGCCGATGATGAACCGGTCGGCGGTGACTCGACGCCCGCCGGCCAGTTCCAGGGTGTGAGGATCGACGAAGCGGGCCCGCTCGCGCAGCAGGACGAAACGATCCGAGCTCATCATCTTCACCCGATAATCCGCAAACTCGGCGATGATGCGACGCTTGCGCGCCCGCACCGCCTTCATGTCGATGCCGACCTTCGGAATCCGCAGACCCAGCGTGCGGCCGTGCCGCGCGTGATGCAGCACATCGGTGACGTGCAGCAAGGTCTTCGACGGCATGCAGCCCCGCAGGATGCAAAGTCCGCCGAGTTCAGGGCCGGCATCGACGATGGCGACGCGTTTGCCCAGACCCGCGGCCACCCGGGCGGCGTTGAAACCGGCGGAGCCGCCGCCGAGGGCGAGGAAATCGAAGTGAGCGTTCATGGCTTGGAAGGAGGAGGCCGTCGATGCACCGCGGGACGGATTGAATCCCTCCCGGACACGTGGCCCCGGAGGAAGACGGTGCATCACTTGCCCTTGCCGACGAGCATGGTGTGAATCGTCTTCAACACAATCGACGCGTCGAGCAGGAATGAAAAGTGACGGATGTAGTAGAGGTCGAACTCGAGCTTGCGCAGGGTGTTTTCCAGCGTTGCGCCGTAGGGATAGTTGACCTGCGCCCAGCCGGTGATGCCGGGCCGCACGAGGTGACGGAAGTGATAGCAGGGGATCTCCTGCTCGTAGTGCCGGACCAGATCCTCCCACTCGGCGCGCGGACCGATCAGGCTCATTTCCCCCCGCAGCACATTCCAGAGCTGAGGAAGCTCATCGATGCGGGTGGCGCGCAGGAACCGGCCGACGCGCGTGATGCGGGCCGGATCCACCCCGGGCGCGGGCGTTTGCGCCGGGCCCGGCGCTCGCATGCTGCGGAGCTTGACCACGGTGAACGGATGCCGGTTCCGCCCGATGCGCCGCTGCCGGAACAGCGCCGGACCTCCATCCTCGAGACGCACCGCCAAGGCCGCCGCGAGCAGCACCGGCGCAGCGAGGACCAGACCGGACACCGCACAGGCAATGTCCGTGGCGCGCTTGAGCCGCTCGAAGACGGGTTCGCGGGCGATCTTGAAACCCTCCTGGAAGAGCCAGGTCTGGTTCAGGCGGTAAAGCGGGATTTTCCGCCAATACACCTGGTGGAAAAGCTCCAGGGTGTAGGTCGGAACTCCCTTGAAGTAGAGCTCGACCAAGGGCTGCGAGATGTCCCCGGGCAGCTCGCGCCCCGATTCGCGCAGCACGATCGCCTCGACCGACAGTCGGGAGGTTTCGATCTCTGCCAACACCTCGCGAAACGTGCGGCGTTCCATGTCCGCGTGTCCCTCCGTCGCGGGGGCGCCACTCGCGTCCGCATAAAGCACCGGGCGGTTGAACCCGTTGCGCAGACACTCGCCGTGGAACGCCTCGCTACTCACCCGGTCTCCGATGAACAGGAGGTGATGCCGCTCCTGGTGTCGGATGCGCCGCAGGTATAGGGAACGCCGGTACGCGAGGGTCAGCGGCAGGCAGGCACCGAAGCCGAGCAGGGTGACGGCGCGGCTGCCCTGCAGCGGGTAGTTGGCCGGGATGACGGCGAAGGTGAGCAGGAGCGTGGCGAGCGTGGCGCCGACCATGGCGATGAGATGCTGGCTCGCGAAGTCGAGGCTCAGCATGTCGGTGCGGTCACGGTAACCGTCGATGAGATACACGCCTGAGGCCAGGAAGGCGAGGGGACCCAGCAGGGGCCAGGTGATCCAGTGGCCCGGAGAGGCGATACCGCGGGCCCAGGCCGCCGCGTTGAAGCAGACCAGGACGCAGAGCGCGTCGAGGGCCAGCAGCAGGGCGGCGGTCTTGCGCGGTGTCATCATGCGTCCGAAGATCGCTCAGACCGGGCCGGTCGGCGGACGCGAATCGCGCGCGCCGAGCAATGCACTCCAGTCGGCCAGCGCGCGCTCGAAGCCGCCGGCGGTGCGATGAAATTCCCGCGCGGCGGTGGCGGCCTCTTCGCGACGGGACGAGCTGCCGGCGAAGTCGCGCAGCGTCGCCGCGACTCCCTCGACGTCCGTGGTGGCGTGGTGCCAGCCGAAACGGTTCTGGACCACGAGCCGGCCGAATTCGGCGTCGGGCGATCCAATCGACAGCACCGGCCGGCCGACTGCGGCAATGCCGTAGAGTTTGCTCGGAAACACCCAGGCTTCGCAGCCCGGCCGCTGACAGACAAGGTGGAGATCGATGGCGCTGAGGGCCACCGGAAGCACTTCCCGCGGCTGGCTTGGCAGGAAACGCACGGTCTTGAGCTTGCGGCGCGCGAGGTCGCGTTCGACGGCGGAGCGCTGGGCGCCGTCGCCGATGAAGACGAAGCGAAAGCGTGCGTCGTTGCGCAGGAGATCGGCGGCCGCGACCAGGGTTTCGAAGGTGTGCACCCGCCCGAGGTTGCCCGAGTACCCGACGATGAAACCGCCGGAGAGTCCGTTGTCCTGACGCCACGCCGCGACCGCGCGCGGATCCGGCGGCTCGACCTGTTGCGGCGCCCAGTTGGAGAGGACGCGGACGCGATTCGCAGGCACGCCGCGCGACCGGATCACCGTCGCCATGCTCTCACTGACCGTCACGCAGGTGTCCGCGTGCAGCCACGCCCGGTCGCGCCAGGGCTGCAGCCACTTCAGTCCCGGCAGCCGGAGCCGATCCATGGCGATTTCCGGGTAGATGTCGTGAATCCAGTGATGGCATACGGCGGATTGCTGCTGCAGCAGAGTGAGCAGGCTCGCGCCGATCAGCGGTGGGTCCGAGAGAATGACGACCTGGGCGCCCGGCCGCAGGTGCGCCGTCACCCACCGCCGCGCGGCGAGGGCGAACGTCAGGAAGGTGCGGGCTTGGTTGAGCAGACCGCGACGACGCGATCGCAGGGATGAACCGACACGAAAGATCGAGACACCCCGGTGCTCCTCCCGCGCCGGTCGCCCCGGAACCACAGAGGTCAGCACCGACACCTGGCGTCCGCTGGCCGCCAGGCCCGCGGCGAGATCGGTCAGGAGTTGCGCCGTGGCCTGCTCGTTCGGCCAGTAGGTACGGTTGATAAAGATAACAGGTCTCATCCGAGAAACCCTCATTCGACCACGGATCGACGCGAATGCACACGGATTTCGATCATCTGCGTAAAAATGCCCCGGGAATGACCCCGGGGCGGGCCCGGGAGTACGGTGGTTTACAGGCTAACAAGCTGAATTCCAGTTTATTGCAGATTCAGCGGCGCAGCGCCCGCGTCACTCCGGTCCGCGGTTGGACCGGCGGGCGGCCCGGAGGGCATCCACCGCAAAGCGTTCGTATTGCGCGAGAAGCCGGCACATCTGCCAGCCGGCCCGGCCATCGAGGAAGCCGCCCCGCAAGAGGTACTGGTAGCTCCACCGCAGAAACGGTCGGGCGGGCAGATGGTAGCTCAGTTGCTTGAGCGCACGCCGCCGGAGGAGGGGATCGCCGCTGACGAGGGCGCGGACGGTGGGACCCGCCTCGGTGACGGTGGCCAGGTGGCGGGCGGCCTCCTCCCGGGCGTAGCGCCGGTGTTTCTCCAGCCAGGCGGCTTCGCCGTGGATCAGCACGTCATGCTCGTAGCTGGCCCGCAGGGTGGCCAGGCGTTGTCCCGGGGCCTCCCTTTGCCCGTGGCCGACCTGAATCCAGCGAAAGCGGTCCCGGTGGACAAACCGTGCCTGATACGCAGGAAAGTCCGAGCTGCGCCGCACCCACCGGCCGTGGAGCAGCATGCGCGGTGCGACATAGGCGCCATCGAACGGGGCGTCGGCGGGCCAGGAGGCGCACTCCGCGTGCAGCTCCGGCGTGAAGCGCTCGTCCGCGTCGAGATGGAACACCCACGGATGGCGCAGCGACAGGTTGGTTTGCGCGTGGGTGCGCTGCGCGGCGAAGGACTCGAACGGATGGGTGAAGACCCGCGCCCCGGCGGCCCGCGCGACGGCCTGCGTGCCGTCGGTCGAACCGGAGTCGAGCACGACCACGTCGTCGCACCCGCGCAGCGAGGCGAGGCAGGCCGGCAGGGCCCGCTCCTCGTTGAGCGTGAGCACGAGGACCGAGAACATCAGCGATTCTCCGACAGCGCCGCGTACCGCAGCGCAATG
Organism: Opitutaceae bacterium; assembly: GCA_016794625.1. Lineage (GTDB taxonomy): Bacteria > Verrucomicrobiota > Verrucomicrobiia > Opitutales > Opitutaceae > UBA6669. The sequence continues at coordinate 28,532 of JAEUGY010000068.1, forward strand.
AACCACAGGATCCACCAGATGGAGACAACGGCCGGGTTCGCGAGCGGAAACTCCACGCCCGCGTACAGGCAAATCAGCAGGCAACCGAGAAGCGGATACCGGCTCGGGGCGTGCCGGAACACGCCGGTCCCCACCCGGAACAGCGGCCAGCCCGCGGCGGCGGTGAGCAGCACCAACCCGACTCCGCCGAGCTCCGCCAGGATTTGCAGCCAGTCCGAATGGGCCTCCTGATAATAAATCGGCAGACGGTCGACCGGGCTGCGCGGGGTCGAGTTGTAGAGCGGAAAGACACGTTCGTAGGAATCCAGCCCCCATCCGAACCACGGCTTGTCCGCGGCCATGCGCAGGGTGTCACCATACAGCACGCGCCGCTGTCCGATGTCGCCCTGCCGGCGCATGTCGGAAATCTGCGACCAGGTGGTCGCGATCCGCTGATTGATCGTTTCCTCCCCCAGCTTGTAGATCGCCGCCCCGCCGAGCAGGGCTGTCAGGAGCAATCCGCCCGCAAGTACGGCGCTGCGGTGCCCCGCCCGCCGCGTGCGCAGGATCGCGATCAGACCGTGAACGAGTGCGATCCCGAGGAGCAGTGTGATCAGCAGGGTCGACGAACGCGACGAGCTGAGCGGCACGGTGGCGGCCATGAAAAACGCCGCCAGCAGTCCCCCGCAGGCCGGGGTGTGCCAGAAGTCCCGCGCCCGCACCCGCGCCGCGTAGTGGAACACCAGCCCGAGTGCGACGGACGTCAGCCCGATGATATAGGCCCCCCAATGGTTGTGATAAACAAAGGTGGAGAAAAACGCCGGATGAGGCGCTTTCTCCAGGCCAAAGAAAATGTCGAGTCGGAGCAGCTTTTGCAGCGTGCCGAAAACCGAGAGCACCAGTCCGTTCGCGGCCAGGGCGAGCATGAGGCTGCGCAGCGCGTGCCGGGAGCGCACGCAGGCAAAGAGGTTGAAGCCGGTCAGGTAGAGCCCGAGCATCAGCCACAGCTCCCGCAGGGCCCGGGTGGCGTCCGCCGCGCTGGGTACGAAGTCGGCCAGGGGACGCACGACCCAGACGGTATCCGGACCGAAACGTCGCGGCACCAGGTTGGGCAGCGCGGTGCTGATGAGCACCATTCCGGCCAGCACCACCATGGGCAGGAGCCAGCGAAAGACGGCGCACGCCTCCGGGTCCGGGCGTCGCCGGCGGGCGAGGAACTCCCACACGGTGAGGGCGAGCGCGGGCGTGGCCAGCACGCAAAGGATGGGCTTGGCCCACCAGATCTTGCCGCCGAACATCCATGCGGCGGCCGTCGCGACCAGAAAGGCGTGGAAGATCGCCCAAGGTTCACGCGAACCGGAGCCGAGGGTGAACGTGGTGGTGCGAAGGGAGCTTTCGGCGGGCGAAGGGGTCATGACGGTTGCCGCGCCCCCCCCTGGGCCGACCGCAGGTGGTCATAAAAAGCGAGCAGAGTCCGCGCCGTGTTGGACCAGGCGAACGTGGCATGGGCCCAGGCGCGGGCGGTCGATCCGCGCGCCTGCAACGAGTCCGGGGTTTCCGCGAGCGCGGCCTGCAGCGCCGGACCGAACTCCGACCACGGCACGCACCATCCGGCCCGCGCGGCCTCCAGCAGTTTCCACGGGGTGCTGTCCGTGACCAGCGCCGGGACCCCAGCCGCGAGGGCTTCGGCCACCACCATGCCGAAGTTTTCCGAGTGTGAGGGCAGCAGGCAAATCGAGGCCGCGGCGTAGGGGGCGGGCCGGTTCATGCCGTCGAAGACCTCGATGCGGCGGCTGCCGCCGGCGCGGTACACGTACGCACGGAGCGCTTCGACGGAGTACTGCTCGGGCACGCCGACCAGCAACAGCAGCCACTCGGAGGGAGATTGAGCCAGCCAGAGATCGATCAGTTCCAGCACCCGCTTCTTCGCGTGAAATCGTGAGTAAAACAACGCCGTGGGCCGGCGCGCGCACTCCGGGCAGGCCTGGGTCCAGTGACGGCGGGCCTCGGCCAGGGCCGCGGCATCCGGGACGTCGACACCGTGGGGCGCGACGCAGACCGGTTGTTTGAACCCATGCGAACGAATCTCTTCCGCCTCCTCTTCACTCGTCGCATGCCATCCCGCCACCGCCGAAAAGGCGCCGGGATGGAGCCAGTGCTCCGCCAGGTGCTTGCGCCACCGGTGGTGCCGCCAGGACCAGCCCGACATCATGCCACGGGGCGAGAGGACCAGCGGCACCTTTCGCAGGTGGGCTTCTTCGTGGGCCACTCCGAGTGAACGCAGCCAGAGTCCGTGGGCGTGCACCACGTCGGGTTCGGCCTGACGCAGGTGGGTCGCCAGCCCGGGCAGTACGCCGAGCCGATCCAGCCAGCCGCGGGCCAGGAACGTGATCGTCAGCTGGCCGTGGGTCTCGCGCGAGGGACGATCAGCCCCGGCGAACAGGTCAACCTGGGTTCCTTGCTCCGCCTGAGCCTGGGCCAGCGACCGGGTGGACTTGCTCGGACCTCCGTGCCGGGCGTCGAGACTGGCTATGACGTGGGAGAGGTGCATCGAGCAAGGGGCGCGGCCGGGTGTCGGACGGAGGCTAACTCCCGCCGCCGGACCCGGTCAACCGCGCAAACTCCCGCAGGAGGCAGGCCGACGTGGCCGAAAAGTCATGACGGCGCGCGTCCTCCTGGGCCTGCGTACCCAGCTTCCGCCGGAGTTCGGCCCGACCCAACAGTTCGGTCAGACCGGCCGCGAGCGCTTGCGCCGGCCGGGCGGCGGTGTGATCGAAGGTCAGTCCATTGTGGCCATCGACCAGGAGGTCGCGGTAGCAAGCGAGGCGCGAGACCACCGGCACGGCCCCCGCCGCCATCGCCTCCAGGGGAGCAATGCTCAGCCCCTCGCCGCGTTCGGCCCGGCTGGGGTAACAGAAAACCGCAAGGCGGCCATAGATCCGCGCCAGTGCGGCGGGATCAAAAACCGGGGGGCGCACCTCAAGGCGCGAGCCGAGCGCGGGGGCGAACTCCCGGAGCAGGGCATCCCGGTAGTGTTCACCGCCTCCGCCCTGCGACACCGCCACGGGACCGGTCAGCGTGATCTTCCACGGCGGGAGGTCGGTTTGTGACAACAAACGAACACCGGCCTCGAGCAGCCACTCCAACCCTTTCTCCGGATGCAGGCGGCCCACGTAACCGATCTCGAGCGGCACCGGCTCCGGACCCGCGGGCCGGGCGGCTTGGTGCAACGACCAGTCGATCGGATTGGGAAATCGCACGATGCGGTCGGACATCGAGGCATTCTCGGCCCGCGCCCGTTGCGCCACCGCTTCGCTGGTCGCAAGGAGCAGGTCGGCGCCTCCGTAGGCCCGCACCTGTCCCTTGGGCATGCGGCCGAGCACGACCACGACGCGGCCGGCGTCGGGGCGCGCCCGCCGGAGTCCGATGGGCAGGGTGACGGTGTTGCAAACCACGATCTCCCCGGCCGGCAGCCGGCTTCGCACGCGCCGGCCCCAGCGGTAGTCGAGCCAGAGATTGCGCAGCAGCGACGCGGTGTGGTCCCAGCCGGGAACGCGGAGGTGCCGCACCGCGCCGGTGGAGTCGGAATCGGGCAGGCCCGGCCAGGTCCGCGAGATCAGCGTCACGTCATGGCCCGCCGAGGCGAAGCCCTCGCCCAGGCGCAGCCAGATCTTTTCGGTCGCACCGCCCTGGAGGGCTGGCACGGGTAGAAAGAATCCCATGACCAATGTGATGCGCATCAGGAAGGGGTGAGGGTGGCACACGCCTGCAGCAGTCCCGCCGTGGTCTGCAGATAGCGGTATCCGCTGATTCGATCCATGACGGCGGCTCGCAGGATGCGTCGCGCATCGTCCCCGGCGGAGAGCGCGCGTTCCAGCGCCCGTCGGAGCCCGGAGGGATCGTCGGCGGCGAACACCCAGCCGGTGACTCCGTCGGTGACGAGGTCCTGCTGGCAGCCGACCCGGTCGCTGACCAGCGCAGGCACCCCCATATGCATGGCCTCATTGACCGCCAGGCCCCACGTTTCGGAAACGCCGCGGGATGGTAGCACGAACACGGACGCGATCGCGTGCAGGGCCGGCATGGCAGCCTGATTGGTGAACGGCAGCAACCGGACGGAGGTTCCGAGCGCACCCCGTTCCCCGGCCCGCGACTCCAAGGCCGCGCGTTGCTCACCATCGCCCGCGAAGACCAACACGGCTTGGGGCGGGGCAAGATCGAGGAAGGCCTCGAGCAGGGCCAGCGGCTGCTTGGCCGGGATGAATTTGCCCGCGAACAGCACCACCCGTGTGGCCGAATCAAGTCCGAGTTCCCGCCGGAGGCCGGCGGCGGCGGCCTGGACGTCGGCTCGCTCCGGATTGAAACGTGCGGCATCGACACTGTGGGGCGCAAAAAAGAGGCGCGCAGCCGGCACGCCGAGCCGCTCGAAGTAAGCGCGATTGGCGTGTCCCGTGTAGAGCACGGCGGCAAAGCGGCGGTAGAGCCGGCCCAGCACGACCTCTTTCCAGAACCCCAGATTCCCCCGGCCCAGCAGGTGCGAGTCGCCGCGGAAGATCAGGGGAACGCGCCGCCGGCCGGCCCATGCGATCACCCGCAGATGGGCGTCATAGGCATACCCGAAAAGCAGGATCGCACTGGGGGCATAGGCTTCGAGTCGCGCGGTGAGATCGGGATTGCGCAGACCGAAGAAGTGATCCGTCCCGGGCTTTCGCGCCGTGTTGGGCACGAACTCGTGAGCGTATCCACCGCAGAGATCCACATCCCAGGCCATCGTCCGTCCGAACTGCGGATCAAGCGCCGGCGTCGCTCCGGCGGACCAGAGATAAAAGACGTGAAAATCGAGGCCGGCCTCTTTCCGCATCCATTGGAACCACGGCGCGTAGTACTGGATGGGATGTGATACCACCACAGCCAGACGCAACGGCGCGGGAGCGGGGGGCGGTTTCATCGGAAAATGAGCCGCAGCACGAAGGGAATGCCCAGCACCGCGAGCGCCGCCTGGTAGAGCGAGGAGATCCAGGCGCTCATGGGCAGTTCGATCTGAAACGACCAGGCCATGAGCAGGATCATGAATAGCCCGGGGTACGAGATGATGGGCGAGTGCAGGGTCCACACACCGGCGAGGCGGGTGCTGGCGCCGATGAGGCAGCCGAGCAGGATCAATCCCGTGTAGCCGAAGTTGGCGTAGGCTTCGACGATGACACCGAACCCGATCGTCGTCTTCAACGTGCTCTCCTCGTCCTGCAGGCCGTAATAGACCGCGAGCCGATGCGTGCTGACGTGTCCGAGTGGTTTTTGCGGCCAGAAGAGTCGCGGGATCAGCTGCGGGAGAATGTGTCCGTAGGTCTCGCCATCAAGAAAGGGCTGGCGGGACGGGGTGGAGTCGACTACCAGCGTCATCATGTGCAGGAGCGACGTGCGCTCGATCAACTTGCGCGAGGCGAGGGTGTCCTCCGTCCGGGTCTCGGGGGGCGCGAGGCCGTATCCGATCCATTCGGTGTAGAAGGCGGGCAGGTCGGTGAAACCGGGACGCGGGGCCTCATTCTCCCAGTACTTGAGTCGCATGGCACTCTTGCCGTTGTGCAGCACCGCCATGCTGGCGAAGATGAGCAGGCATGGCACGATGGGCAGCCGTCGGGCGCCGGTGACGTAGCCGAGCAGGGCGAGCACGAGCAGGGAAAGTCCACCGACGAGAAACAGCGTGGAAAAGAGAAAGACCGCCTGTGCCGTCAGCAACACGGTGAACGCGATGCGGTCCCGCTGATGCAACTCGCCCGTGCCCCACGAACGGCTGAGCAGGAACGTGCAGAGTGTGCCGACCCCGAAACAGACCGCTCGCAGCACGCTGTTGATCTCGGTCGGGATCCAGGGGGTGAAGGCGGCCACGCCGGTGTAGAGCGTGGTCACGGTCATGCCCAGCCGAAGGTGAGGTTCGATCCGTCCCTCAAACAGAGGGGTGGTCCAGGCGCGGGTGGTGCGCGGGATGCCCGGGACGGTGCGGTAGGCGAGCAGTGCGGTGACCTGAAAGAGAATGACCCCCCAGGCGGCGGCACTGACGCTCTCCGGCGGGTAGCGGACGAGTTGCTCGTGGCCGGCGAGCAGCGGAATGGCGAAGCTGTTGAGCCCCGTCATCATGAAGGTTTGAAACATCGGAAACGCCGTGTCCGGCCGGCGCGCCCACGCCAGTCCCGGCAGCAGCGACAGCACGATCATGGTCAGACCTTGGTAACGGTGCAGGGGGTCCTCGACCTGGGCGACCACGGCAAAGTAGGCCAGCAGGACGAGCGTGCCGATCACCCCGCTGCGAAAAAGCACGCTGGACTGACGGTCCGTCCAGGTCTGGACCGAGGTGGGCGCCGGCAGATCGGGCGCCGGGTCGGGCCGGGGTGGGGACGGAGGGTCGGAGATCATGTCAGCTCGTGCCGCGAAGCAGCGTGGCTCCGCGGGCAGATCTGGTCAAACCAGCGGCACTGTTGCGCCGTAAGCGCGGCCGCGCCGTAGTGCAGGTGCGCGGCCGCCACCGGAGGCGTCCAGCGTCCGGGCGGAGCAAATCCCCGGAGGGCGTCCTCCAGGAAGCGGCTGATCTCCGGCACGGTGGCATCGAGTGGCGCGGCCGGTGACCAGGGCACCGCACAGCCCGCGCCGAGCTCGTCGAGGCGCTGTTGGAGCTGTCCGGACGCGGCCGCGAGGGCGAGGAGGGGTCGTCCGGAAATCAGGTAGGGCGCCAGTTTCGAGGGCACATAGGCCGGATCGTGGGAGCCCAGCAGCAACAGGCCGTCCGCCTGTTCCTGCCGGCGCAGCGCGGCCAGGTAGCCGATCCGGTGCGGGACCTCGGTCACGAGGTCCTCAACGCCAAAAGTCGCCGCCACGGGCAGGATCTGGCAGGTGGCCGCGCCGGCCGGGGCGTACTGGCTGCCGATGAAGTGAAACCGGAGCCGGGCCGCCGCGGTTGGCTGGCGCTTCCGAAAGTCCCTCACGGCGTGGAACAGGCGTTGAACGGCGCCCGAGAGCATGGGGCCCGCGGCGCCGGTGGACACGAGGTGGACCTCGCCGGCCGCACGCGAGAGGCCCTCGTCGGGACTGCGCGGCTGTCGGCGCGCCAGGGCAAAGTCATCGGGACTCGCGCCGAACGGGATGCAGGCCGACGCACGCCGGCGCATCCAGGCATACCGCTCGCGCAGGGTAGTTAGGTAAATGTCGGATACGCTGAGAAACCCGGCGGCGTGGCGAAACGTGGCTTCCTCCAGCGCCCAGGCGACGAGCCGGGCGAACTGGTATTTTCGGCCTCCGGGTGGACGGGGAGCGCCTGGCAATTCGTAGTCGCTGGTGCGCCAGGGGTCCTGCAGGTCGACGACGTAGGGGACCCCGGTGCGCTCGCGCCAGGTACGGGCCGCGAGCAAGGTGACAAACTGGGTCGTCGAGAACATCACCAGATCAATCCGTTCCCGGCGGATGATTCGTTCTCCCGTTGCCATCAGCTCCGGCAGGCAGCGCCAGCCGAGGTTGCCCAATCCGAACCTGCGGGTCAGGGCCACGGGCAGCGCGCGACAACGGTGGACGGCGATATCCGCCGGCACGGAGGGAGTCAGCTCCGGTTCCAGGGCTCCCTCCACGTCGCGCGCATCGACACCGAGGACGATGGGTTCCCAGCCATGGGCGCGGTAGTGCGGCAGGCTCAGCCGGATCCGTTGCAGATCGGGAGTGCTGGCGGGCAGCCAGTGCGGGGAAACGAGCAGGAGTCGTTTCATGGCTGCTTCATTTCCGTTCCGGGGCGGCGGAGGGCCGCCTGCACGGCTGCGAGCAGGGCGTGCTGTTCCACCTCCCAACAGAACCGCTGCTGTCCCAGCTCCCAGGCGCGGGCGCGGGCGCGCACCTGGCCGGCGGGATCCAGCAGCCAGGCCACAAGGCGGGCGGCCGATTCGGGGCCGGGCGTGGCGTCAAGCAAGTGGGCGGCGTCGCCGCACTCCGCCGCGATCGCCTCCTGGGCGCGGGTGCGGGAGAGCACCACAGGCAGGCCGGCGAGCAGGTAGGTGAACAGTTTGTTGGTCAGGCAAAGGTCCCGGTTGCGCGGGGTGCGTTCCTCCAAGGCGAGTCCGACGCTGTGGTCGAGCGCCAGCGTCACCAGCTGGTGGGGCGCGGCCAGCGGCAGGGCCTCGATCTCGCCGGTGAAGCCTGCCGCGCGGGCGTGGGCGCGCAGGTGGTCGAGATAACCCTCGACCGGACGGCCGCGCAGGGCGACGGTCCCGATGTATCCACCCTGGCCGAGCAGCGACAGGAGGGGCTCAAGACCGCGCCCCGGGCCGATCGTCTGGGAGTACCAGTAGAGGCGCCGTCCCACGTATCCCGGCGGCCGGGCCCGCGGCGCCGCCGGCGCCTCGCGGCGGGGAAAGACATTGAGCACGGTGGTGGGCAGATCGATACCGTACGCGTCGGCGTAGGCGCGTGCAATCAAGGGGGAGGCGGCGGTCAGGTGCGCGCAGCGGGGCAACCACCGGCGTTCGATCGTGGCAAGCGTGGCGCGCAGCACGGGATCCTCGATCACCTCCCGCGTCTCTTCGGGATGAAAATCCTCGGCATCGAAACCGAGGCGCGCTGCGCGCCGGAGCGCGGCGACACCGGCCGCCGCCAGACCCGCGGCGGTGTGCCCGATGTAGAGATCGGCGGCGCAGCGGTGCGCGGTCGCGGCCAGAGCACGGGAAGCCCGGTGATGCGCGAGCGCGGCGAGACCGGGCGCCGTGGCCAGGCCGGGACGGATGCGGATCAGAAATCGGGCGCTGCGGTGCATCAGTTCCGGCGCCAGCGTGGCCGCCCGGCGGGTGAGGTCGACCCGGACCAAGGTCCAGCGGTGACGTGAGGCCAGCTCCAGGTCGACCGGATCGAGTCGGGGATCGTGGCGTCCGGCGACCACGGTCACCGGGTATCCCGCTTCGTACAGCGCACACGCCTCCTTGACCACCCGGGGATTGTTGGCGAGGTGGTGGGGCGTGACCAGGCAGAGGGTGGCGCGGGTCGGGCTCATGGAGCTTGCCGGTGGCGCTGCAGGCGACGCGCCAGTTTCCAACCGCCCAGCCGCGCGACCCAGCGCAAGCGCGGGCCGCAGACAAAGGTCACGCGGGGTCGGCCCCAGCGGCGGGCTCGCGCCGCGGCGTCGTCGCTGAGATCCGGTGCCTCGGGATAGAGCTCAAACCGGGTGCGTTCCCAAAAATCGCACAGTGCCTGCCGGATACGGGGAGAGTCGCCGGTCGCGAGCAGTTCGCCGGCCATGCGTTCGACCGCCCTGTGCAGGGAGACCATGGCGGCGCGACCGCGGGCGCGACTCAGGCTGCCCGGGAGCGCAGAGCGGTAGAAGGTCCGGGCGCCGGGCACGAATCGCACGGCGGTGGCAAGCCGAAGCACTCGGGCGAAGTATTCGCCGTCATCGTTGAGGGTGAGGGTCTCGTCCCACGGTCCGGCGCGCAGCAGAAGTTCGCGGGGACAGAGCCAGGCGGCCGGGTGCATCATGTCGCCCGTGCTGGCGTGGTGCGCGAGGAATTCCCAGGCCGGGGCGAAGTCGCGTTCCACGGCGGCGTCGGCGAAGACGGCGCTGGCCGGGGACTGGTCCGCCGCAAAGCGCCCCCAAGAGGCGCTGGCCACAGTGTCCGCGGGAGCGCGGGCGAGGACATCGAGCTGGCGGGCGATCTTGTCGGAATCCAGCGCGTCGTCGGCGTCGAGAAACTGGACCCAGGCGCCGGAGCTCGCGGCGAGGGCACGATTGCGGGCCGCCGCCGCGCCCCGGGCGGGCTGGTCGAGGACGCGCACGGCGGCCGGCGTGTAGCGGCGAGCGATGTCACCCGAACGGTCGGTGGAACCATCATTGACGACAATGACCTCGCAGGCCACCGCCCGTTGGGCGAGGGCCGATTCCACCGCCGTCGCCAGCCAGCGCTCGGCGTTGCGGCAGGGAATGAGGATGCTGACACGTGGCGCGTTCATCCGTGTGCGGCCTCGGCAAAACGAAGTGCGGTGGCCCGGTCAAGCAGCGACCACCAGTCGGCATGGCGTCTCCGGGCGCGCAGGCAGGCCCACGCGCCGGCGGGGCGACCGAGCACGGTGCGGACAAACCGGAGCCAGTCGGTGATGCGAGCGTGGGCGAGCAGGTGACGACAGCCCGGGCAGCTCAGGCCGGCGTGCAGGGCGAGGTGGGTGGGCGCGGGTGTCTGCCGCCGCCACTGGTCCCAGAGCCCGTTGAGGGCGGAGGGCGACATGCAGGCATGGCGCACAAACGTGGCCAGGAGGAGCGTCTGCAGCGCGCCCCAACGGTGTCCATCTCCGGCCCGGGCGGTCGTCCGCGTGCGGGCGAATGAGGCGAGCGTTTCCGGCAGGTAGAGCAGCGGATGGGGCAGCAGGCGTTGACGCACGGCTTCCACGCCGGCGAAGGGCAGGTCCTCAGGGGTGAGCAGTGACGGTGCGAGCGCCCGGCGAATCAACAGCGCGCCATTCGACAGCGTGGCGCCCGTGGCGAGGGCATGCCCGCCCCACTCCAAGGTGTGAACGGACGGTGACAACGTGGGAACGGACGCCGCCTGGACGAGGGCTCCGGTTTCCCGCCACGAGCCGTCGTCAGCCTCCTCCATGACGCGTTGCTGGCAGCCGATGGCGGCGGCGGAAGGATGCGCGGCGAGGGTCGCGTGCAGTCGGGTGAGGAAATCCGGATCCCACGTATTGTCGTCCTCGAGCAGAGCGAAGTAGGGTTCATCGCCCTCAGTGTAGGCCGCGTTGAACGCGCGGACCGGACCGAGACGGGAGGTGGCTGTGATGCAGTGTATCCGGGAGTCGCCCAGCTCCGCCACCAGACGCGCCGGCGATGGATCGAGTGGATCGTCGTTGTACACCGTGGCGATCCAGTCGCGGTGCGTCTGGTTCCGAAGGCAGGCGAGCGCCCGCGCCAGCAACACCGGGCGCTGAAAGGTGGTCACCCCGACCCGGATGAGGGAGGACCGCGGCGGCGGGTGCGAGGGGGAGGGGGAGGCGGTCATGCGAAGCGCCTCCAGGCGTGGCGGAAGTAGTCGCGCTTCGACAGGGCGACATAGTGATGCAGGATCGCGTCCGGTCGGGCGATTTCCGCCTCGTCCGGTCGCACCCGGTAGCGGGCGCCGTCGAGCTGGAGGAACGGGCGCCCGGCGAGGAGCAGCGCGACCAGCGCCTGTTCGAGGAAGTAGCTTGAGCCGTGCTCGCGCAACAAGGTGTAGGTCCAGCGTTCGATCCGGCTCCAGTCCAGGCGGGCGGCGTCCAGGGCCGTGATGCCGACGTTGATACGTGACGGCGGCGCGACACCTGCGAGCGAGACGAGCACGTCCGGAGCGTAGCCGTACGCGTTGGCGACATCGGTCATCACCAGCGGCGCTTCCGGTGCGCGGAGCCAGGACACAAGCTCGTCCGGGCGTGAAAAGAAAAGCATGTCCGAATCCAGCACCAGGTTCCACCCCGCGTGAAGCGCGTGCGGATCCGTCAGTTTGCGCAGGTGCTTGTACGCGAGACGGTGCGAACGCAGGGTGGGAAAACGACCCGCCGGCAGGGTGCGATCGAGGGCGGCTTCCGTCCGGGGGGCGGAGTACACGGTCAAACCAGGGAAGGCGCGTTCCAGCGCCAAGCGCGGAGTCTCTGGCAGCGTGCCATCGTCGATCACGCCCACCGGCCAGGCCACGTCGGGCGTCGCCTGTTGCAGCGAGCGAAGGCAGAAGGCCGTCTGTTCCCAGAAAGCGGCCCCGGTGAGCAAAAACACGGCCGGAGATCCGGGAAGCGGCGGGGTGACCGCGCAGGGTGTGAGCCGCTGGGCCGCGGCGGCCATGGCCCGGCGACCACGGAGGGTCCGCCATTGTTCCAGCGGTCCGCCTTCGCGCCAGCTACGTTCGCACCAGCCGAGCGGCTGATACCAACACCGGTAGAGCAGGCGACCCGGCCGAAACCACGACGTGCGTGGGTGAGCCGGTTTCATGGTGAACCGCCTCCGATCCCTGCCCGCAGATCGGCCTGGCCCTCGAACCGACCGCAGAGTCCCTGCCACCGGACGTGGTGGGCGGCAGACATCCAGGCGCGGCTGCGCCAGTAGGCGCGGGCCTGCCGGAGCCAGAGGGTTTCCCGGGCCAGGGACGGCCAGGGGCAGGCGTCATGCCGGGCGAGCACGTGGACCCACGAGCGTTGTATTCCGCGGTTGAGGCGGCCGAGGTAGGCGGGCTCAAGCCGTCGCGTCGGGATCAGGTGGGTGAGCACGAGCGACGGAAAATAGCCGACTCCAAATCCCGCGCGGACGAGGGAAAAGACCAGATCGTTGTCGCCACCCGACGTCAGCGCGTCCCCGCGCCGATCGGGCACGAGGACATTCCCGCCGCCTTCCCGTTCCAAGCGTTCAAGCCAGGGTTGCGCAGCGACCCGCCGCAGGACGAGCCCCGCGCCGATCGGCGCGCAGCGGGGATAGTCGACCCGAACCCCGGGTTGCGCGCGGACACCGGCCTCGATCTGCGGTGCCTCACCCAGATCGCGCAGGCCGAGCAGTCCGAAGAACTCCTCGGTCCAGGGGGGCGGGGGGCGTTCGAACGAGGGCCGCGACCGGCCCCCGGCGGCGCCGACCGTGGGGTGCGTGTCTAGGAGTCGGATACTTTCAGCCAGGTAGTCCGCGGCGAGCACATTGTCATCGTCGACGAACACCACCTGCTCTCCGGCGGTGGCGCGCAGTCCGGCGATCCGGGCGCGGGTCAGTCCCGGCACTGCCTCGAGGATCCGCCGACCGTTGTCCGGCCAGACGTCGGCCAGGGTGGCGGGGTCAACCGCCGGGTGCGACGCATTGTCCACCAGGACCAACTCCCACTGCGCCGCCGGCAGCGTTTGCGCGCGCAGCGCGGCCAGCGTCCGGCGCAGCCGCGTCCGGTCGGGATTGTGGGTCGGAAGGATGACGGACAAACGCATGAACGGTCAGGCGGTTTCAACCGGGCCCGCCTCGCGGCGGTCGCTCCGGGTGCGACGCCACCAGGTTTGCAGGCGGAGAAGGGCAAGGCCTGGCACCCAGGGACGTAGCAGTGACCAGGCTGGCCTCCGACTCGAAGGCGGGCGGGATCCCAGCCGTTGGGCGAGACGGACCGCGGCGGCGGCGGCGGAGAGGTCGCGCTCTTCAATGGAGGCGACTGCGGTGGACTCGGCCAGGGCGGCGAGTACGGGGCGAAACCGGGCCAGTCGTGGATCGGAGGCCTGCTTTTCCAGAAAGAGCAGACGGTCGCGACCCGTTGCACGGGGCGGGCTCTCGCCCACCTGTCGGGAGGGCATCGTGGTGAAGGCCGCCCCGTCGAGGGCCAGTCGAATCAGCAGGTCGGCGGCGCTCCATGCGGACAACCGCGGGTCGCAACCGCCCATCACCAGCCAGCGATCGCGATTGAAAACCGCGGTCGACATCGGTGCGCCCTGCACCAGCCAGCGCTCGACGAGATCGAGGGGCGCAGGCGTCGGTTCGGGCGACAGTGGGGTTCTGTGGCGCTCCGAATCCAGGGGGGCATCCGGGATGAGCATGACATCATGACGCGCGCTGCAGGCGACCTGGAGTTCGCTCACGAAGGCAGTCGAGAGTTCGACCCCCGGCTCGTGCACATACACCCAGTCGGCTTTCGCCTGCGCCACCAGCCGGTTGCAGGCGTGCCCCATTCCCAGGTGGTCCGCGCCGATTTCCACCGCCAGCCCGAGGGAACGGGCGACCTCGGCGGTGCCATCCGTGCTGGCGTCGTCATAAACCAGGATCTCCGCAAACGGAGTGGTCTGGGCGCGCGCCGCTTCCACCACGTTCGGCAGATCGCGTGCGGATTGAAAGCACGGGATGAGCAGGCTGACCGGGACAGGGACGGACGGGTGAGGAGAAAACACAGGGAGGATGGAACGGCAACTCGGCGCGGAGCTAGTGTGGGTCTGACTCGCTTGCATAGCGATCCGGGGCGCGGAACACGGCGGCCAGACCTTCGAGATAGCCGCAGGTCGACCGCCACCGCAAGCGATGGGCGGGAGAACGCCAGGAGCGAAAAACGAACCAGGCCTTCGCCCGGCGAAAGGGAAGCGTCGCGGGAGAGACGGGCCGATGGAGATCAAAACCATGGGCGTGCAGGGTCTGGGCCCAGAGCGATTGCAGGGAAGGCACCAAGGTGTCGAGGTAGGCGAACTGCAGCCGCGATGCCGGAAGAACGTGTGTCAGTGACAAACTCGGTGTGTAGCCGGTGGTCCAGCCGGCGCGGAGCGTCTGGAGCACAAGATCCTTGTCCTCGACTCCTCCCAAGGGAGGGCCGCGCCAGGACCTGCGTTCGACCGCGGCCCGGTTGCGTTCAAGGTGCCGCACATAGCCTGGGACCAAGGCCGCCCTCCGGGCCACGAGACCCGCGCCGATGGGCGTCCAGACGGGCAGTGGACCTCCCGACTGTGCCGACCATTCCAAGGGGACCGGACCGTGATCCCGAACCGCCAGCGCCCAGGTGAAATCAGGAAGCCAGTCCGGGGGCGGGGCGAGGAAACGCGGGTGAATTCGGCCGCCGGCGGTCGCCATGCGCGGGTGGGCGTCCATGAAGGCGGCGGCCTGCACCAGGTAGTCGCGGGCGGGAACGGTGTCGTCATCCATGAACACCAGCAACGGTGCGGTGGTGGCGGATACGCCGCGCAAACGGGCGTCGATCAACCCCGCCCGGGGTTCGGTGAGCAGTTGGACGGTCCCCCCCGCCGCCACCTCGAGGGCGGTCAGCGGCGGGGAGGAACCGTTGTCGACCACGCAGAGTTCGAAGCCCCCCGCCGGGGGAACCTGGACGCGCAGGGCCGCCAGCACCTCGGCGAGCCGGGCTCGGTCGGGATTGCGGGTCGGAAGCACGACGGCGAGGGCGGGCGTGGTCATCGCGCGAGGTGGTGACGCAGGCGGGCCTGCAGACCAAAGGTCACGGTCGAGGGCAATACGCGTTTGAGCAACCGTAGTCCCGGACTGTGGGTTGACGGTGGATTTCCGCCCGCGCGTTGGCACAGGGACAACGCGGCCGGCACATCGCGCCAGTGCCCGAGTGCGGCGAGCCGGTGGGCGATGCGTTCACCCTCGTCCGCCAGGGTCGCCCGCAGCCGCGGCGCGGCGGACGGAAGCATCCGCTCCAGCAGGCCGAGTTTGGCGAGCCAGACGGCGCGAAGGTTCGCGTTGCTGTGACTCGATTCGCGCCGGTGGGCGGTGACGAGGGACTCATTCAGGATTCGGGTGCGAACACCGCGCTGGGCGAGACGAAGGTGAAGGTCGAGGTCCTCCCAATACCTTAGCGATTCCTCGAAGCCCCCTGACTCCACCAGCGTCCGTCGACGGTAGAGTCCGTTGATGCCACCGACCGGATTGACGATCAGGTAGGACGCGGGATCGCGGGCGAGGGCGGTCGCGTCGTAGGTCCAGCGGATGTCGACCCGGCCCGTGGCTTCCTCAAGCCAGAGCATGTCGCAGAGAATCAGATCGGTGTCGTCGTCCGCCACCGCGCTCACGCGTTCCAGATAACGAGGATCGAGTTCGTCATCGGCATCGTGAAAATGCAGCCACTCGCAGGTACTGGACTCGGCCAGCCGGTTGCGCGCGGCGGCCGGCCCGACATTGACCGATGACCGGATCACCCGCGCGCCAAAGGACCGGGCGACGTCGGATGAACCGTCGCTGCTGCCGTCGTCGAAGACGACGATCTCGTCGAACGCACGCGTCTGCGCCGAGGCCGAGGCAAACAGCCGCGGGAGAAAGCGGGCCCCGTCCTTGCACGGCACGAGCAGGGCGAAACGGGCGGAGGCGACGTTCATGGGTGGCGGAGCCGCCATTGACGCCATTTGCGCCGCAGGCGCACCCAGGGGTGGAGTGGGCGGGCCGGCGCGATGGACGGGCAGCGGTCGGCGGCCAGCAGCAGCGGGTAGACGAGGTCTTCGTGCCGGGTGCAGACAAAGCAGCTCGTGATTCCCGTGACGACCTCCGCCACGAGCCCGCCGAAATCGTCCCGTCCGAGCAGACAGTGGTGACGCTCGGCCTCGTTGCCGCCCCACGCTCCCTGCGGGAACTCGCGATTCGGGGTCGTGGCCAGCAGGACTCGCCCGCGTTGCTGCAGCGAAAGGACCAGCGCCCGCGCTTCCGCGCGGGGGAAGTGCTCGAGCACATCGTTGCAGAGAATCAGGTCGTAGGAGCCAAGTCCGGGCAGCAGGTCACGGATGTCACCGGACAAGACCCGGTTGTAGGCGAAGTCCCAGACCGGATTGCGATAGGGTTCGAAAAGTTCCACACCCTCAATCGTCACCTCCCACGTGCTTTTCTGGATACGACCATACCCGATATCCAGACTCTGCCGCAGCAGAAGCCCGTAGCTGCCCGTGCCGATGCCGACATCGAGGATCGACCGCGGACGGCAGGCCTGGACGAAGTGCAGGACCGCGGGGACGTGTTCGGGGTTGCTCAGGGGCATGGTAAAAGGCGGCGGAGCGTCGTCACTCCACGCGGAAATCGGCTTCCGGCACATAGAAGGCGCGGTAGGCCTCGGCATGCCGGGTGATGGACTCGGCGGTCGGAAGCACATCGATGCGCACGACCGTTTCGATGAAATCCTCCATGCGCCCGCCGGCCCGGACGCCCACATTGAGCGTGTAGGCGCCGGGCGTGAGCCGGATGTTTTGCAGGTGACTGCGGACACGTACTCCCGCCCGTCCGGAGGCGAAGGAGAAGGCCGGTGACTGCACTGCGGCCACCTCCAGCCCCGCCGGCGAAAACCAGGCGTGAAAGACTTCGCAGGGCGTTTCAGGATTCGTCCCGGCGAGTTCGCAGACAAAGTCGAGCGAGCCGCCGAACGGAACCGACCACGCGGGCGACGCCGTGTCGAGGTGCTCCAGGCTGCGGATCGTGACGCGTCCTCCCGCCCAGGCGGGCCGCTCGAGGGTCCGACAGTCGACCGCGCGCGGCGACCGACCGCCCACCTGTGTGTAACGGGCGACCGCCTCCATGGGGGAACCGGCGAATTCCACCCGGCCGCCGGAAAGCAGAAGAGCGGAGTCGCACAGCCGCAGGATGGACTCCATCTGGTGACTGACGATGAGCACGGTGCGACCCTGGTTGAGCGTCGCCTCGCGCATTTTGCCGAGGCACTTTTGCTGAAACTGCAGATCACCCACGGCGAGCACTTCGTCGACGATCAGGATGTTGGGCTCCAGATGCGCCGCGACCGAGAAGGCGAGCCGTACGTACATGCCGCTCGAATACCGCTTCACCGGGGTGTCGAGGAAGCGCTCGACCTCGGAGAAGGCGACGATCTCGTCGAATTTGCGGCGGATCTCCGCGCGCGGCATGCCGAGGACCGCGCCATTCAGATAGATGTTCTCGCGACCGGTCAGTTCGGGATGAAACCCGGTGCCCACCTCGAGTAGGGAAGCCACCCGACCGCGGATGGAGACCGAACCCCGCGTGGGTTCGGTGATGCGCGCCAGCACCTTCAACAGCGTGCTTTTGCCCGCACCGTTGCGACCCACGATGCCCACCACCTCCCCGCGACGGATGCTGAAGGAAACGTCCTGCAGGGCCCAGAAGTCCTCGCTCCCCGACGAAGCGTCGGAGCCGCGGGCCGGTGTCAGGCTCCGCCACAGCCGGCGGGCCCGGTCGGCGACCGCGTCTCGCAGCGTGTCATGGCGCGGCGCCCGGCCAATCCGGTAGTGCTTGGCGAGCCCGCGGGCCTGGATGACGATGTCGGCGTCGGAGTCCACGGCTAGAGGATGTCGGCAAACTGACGCTCGGTCCGGCGGAAGTACCACAGACCGGAAACGATCAGGATGGCGCTGATCACGCCGGAGGAAACAAGACTGGGAAGAAAGAGTTCCTGTTGTTCACCCAGCAGGCACCACCGAAATCCCTCGACCACCCCGGTGAGCGGATTGAGGGCGAGCAGCTCGCGCCAGCTCGGGAGGAACTGGGTGCTGAATCCCACCGGGGTCACAAACATGCCGATCTGGAGCAGGAACGGCGTGATGAAACGAAAATCCCGATACTTGACGGTGAGGGCACCGATCCAGAGGCCCGCCCCGATGGCCGGGGCGAGGGCGGCCGCCATGAACAGGGGCAGAAACGCCCAGCGCCAGGTGGGCCCGATGCCGGCCAGGGGGGCGAAGGGCAGTGTGAGGGCCAGCAGCACCAGGCAGTCGACCAGGGCGACGCCGAGCGCCGAGAGCGGGAGGATTAACCGGGGAAAATAGACCTTGCCGACCAGGTGGGTGTTTGACGTCAGACTGTTTCCGGCGCCGATGAAGGCGGAGGAAAAGAGCATCCAGGCAATCTGCCCGGCCAGCACCACCGCCACGTAAGGCAGCGAACCCGAGGGCATGCGTGCGAGTTTGCTGAAGACAAACGTGAGCAGGATCGTCTGGACCGTGGGCTGGATGATCACCCAGAGCACGCCCATGGCGGTCTGTTTGTAGCGCACCTTGATGTCGCGCCAGGCGAGGAACCCCAGCAACTCCCGATAACGCCAGAGATCCCGCACATAGTGCCGGTCGGCGCGTCCGGCCTCGATCAGCAGGTCTTCCACCGGTGCAGCCATGGTTCAGTAGGCCTGCGCCAGACGCTGGCGGAAGGCGGAAAAGGAAAAGTGCCCGGCGCGCGCGCGGATCCGCGCGGCGTCCCACGGGCGTCGCAGGGCGGTGAGCAGGGCGGTGGCCAGCGCGGGAGCGTCGTCCGGGGGCGCCAGTAGTCCGGAGTCGGAATCCACCAACTCGGGCACCGCGCCGGCGCGGACTCCCACACAGGGTTTGCCATGCGCCATGGCTTCGAGAAAGACCAGGCCGAAACCTTCGCGGGTGCTGGGCAGGGCAAAAATCCGGCAGCGCTCGTATTCCGACCGGAGCGCCTTGTCATCGAGTGAGCCGGTGAAGTCCACCGCGTCGTCCAGTCCGAGGGTTTGCGCTACGCCGCGCAACCGATCCCGATCCGCGCCCTCTCCCACGATGCGCAGGCGGAGGGCGGGTTCGTCCGTGCGAGCCAGGGCGACGGCGTGGAGCAGGAGTTCGATTCCCTTGTAGGGCTCCCGTGGATCCAGCCGCGAAACGGAAAGAATGACAGGGTCCGCCACCGGCGTGCGCTTCGGCGCCGGGGCGCCGGGGTCGGGGAAAACCGCCGGGTCGAGCGCATTGGGCAGCACCCGGATCCGTGACGCCCTCAGCCCGGGAAGGCGGGCGAGGAGGCGGGCGCGCGTGTCCTCGCTGACACACCAGATGCCGGTCGTGCCGTTCAGCGCCCAGCGCACCAGCGGCCGCGTTGGACCATCGACTTCGATGCCATGAGCCACGAGGTAGACGGCCAGGTGCGGATTGAACCCGCGCGCGATGCGGGCCACGGGAAGCAGGTGCACATGACCGCAAATCAGGCGACGGGCCCCACGCGACGCCCGCAGCGTGTGAAGCAAAAACCGCAGACGACTGCGCCCGGCCGCGAGCCAGTTGACCGGTGCGCGGCCGGTCCCGCCGGGCTCGTGGCGGGAGGAGTCCTGAGGGTCGTTGAGCGTACAGACTTCGAGTGCGGTGGTACCGGCATCCTCAGCCAGGGCTCGAAGGTAGAGCTGCAACATGCGTGCGATGCCGCCACGACTGGCGTACAGTTCGGGGCACAGGAGCACCACCTTCATCGCGAGCCCTCCCGGTTGAGAAAGGTGAGCAGCACGGCCAGACTCCAGAGTCGTGACCAGCCGCGGCTGTCCCGGCTGCGACGGAAGCGCGTCCATGCGGTCTGGACGGCGGCGACTTCGAAGAAACCGCTCTTGCGGACGCTCTCCGCGCTGAACGTGTCCTCGAGGAACGGAAGCAGATCTCGGCGCATCCACGTGTCCATCGGCACGGTGAAGCCCCACTTGGGCCGTCCGGCCACGCCCGGGGGCAGCAGATCGGCGACCGCCTTGGCCAAGGCGGATTTCGGTTGTGCGGGGGTGTTGCGCCAGGCACTCGGCTGGCACCAGAGCCACTCGATCAAGGGACGGTCGACGAAGGGCACCCGCAGTTCGAGGGAGTGATGCATCGACATGACATCGCCGTCGCGCAAGAGCACGTCCGACATGTAGGTCTGCAACTCCCATGCGGAGAGTCTCTCGAAGGAATCCGCGTCCGACAAGGCCGAGCGCAACGCGGCGTGAGCGGGGTGCAGGGTGGAGCCGCCCGGCCGGCCCGTCAGGAGCCGCACCGCTTGGCGCGACCAGACGCGACGCGAGGTGGCGGCGAGGTCGTTGGGGTCGCGGGTGGCGGCAAAACAGTCCCACAGCTTTTGGCTGCGCATCGATCCTCGGCCCATCACCCGGGCCATCGCGCGACGAATGGGAGCGGGAATCCACCGCCACCACGCCTGCCACGTCGCCAGCTGCGGCAGTTCGCGAAAGGATCCGTAACCGCCGAAGAGTTCGTCCGCTCCCAGTCCGGAGAGCACGACCCGGACGCCTCCGGCCCGGGCGGCTTCGCTGGCGTAAAACGTATTGATGGCATCTCCCGTGGGTTGATCCATCGCGGCGAGGATGCGCTCAAGATCGCGGGCCAGTCGCGCACCACTGACGACCAGCGTCTGGTGGTCGCAGCCCAGGTGCCGGGCAGCCGCGGCGGCGGGCTCACTCTCCGAGTATCCGGGCTCGTCGAAACCAACCGAGAAACTCCGGACGGGCGCGGTGGCGGCCTGGGTGGCCAGGGCGACGAGGGAGGTGGAGTCGAGACCCCCGGAGAGAAAAAAGCCGACGGGCACATCCGCAATCAGGTGAGCGCGGACAGAGTCGGCCAGCCGCTGGCGGAGTTGGCCGGTGAACTCCTCTCCGTCGGTGCAGGCGGAGTGACTCCGGTCGCGTCGCGAAAAATCCCAGAAACGCACCCGTTCGAGCCGACCGCCCTTCCAGCGGGCGCATTCCCCGGGGAGCAGGCTGGTCACTCCCCGGTAAACGGTGCGAGGGGCCGGGACCGCCAGAAACGCCAGCGCGTCTTCCACGGCCTGAGGATCGATCTCGAGATCGTTGCAGCCCTGCCGCAAGGCCCGGATTTCGGAGGCAAACTCCAAGTCATGGCCGGGGGAGGACGTGCGAACGTAAAGGGGTTTGATGCCGAACGGGTCCCGGACCAGGACCAGCGTCTGGGCGAAATCGTCCCACACGGCAAAGGCGAACATGCCGCGAAAGCGAGCGTAGCACGCTTCGCCCCAATGCAGAAAGGACGCCAGCACGACCTCCGTATCACACTCGGTCCGGAAGGCGCGTCCGTGGGATTCGAGTTCCGTGCGCAGTTCGCGGAAATTGAGCAGAGCTCCATTGAACACCAGGGTGTATCGAGCGTCATCGCTTTGCCACGGTTGATGCCCTTCCTGCGGGTCAATGATCGCCAGCCGGCGGACCCCCAACGTCATCGGTCCACGCGTGATCTGGCCCCCCTCATCCGGTCCCCGATGAACCAAGGCGGCACACATCCGTTCGACTCTCGCGACGCGGTCGGCGGGAGAAACACGGGTGCTGAAGATTCCGGCGATTCCACACATGGCGAGACGTCGGGACTACGAGGCGCCAACGCTCGAAGCGCAAGGAAAGGGGGGAATCATGGCCGGAGGTACCTGGGCCGGCGGTGGTGCCGATGTGGCTGATCCGAATCCAGCCCGGAGGATCAGGCAACCCTTTGCTTCCGATGCAGTAAAAGTACGCCCCCGGGGAAAAGCAGATCCGGAAGCGGCTGGCAGGGAACCGGACTTGCCCAGCGCCGACCTGGGCGCTGATCACCCACCCGCGCAGGGAGAAAGGATCGGGAGTCGGCCCTCAGGCGCAGATGGCGCGAGCCACCTCGTCGCGTTGCGCCGGGGAAACGAGCAGACCCGCCAGCACGAGCCCAAAGTCAATCGCCGTGCCGGCGCCGCGGGAGGTGATGATCGAGCCGTCCACCATCACCCGCTCATCCGCCAGACGATCGGGCAACTCCGCGGCTACCGACGGATGGCACGTGTAGCGTCGGCCAGCGAGCAGCCCGGCGTCGCCGAGGACCGTTGGAGCAGCACAAATCGCTGCCAGCCAACGACCCGCTGTGTATTGAGCCACGACCCGGGCTTTGACCCGGGCATCTGCACGGAGCAATTTGACGCCGGGGCCACCGGGCAGGAGCAACAAATCGAAGATCCGCACGGCGGGAACCCCGTCGAGCGGGGTGTCGACCCGCAGCGTCATGCCGCAGCGACCGGTGACGAGGGGATTGGCGGTGAGGCCGGCCACAACCACATCGACCCCGGCGCGACGCAGCACATCAATGGGCGCGACCGCCTCCAGTTCTTCAAATCCTTCCGGCAGGAGGACGAGGGCCGAAGTCATCGAACAAGAGGACTTCCGCCCTTCTTGCTGATGTGAGCGGTGAGCGGAGCGGTGTCGCCGGTCCAGAGTTCCCGCTGTTTTCCGAGCGCGAGAGCGTCGGCCAGCACACGCAGACTCTCGCGCAGATGCACATCCATCTTCCCATAACGCGCGTTGTCGTCGTCCGTGCTCAACTCCGTCGGGTCGTCCACATCGTCCGGGGACGGGGCCGCCTTGATCCGGGGAGGAGGCGGGGGAGCGAGCAGGAACTCGCGGAACTTGAAGTCGTTCTGGGCCAGACGGGCCTTTTCCGCATCCATCTCCTTCTTGAAGGCATCGTCGACTTCCTTTTGACGACGACGCTCCTCGAGATTGAGAGAAACCTGCTTCTGTTCCTGCTTGGATTTGAAGAAGTCGATCGACTTCCGCAGGTAGGAAAATTCCTCCAACTGCTGCTGGCGCGCCACGCTTGAATCACGCAGCGGGGATAGCACCGAGGGGGCCAGGGGTTTGCCGTCGAAAAAGCTCGAAGGAATCTCGTCCCAGACCAACGCGTGCGGCAGGTCTTTCTCTCCGATCGGCAGGTAGTCGTCGATCGAGGGGAGGGTGATGTCGGGGATGACACCCTTCAGCTGCGTGGACGATCCGCTCGGCAGGTAGAATTTCTGCACCGTGAATTTCGCCGCGCCGGTCTTGACCGGGGCGCGAGCGAGCGAAGGGATGACATTGCGCATCTCCACGACGGTCTGGACGGTGCCCTTGCCGTGGGTGGAGCTGTCTCCGACTACGACGGCGCGACCATAGTTCTGCAGCGCGCCAGCCACGATTTCGGAGGCGGAGGCACTGAAGCGCGAAACCAGCACGGCCAGCGGACCACTGTAGGCGATCCGAGGATCCTCGTCCTCATCGACCTTGATTTCGCGGTAGTAGGATTGCACCTGCACCACCGGTCCACGCTGGATGAAGAGTCCCGTCAGATCGATTGCCTCGGAGAGCAGACCCCCGCCGTTGCGACGCAAGTCGAGAACGAGCCCCTTGATTCCGGCGGCCTGCATTTGCGCGATCAGTTTGGCGACGTCGCCGGTGGCGGACGTTTGCTCCGAGTCCGGGCCGCCGGCCGAGCCGTCCGGACCGTAAAAGGTGGGCAAGGTGATGACGCCGATGGGGGCGAGATTGCCCTCTGCGTCGGGCACCTCGAAGATGGCGCCGAAGGCTCGGGCCGAGTCGAGTTTCACCACGTCGCGGGTGAGCACCACTTCGCGCCGGACCGAGGAGTCGGTGGCATCGGCGGGCTGGATGGAGAGATGGACTTTGGTGCCCTTGCCGCCGCGGATGAGATCGACGATCTTGCGCAGCTTCATCCCGATGATTTCGACCGGCTCAGCGCCCACCTGACCGACCGAAATGATCTTGTCGTTCGGTTTGATCAGCTTGCTGATGTCCGCAGGGCCGCCAGGGACGATCTCCTTGACCACGCAGACGTCGTCCTCGAGCGAAAGCATCGCTCCGATGCCCACCAGCTGCAGGCGCATCTGGATATTGAAGTCCTCGTAGGTATCCGAGGAGAAATACGTCGAATGCGGATCGTAGAGACGGGCGAGGGTGCTGAGAAACATCTCGGCAAGATCCAGCGACTCGATTTCGGCAACATTCTTCAGCATGCGTTCGTAGCGCTTGCGCACCTTCGTTTTGGCCGCATCGAGCGCGGCCGGATCTTCGGCGGCCTTTTTGCCAAGAAGTTCGCTGACGAGTTCAAACTTCAGGCGACGGCGCCAGAGTTCATCGGCCGCCTCGGGGGTGGCCGGCCACTCGGCCTTGGACCGGTCGTAGGCATAGGTCTCGGTGGTCGATAGGTCGAACGGCTTCTGCAGCTCGTCGAAAATCCAGGTGATGCGGCTCCGCGTACGCTCCTCGTAGCGCGTGAAGATCTCGTAGGCGTAGTCGATCTTTCCGAGCGTCGTGATGTTCCAGTAAAGCCGATCCGAAGGATTGGCTCCGAGGAACGCTTCCTTGTCACTGGCGAGGAAGAACAGCCGCTGGCCATCCAGCTCGCCCATGAAATCAGGAATGACGCTCGCGTAATCGCGCGGCTTGACGGAGTCCCGATTGTAATGGACCTCCTCGAGCAGACGGACGAAGTGCTTCACCTCATTGGTCAGCGTCGCCGGCGTGGAGAAACCCCGGTCTCGCTGGGCCTCGGCGGACGACGGGACCCAAAGGGTGAGCAGACCGAGGAAGACGACAGCGGGGGCGAAGTGGCGCGTGGGGAGCGGGAATTTCATCTCGGAGGTGGGAAACGAGCGAGCTGGAAAAGTTTCAAGGCAGGCCTTCGATTTGCAGTTCCTGCCCGAAGCGCGGGCATGGGCGCAGATCGTCGGCCGAAAAATTCAGTTTTTACTCAGGAGATCACGCGCATCACCGAGAATCTGCCGCTCGGCCGCTGAGAGTGAGCCGAATCCATCGCTATTGATTTTGTCCAGGATTCGATCCACTTCGGCCCGCAGGTTCTCGCGGGAGGTCAGGTCGACTTTGAACACCGGAGCCGGGATCGCGGCTTCTTTTCTACGCTTGAACCACTTAGGCAGTTCAATCTCGGCCCGGCCATCGGGAGTCTGCCATTCGCGCGTATGCACATAACGGAAATACAGCCACCCCGCCGCCATGCCGCCGAGGTGGGCCGAGTGAGCCTGCGCCAGACCGAACGGCGAGGAACGACCGAGGACCTCGAAGACGACGAAACCCACCATGTCCAAGCCCACGGCGAACAGTACCAAATACTTCGCCACGACGGTGATCGGAATAAAGAAGAGCAGCATGGTCAGGCGCTGGTTCGGGTGAATGCACCCATAGGTGACCAACAAGCCAGCGACACCGGCCGATGCCCCAATCACCTCTCCTCCAAATCGCCAGTTCGTCGCCGCCCACAGCACTCCACCGAGGAAAATCGAGCCGAACCAAAGCACCAAGAATCGCTTCGAACCCAACAGGGGCAGCAGTTCGCGACCTAGGAACCAAAGGCCCAGGCAATTGAACAGGAGATGCAGGAGGACCAGTCCCCCCATGTCGTGCAAGAGGCTGTAACTGAGCAGCGTCCAAATCCTGCCTTCCCGCAAGCCGTTGATGCTCAGCGCCAGAGCGCCATCCAGAGCTTGACCTGCCCGTTGGCCGAGCAGGTGATGAAAGACCAGCTGCACGGCAAAACCGGCGATCAACGCGGAGAGCAGCCAGACGAGCACGGAGGTCGTCCGCCGGCTATACTCATCCCGCATGTAGGACCGGTCAGAAAGCATTGTGATGATGTGAGCGTGTCACGGGAGCGGTCAAACTCAAGCGCGGTCCCGGGAAAGCCGAGAAAAAGTCGATGCCATGGGTGAAATTACGGTGGACGCTTCACCCCGGGTTCCCGGCGCGTCCGCGCCGACGACGAACCCTTCGGATCGGCTCCAGACCGAGGGACAGGGAAAAGGCCGCGGAGTTCAAAGGATTGCGCGCTCTCTCTTTCTTTCGACCGAACGAGCAGTTTCTGAGCCCAATTCAGCCGCTTTCGTTCCTGATTCGCCCGTTAAGTTCAGCTTCAATCGCGAGGGCGCTCCCTTGGGCGGCGGTTTAATCCGTTTGGTTTGAGGGATCCGATTGCCTCTCGGGCTTGACAGGCGTCGGGGGCGTGGGCTTCTGTGCCACAACACCATGGCGAATAAAGCAGACAAGTTTGACCACAACGCAGCCGGTAAGTTCTACGTCGATCAGCAATGCATCGACTGTGATCTTTGCCGTGAAACGGCTCCCGGTTTTTTCACCCGGCATGACGACGGCGGTCATTCGTACGTCTTCAAACAGCCGTCGACCCAGGAAGAAATCGACCAGTGCATGGAAGCCCTCGAAGGCTGCCCGGTCGAGGCGATTGGCAGCGACGGCGACGAGTAAGGCCTCCGGGCTCGGGGCGATGGTCGCCGCCGAGCCCAGTCCGCGATGGGTACCGGGCTGGTCGCTGGACGCGACCGGCGGACGGATCACAGGTGGTGGGCAGATGGAAAAGGTTGGACGGATAGCATGAGGGAAGGGTTTGTTAAGTAATTCTGGTTTTGGCTTAACAAAACACTTGGCGATGAGGTCGGTTGTGGTATGGGCTTCGGCGCATGCACACGAACGTGAGTCGCTGGATGGGGCAGCTGGGGTTGTGGGCGGTCGGCATCGCCGTCTTGCCCGCCCAGCCGGTGGGATTGCCGGAACTCGCGGTCTACGCGCCTCGCGTGGCGCTGGAAGAGCCGGTCGGGGTCGTGACCATGCCGATTTCGGCCCTGCGCTACGAGCCGCTGGTCGATGTGCAGGCCCGGAATCTGGCCGAGGGTCAGGCGGATGTGTCGATCCGGGGCGGCCTGTTTGAGCAGACGGGGTTTCGCATCGGGGCGTTGTCCCTGTTCGATCCTCAAACCGGACACTATTTTGCGGAGATCCCGATTGCCCCGGCCTTTCTGGAAGGTCCCCGGGTTCTCACCGGTTATGCCAACGCCGCGCAGAGCTGGAACGCCGGGGCGGGGAGCGTGGCCTATCGCTGGCGACCCGTGAAAACCGGAGGAGCGATGTCGGTCAGCGCGGGTCAACATCGCTCCAGCCGCGCTGAGTGGTATCAGGGTTATCGCGACAAGCAGGAACGGTGGGGCGGAACCCTGGGCGCGGACGTCGCGTATGCGTTCTCTGAATCGGACGGCACGATCGCGGGAGGCGACCATGCGTTTCGTCGGATCAATGTGCGCACCCAATGGCTTGGAAAAACGGGACAGACCGACGTGTTCGCCGGTTATCAATCCAAGATGTTTGGCTGGCCCAATCTCTACACGCCGTTCAATTCGTTCGAGAGCGAGAATCTGCAAACCGTATTGGTCTCGGTTCACCACCGAGAAACCTGGGATCAGGGTGACTACCTGGACATCGGCGGCTACTACCGTCGGAACAAGGATGATTATGCCTTCAACCGGTTTGCCCCGCTCGGTCCGATCCACCCCTTCCAGCATACGAGCTGGGTTTATGCGGCGGGAGTCGATGCACGTCGCACCGTGGGGGGCGTGATCTGGATGGGACAAGCGGTCGCGGTGGCGGACGAGCTCGAGTCGACCTCGCTGACCGCGGGACGTTTCCGCGATCGATCGTATGTGAAACTGGGCTTTGGCCCGGAGCGTACGTGGCGGTTGACCGCGGGCCGGACACTGACCGCGAGAGCGGGGCTCTCGCTGGATGATTCCAATCGCGACGGCTCCGCGGTTTCACCGCGGGGAGAACTGGTCCTCGACCAGGTGGAGCCCGGGTTGGGGCTGCACCGACTCCATGTGAGCTACGCGAAAGCGACGCAGACGGCGACCTACACGGCGCTCAATTCCGCGGCCGGGGCGGGTTTGTTTCGCGGCAATCCGAATCTCGGACGTCAGGTGGCGCATACGATGGAACTCGGGGCGGCCGGTACTTGGGGGGGATGGACGACCACGGCCGCGGTCTTCTTCCGCCAGGACGACCGGTTGGTCGACTGGACCTATCGCACGGGCGTCACCGCCCGCACCGCGAATCCCGTCGACCTCGGCACCACCGGTTTCGAGTGCGTCGCCCGCCGCAGCACCGAGCGGATGGACTGGGTCGTGGGCTACACGGCCTTCAGCAAGGACGCCGACTATGGGACCTCCCTGGTGGACGCCAGTTTTTATGCACTCAACTATCCCCGGCACCGCCTGACCCTCGCGGCTACGGTGCGACTCGGGGCGGGCTGGGAGTTGCGCTGGGACAACGAGGTCCGTCTCCAGGCGGAGAACGCCTTGCGCCGGTCGAGCGACGACGCCTGGTTGAGTGCGATCGGCGTGTATTATGCTCCCCGGGCCTGGCGCGGAGTGAAGGTTTCCCTGCAGGTCGACAATCTTTGGGATGACCGGTTCGAGGAAGTACCGGCGGTCCCCGCCGGCCGGCGGCAGGGATCGGTGGGTCTGAGCTATGCGTATTGAGAGCAGGGGGGGGGCCTGCGCTGATCCCGTGCACCCCGGACAGCGGGTCAGCGAGGCGCCCTTCCGGGAAACCCCAGTCGATCCAGCCGTTGCCGGGTGATCTTCTCGTACGCCTCACGCTTTTCCGGAGGCAGCACCGCTGAGATTTCCTCCGTGGCGGTGCGCAGTTCGCTGAAGGCCTGCAGGGCTGCGCGCCGGCGCAACGCACGCAGGCGCGTGGCCGACTGGTCGAGGACCCCTTGGACGCGCAGGGCTTCCTCGTCGGTGAGCGACAGGCTGCTGCGCAGATCAGCGCCGATCCGTTCGGCTGCGCGTTCCGCGAGGCCGGGACCCGTCAACGCGTTCTGGAAGCTGCGTCTCACGGCCACGTAACCCACCGTACCCAGCGCGGCGGCCCCGACGGCGACGCCGAGGACGAAGATCGCGAGGGCCAGCACCCAGGCGCGCCGGCGATTGGGTGCAGCCGGCGTCGCCGGATTGTCAGGCGCACTCATGGGGCACCTCCACTGGAAGCGACGACCCATTGTGCCCACGGCATCACCTGCCACCACTGCCAAACCTGCCACGAGGCGATGAGCGTGAAGGCGCACGTGCCCGCGAGGCACGAGGACACCAGGGAACGGAAGGGGAGGAGCGCGGTCCAGTCGGGCGCCTCCGCGCGCCGGGCGGAGGCAAGCCGCCGGGCTTCGAGGCTCACGCTGCGCTGCAGCGCCGCGAGATCGAGCGGCGCGGGTTGATCCTTCCGGGCGCGGGCGAGCAGGTCGTCCCAGCGGGAGTCGCCGGGGTCAGGGGGAGTATTCATGAGGGTGTGACGGAAAGGTAGAGGGCGCGAAGTTGTCGGCGGGCGCGCCAGGCGCGGAGTTTGGTGGCGGTGACGGTCCAGCCGTACTGCGCGGCGATGTCCACCAGGCTCCAGCCTTCGAGGTGGTGCAGGGTCAGCAAGGCGGCGTCGTCGGGAGCCAGCCGGGCGAGCAGGTGTTTCACTTCCTCCGCCGCGGCCCGGGCGGCTGGATCCCCGCCTGGCTCGACCGCTTCGGGTTGGGTGGCGGTCGCGGCGTCGTCCGCCGATGGAAGCGGAGCCTGCCAGCGATCCCGAATGCGGTTTCGGCGAAAGTAGTCGCGGCCGGTGTTCGTCGCGATCCGCTGCAGCCAGTGGGCGAACGGTTGCTGCGGACGCCAGGCGGGCAGGCCGCGAACCATGCGGAGAAAGGTCTCCTGCACGAGATCCTCCAGATCGGCGTGGGACCGGGCGAAGCGCCAGAGGAGCCGAGTGATGGCCGCATGATGCTCGGCGACGAGCTGGTTCATGGCTTCGAGATCACCCGCCTTGGCCTGCTCCGCGAGGGATGAATCCGGGCTCGACATCGTCAACCGGAGCAAGAGGTTCGGCGGATCGAGGGGCTCGGAGCGTGCATCAGGCGCGGGTCAGACTTAGACGGTGGGCGCGTGGCGTAAAGGGCGCATGCACCCCCGCCTCGGCGATCAGGGCGTGGGTGTGGATGGGGAGGGCGTGACCGTGCGGGTGGGACCGTTGCCGTCGCGGGTCACCACGACCTCCGCCGCACGGGTCGTGCCGCCCGGGCCGGTCACTTCAATCTGGCTGGTGCGCTGACCTTCCGACCGGGAGTGCTCGGCGTTGGCCTGCCACTGCGCCCCCGAGGCATGGGTGGCGGAGGTCGAGGTGGTCATGGTTCCATTCGCGCGATCGAGTGTCCGGCTGCGTTCACGCGTGGAGGTGTCTCCGTCGCGCTGGGTCCGGGTGGTGGTGCGCTCCAGATGGCCCGGAGTACGTTCGATGGTGCGCTCGCGAGCGGCGCCTTGGGGGCCCGTGACGGAGCGGGAGCGGCTTCGGGCGAAGGCTTCCGCGGGGAGGAGCAGGCCTGCGGCGATGGTCAGGGCGGCGAATGAAAGACCCAGGCGGGTCGAGGAAGAGGAGGTCATGGTGGAATCGTTGAGGGTTTGGATCTCGGTGTACGCTTCCTCCAACGCATGAGCCGGGGTTTGGTTTCGTGGCGGATGTCAAAAAAGGAAAAGAGAGGTGCACCGACCCGCTCACTCCGTCTGAAACCAAACGGTGCGACGTGCGTTGGAGAGACCGGCGGGTGGATCCTTGGTCCTCCCTGCCGGGGTCGTCCCACGTCGGATTTCTCCGTTCGGCGGGCCGGCCTCAGTTCGACAAGAGATCACAAAACCATTACTATGAACACGATAAACATGAATGAAACGCTTTGCAGCCAGCGCGATCAGGGCAGGAAGCATTTGGCTTCGAGGGCCGACCCCCGGTGGGTGGGTCTGGGAAAGGCGCTCCGCACGTGGGGTCTGTTTTTAGCCCTCACCAGCCTGGGCTGGGCAGGCGACCCGTCGGGTCGCTGGACCTGGGAACTGAAAGGACCGCAAGGCCAGACCCTGAAGTCGGAACTTCAGTTGAGTTGGAAGGACGCAGTCCTCTCAGGCACAATCAACAACCGCGCCGGCAAAACGGCCATCCAGGAGGCGACGTTCAAGGATGATCGGGTGGTCTTCAAAGTGGTCCGGGACGTGCGCGGGCGGACGATTGTCACCCATTACGACGGACGTCTGGAGGGCGACCGGCTGACCGGGACCGTCAAGACCGTGTTGCGGGAGGATCGCCCCCTTACCGTCGCCTGGGATGCCCGCCGGGTCGAGCCGTGACCGCAGGGCCGGCGCCGGAACGGGATTGCGCGGCCGACGCCCCCTTCGCCACTCTCGCCGGGATGGCTGGATATTCGCACTATCTCTGGGTGGCGGTCGGCAGCGCATTGGGTGGGGTGGGGCGATTCGCCCTGTCTCAGATGATGGCTCAGCGCTGGGGCGAAACGTTTCCGTGGGGAACCCTGGTCGTGAATGTCAGCGGTTCCTTCGCCATCGGCTGTATTGCCACCCTGATCGTCTCGGAAGAACGCTTTTTCGGCACCGCGGCGGGACGCTATTTTCTGATGACCGGCGTACTCGGGGGGTACACCACCTATTCCTCCTTCAGCCTCCAGACGTTGGTCCTGGCGCGGGAAGGGGCCTGGCTCCGCGCCGCGGCCAATGCCGGAGGCACCGTGGTGCTGTGTTTTCTCGCGGTGTGGCTCGGTTACCTGCTGGCGAACTGGTTAAACGCCGCCCGGGCGGGGTGACGCGGGCTTGCTCGGCGGACGGAGCGGGGACCGCCCAGGCGCCTGGGAAAAGGAGGTCAGTCGTCGAAGCGCTGGCGGCTGTTGACGGAAAGGTATTCGCCGATGGCGGAAGCGAACGTGGCCCCGAATTCGGCCCGTTTCTTTTCACCCATGCCAAAGATGCCGTGCATGGCGTCTTCGTCGGCGGGATAAAGGCGGGCCATCTGGCGGAGCGTGGTGTCACCAAAGATCACATACGCCGGCACCTTGCGTTCGTCCGCGAGCCGCTTGCGCAGGGCGCGCAGTCGGTCGAAGAGAATCTCGTCGCAGGCGATTTCGCCTTCGCGCCGCCCCGTCCGCCGCGCCTTGGGGGCGTCGAGGGGTTTGGTCAGACTGATCGACTGGCGCGAGCGCAGGACAGCCATGCCCTCCTCGGTCAGGTCCACGGTCGCAAATTCGCCGTCGCTCAGTGCGAGGTAGCCGAGCCGCATCAATTCACGGCCCACGGCGCCCCAGGCGGGTCGGCCGAGATCGCGACCGATGCCGTAGGTGGTGAGCTGATCGTGTCCCCAGCGGCGGATCTTGTCGGTGTCGGCCCCGGTCAGCACTTCGATGATGTGATTGAGGCCCACGGAGAACCGGCTGGCCTGACGCACCCGATAGACACAGGAGAGAAACTTTTGGGCGACGACCGTGCCGTCGTACGTTTCCCGGGGTTCGAGGCAGTTGTCGCAGGCGGCACAGGCGTCGACAGGAAAGGTTTCGCCAAAGTAGGAGAGCAGCTCGACCCGCCGGCAGCCGGAAGACTCGGCGTAATGGACCATCTGGCGCAGCTGACTGCGGGCGACCTGCTGCTCGTGCTCGTCGGCGATTTCGTCGAGAAAGTGAGTTTGTTTCGCGACGTCGCCCGCGCTGAAGAGCAGCAGACAATCGCCCGGCAATCCGTCGCGTCCCGCCCGTCCGGTTTCCTGATAATAACCCTCGATGTTTTTGGGCAGATCGTGATGCACCACCCAACGGACGTTTGGTTTGTTGATGCCCATGCCGAACGCGATGGTGGCGCAGATGATCCGCACCTCGTCGCGCAGGAAGAGCTCCTGATTCCGGGCGCGCTCCTCCGCTTCGAGGCCGGCGTGGTAGGCGCGCGCGGCGAACCCCCGCCCGGCCAAGGCCTCGGCGACCCGCTCCGTCGCGGCGCGGGAGGCGCAGTAGACAATGCCGCTTTCGTGTTCCCGCTTGGAGAGGAAGGAGATCAGTTGTTTGATCGGCTGGTCCTTCGGGGTGACCCGGTACGTCAGGTTGGGGCGGTTGAAACTGGCGACGAAGACCTCGGGGGAGCGCAGCCGCAGGTGATTGATGACATCGGCGCGCACCCGTTCGGTGGCGGTGGCGGTGAGCGCCATGAACGGCACCGCCGGGAGCAGGTCGCGCAGTTTGGCCACCTGCCGGTACTCCGGTCGGAAATCGTGGCCCCACTCGGAAACGCAGTGGGCCTCGTCGACCGCGATGCAGCTCACATTCCACGTCCGGAGATTCTCCTGCCAGTTGTCCAGCATCAGACGCTCCGGGGCGACATAGAGCAGCCGCCATTGATTGCGATGCAGTCCCGCCAGTCGAGAACGCGCCTCGGCCGGAGAGAGGGTGGAGTTGAGAAAGGTCGCGGCGACGCCGCTCGCCTGCAACTGATCGACCTGATCCTTCATCAAGGCGATTAACGGAGAAACGACCACCGTCAGGCCCGGGCGCGCCAACGCCGGCAGCTGGAAGCAAAGAGATTTGCCGCCTCCCGTCGGAAGGAGTGCGAAGACATCCCGACCCGCCAGCGAAGCCTCGATGATTTCACGCTGCAGCGGGCGGAATTGGTTGTAACCAAAGGTGGTGGCGAGAGTGGAAAGCAGTTCAGGCACGGAGCAAGAGGGCGCAGAGAATGCGATTCCCACCAAGGCACAAAGCAAAACGTCGTCCAGCCTGGAGACGGCCCTCTTTGGGGCCAACGACCGCCGTGCACTTGCGAAGCCTGCCGGGACCGGTTGAGTTCAAGCCGTGGCCAATGTCTACTTGGGATGCCCGCTGTGGGCGCATGCTCCCTGGAAAGGGAGATTTTTCACCGCGAAAGCCTCGCGAGAGGAATTTCTGCCCCAATATGCCCGGGTGTTTGGCACAACCGAAGGCAATGCCACCTTTTACGGGCTGCCAGCCCCCGAGACCGTGGAGCGTTGGGCGGCGGAGGCGCCGGCGGACTTTCGATTCTGTTTCAAGTTCCCCCGTGTGATCAGCCACGAGAAGGCCCTGGTGGGGGCAGAAGCGGAAACGAAGGCCTTTTTCGAGCGACTCGCACCGCTGGGCCACCGGTTGGGGCCGTTTTTCCTCCAACTCCACGAAAGTTTTGGTGCGGACCGCCTGACGGGGCTGGAACGTTATCTCGACGCGTTGCCCCAAGCGTGGACCTACGCGTTGGAAGTGCGCGCGCCCGAATTCTTCGCCGAGGGCCCGGCCGAGGCGCGCCTGGATGCCCTGTTGACGGAGCGCGGCGTCAATCGCGTGATCTTCGACACCCGTGCCTTGTTTGCGTCCTCAGCGACCGATTCCGCGACCCTCGATGCAAAACGCAAAAAACCCCGCGTGCCCGTGCGACGCGTGGCCACCGGTCGCTGTCCCTTTGTCCGCTTTGTCGGTGATCCGCACCTCGAAACGAACGACCCCCTGCTCCAGGAATGGGCGCGAACCGCGGCCCGATGGATGGCGGAAGGACGAACCCCATACCTGTTCACCCACCATCCGGACGATCACTTCGCTCCGGATCTCGCGCGGCAGTTACATCGCTGGTTGCACGAGGCCTCCCCGACGCGCGTCCCACCTCCCGCCCTCTGGCCGGTGGAGTCCGAGCGACCGCCCGCGACACAATTGCAGCTTTTCTGAGCGAGCTCGCCGGAAAGACATCGCCGTTTTGGGGCGGCGTTACTCCAACGAATCTTTCCCGTCCGCTTTTTTGGCAACGGATTGGGTTGGCCGGCCGACGCCCTTCAGGCCCAGAAAGTGAGCCAGCGTGCGGACTGCGGGTGTGGCCTTGACGCCTCGTCGAACGCGACAGGACATCACGATGAGGCGGTTCTTGGTGCGGTCCGCCTTGAGATCGGCGTGGCCGACGAGGTCGACATCGGCCAGGACGGGCAGTGCGTAGTAGCCGCGGACCCGTCGGTGCGCCGGCGTGTAGACCTCCCAACGGTAATGAAAATCCCACAGGGTGGAGGTGATCTTTCGATCATAGATCAACGGATCCAGGGGCGCGAGGAGGAGCGGCGTTGGCGCATCCTTTTTGGTGTTTGGTTCCGGTGAGTCGAGCAGCGGTAGGTCTTCCTTGAGGCTATGGAGCAGAGGGGCGCCCTCGACGCGGATGGGTTGGACCAAGTCGGCGACCTGGGAGAGCTCGGTGCGTCGCAAACAGACCAAGCGATGTTGTCGGAGTCGGTTCACCGCGAGCCAGCGCTCGATTTCCGCTCCGTTGGGCCGGGGAGCCGTCAGCCACGATGCGGGCATGACGCGTTCGGGAAGGTCATAGAAGCGGCGACTGCCTTTGCGGGCGGCGATCAGGACGCGTCCGTGGAAAAACAGCTTCTGCAGCGTCGCCTTGGCCAGGCTGGCCTGTCCCCAGACTTTCCTGGCCACACGATCATCGTCGATCGCATCGGACGAGAGCGGGCCGCGTGTTTCGATTTCTTTGAGAATGTGGTGGGACAGCTGCTTTTCCCGGGGCGTCAGCCGGCCCGACCACGCTCCCGTGCGACGGCTGCGGGCGTCCATTTCCGCATGCAAGAAGGGCCAGGCGGAGCAGGCAAACGCCACCAGGATGTGGCTGCCTGGATGGTGGTGTTCGAAGGCCGTCCGTTGCTCCGCTGAAAGGACCGTGTCGCCCCCGTGGAGGTGGCGCATGAGATCTCCTTCGCCATACCCCGCGACGCGATTGCGCAGGATCAGGTCCTGCATGCGTCCGCACACATTGATGGGGTCGATCTGGATCCAAGCCAAGTGGTCCAGGGTTGCGGCGAGCGTTGCGCGTGGTCCGTCGAGCAAGACGGCGCGACGATGGAACCGGCGGGCGTCGTCGCGGGAGAGGGTGAGCGGGGATGACACGGTGCGGTCTGACCAGCAGACCGTGTCACCCCGACCTCGGCAAGCCGAGCCGTCAACTCACGCGTACGCGATGCCGTGGCAGCCGTAGGCGGGTCGCGCGGGCAGGAAGTAGTCTTCCGCGTCATCCGCCGTCTCCCGCTCGGAGAACTCGGGTGCGGCTTCGGCCAGCAGCTTGCGCAGGCTCTCGCGCGCGCGGGCGATACGGCTCTTGACCGTGCCGACATTGATGCCGAGGGCGCGGGCGATTTCGTCGTACGGCAGGTGCAGGCTGTTCCGCATGGTCAGGATCTCCTGATGACGGGAGTCCAGTTTTTCCATACAGCGGGCGATCAACTCGGCGAACTCGTTGGTCACCGTTTGCTGCGCCGGGTCGCCGCGATCCGCCGCGATGAAGTCGGCGAGCGATGCGCCGCTCTCGTCGCTGAGCGGACGGTCGATGGAGACACTGTCCTGACGCCGACGGCGGAAAAAGTACCAATAACGATTCCGGGCGAGATTGAGGGCGATGCGATAAAGCCAGGTGGCGAGCGAAGAGTCGCCACGAAACCCGGAAAGCCCCCGGTGGACCCGGAGAAACGTGTCTTGGGCGATTTCCTCGGCGTCGGCGCGATTGCGCAGGAGGTTCATCGCGAGACCGAGGATTTTGCCGTAGTAGCGGCTCATGATCTCGTTGAAGGCGCTTTCCTCACCTTCGTTGAAGCGTTTGACCAGCAAGGAGTCGTAGAGGGCGTCATCCTGGCTGCTGGTTTCCCCGAGCTCGGGCGGCATCGGGTCGGACGAGTGGGACAGGGAAGACGGGGCGGACACGAACCGCGGCGATGAGGTGGACGCTGCGCGACGAGACGAACTGGCTGGAGGAACGTGGGCAGTGGGCATCGTGTGAGGGAGTGTGTGTAAGTAGAAGTGCTGACTCGCGCCCACTATCTCGTTTCGTGCCAACCTGGTATTGATTTATTAAACCATTATAGAACAGTGATTTACGTGAAAACGCCGAACCTTCAAGTGATGATGAAGCGTGCAAAGTGACCGGCGATGACCGCCGGATCTTGCAAAGTGCACGATCTCCGGAAGCGGCCCGCGCACACGTGGTTGCGAAAGACGCTCAGGCGGTGGGGAGGCTGACCCCGCGCGGAGGGTGCGGCGACTGTCTACCCTGAGATACCGGCGCCGTCCTGGTTGCAGGATGGGGCCTTTTCCACCGGCCTTGGTCGGTGGAGGGACTTAGAGGGACACGCCCTTGAGCGGATGGAGATCGAGGAGATTTCCGTACCACCCCTTTACCACGGGGAGCCGCAAGTTGTTGCGCACGTAAAAATAGATGGGGGCGATCGGCACGTCTTCGGCCAGGATCTCCTCGCACCGTTGGAAGGCTTGCGCGCGCACAGCCGGGTCGGCGGTGGAGCGGGTCACGGCAATAAGACGATCATACTCGGCGTTTTTCCAGCCCGTCTGGTTGTTCCCACTGTCGCTGGTCATGATGTCGAGAAAAGTGCTGGGATCGAGGTAGTCGCCGACCCAGGCAAACCGGGCCACCTGGTAGTCGAGGCTGCGTATGGTGGACGTGTAGACCTTGGCCTCCTGATTGTAGAGACGTGCGGTGATGCCGAGCTCGATGCGCCACATTTGCTGGATCGCCTCGGCGATCTGGCGGTGCCCCTCGTGTGTGTTAAAGAGGATTTCAAACGGCGGAAACCCGGCACCGCCCGGAAACCCCGCCTCCGCCAGCATGCGGCGCGCGCCGTCGGGGTCGTGGGGCACGGAGGATGTGGCGGTGAAACCGGCGGTGCCCGGCGGCGTCAGGCAGCCGGCGGGGAGCTGGCCGCCCTTGGAGACGCGCTCGACGATCTGCCTACGGTCGATCGCCCACGCGAGGGCGCGCCGCACGCGCACATCGTTGAAAGGGGGACGGGTGACGTTGAACCGGTAGAAGTAGGTGGCGAGGTTCGTCTCCTGGGCGAGCAGCGGAGCGCGGGCCGGATCCGCCTTGTAGACGGCGATCTTGTCGATCGGGATGGAGCTTGTGATGTGCAGCTGGCCGGAGCGGAACATGCGCTCCTCGGTGTCCTGGCTGTCGACCGGATAGAAGTTCACCTCCTGGAGCAGAACGTGCTCACGATCCCAATACGTAGGGGAGCGGGTCACGCGCACGACCTGGTTCGGCCGCCACTCGGCGAGCACGAAATAGCCGTTGCCCACGAAGTTTCCGGGCCGTGTCCAGGCGGAGCCCCGGGTGTAGACGGATCCGAACTTCTCCAGCGTGGGTGCGTGCAGCGGGTACCAGGCGGAGTGGCAGACCAGCTTGTCGAGGTAGGGCACCGGGCGCTCCAGGGAAAGCTCGAGCGTGTGGTCGTCGACCGCGCGGACCCCGACCTCGGAAAAGTCGCGGATGCTGCCCCGGTGGTAGTCCTCCCCGTGGCGCAGGCAGAACAGCATGGAGGCGTATTCGGCGCCCAGTGACGCCGTGAGCATGCGGCGGTAGGCCCAGACGTAGTCCCGGGCCGTGACCGGGTCGCCGTTGGACCAGCGGGCCTCCGGCCGCAGGTGAAACGTCCAGGTTTTCCGGTCGGGTGAGACGTCCCACCGCTTGGCCCCGGCCGGAACCGGCTCGCAGGTCCTGGGATCGTACTGGGCGAGCCCCTCCATGAGGGACATGATGATGTTGAAGGTTTCCTGACTGTCGGCGACCTGCGGATCGAGATCGTTGGGTTCGGACAGGTTGCCCAGGTGCAGCGTACCGGTGCGGTTTCCGGACTGCACGGCGGTTTCCCGTGGGGAGCAGCCGGTGAGCAGACCGGCGGCGATGATGGTCACTGCGAGGAACGCGGGAAACGACGGCATGGCGGACGGGCGCGTGGAAGCGAAGGAAGAGCGGCCGAAAACAAGCAAGCCAGGTGAAATCACCTGGCTTGCGGAAAATCCCCGATGGGACGATCGGGAGAAAAAACGTTACTTGCTCGGCTGGCTCGACGCGATTTCGCGCAGACGACCGTCGATCGCATTCATGCGTCCGACAAGACTCTCCTCGATCTTCTTGCGCTCGGTGCTGTTGACGATGCTCAGTTTGGACGCATCGCGCACCACATTGGCCGGAAGGGTGAGCAGGCGGGTGAGGATGCCCTGATCCTTGAAGGAACTGAGGTAGAGCGCCGTCACCTCCTGGGAGAGAGCGAGGGACTCGCGTGCCACCGCCTGGGTTGCATTAAGATTATTGTTCAGTTGCTGATTCTTGGCGAGTTCCGCGGTGAGGAGATTGCCCACCTGATCCGAGATTTTCTGACTGTAGGCGGCAATGGAGTCACGCGTCAGGTTTTGATCGGAAGCCATTTGGGCGAGGATCGGCTGGATCCGGGAGGCGAGACGGTCACCGACCTTGTCGACCTGCTCGGCCTGCTGGCGCTCCGCGTCCTCGGGGCTCTTGGGCAGCGGATTGAACGGTTGAATCTTGGTGGCGATGGCCTGGGCCAGCTGGTTCACGCGCTCCTGGTTCAGCTTGCTGACTTCGTCATCCGTCATGAACACATCGGCGGAACGCTTGGAAATGGCGTCCTTCAGCAACGTGTTCACCGACTCGATCTGCCGTCGGCTCTCCTCCGAGGCAGCTTTGATTTCGGCGTTGGTCTGCTCGCGCAGGAGCGCGAGTTCCTGCTGCTGGGAGGCCGTCGTTTCAGCGATCGTCCGAGTATGGAGCCAATAGGCTGCCGCACCGATTATGACCACCGTGAGCAAGACGGCGGGAAGTTGCTCTTTGAATTTTTGCCACATGGAGATATCTGTTGGTAACAGTAACTTACGGTATGCAGGGGGAAAAGCAATGCCCGCGTTGCCCGGGAAATGGTTTGGCAATCAGGCGATCCTTTGCAGGGTCCGGACATGAGTCTGAACCAGAGCGAACAAATGGTGTTCGAGTACGTGCAAGGGCATGCGGAGGAGAGACAGCATTGGCAGGAGAAAGTTCGTCAGATTGTGCGAGTTGCAAGGGATCCGCACGTAGCGGCCTCGTCCGTCGAGGCCGAACTATGGCGATATTATCGAGAGCGCGCCGGGGTCGTTCGGGAGTTCAAGCAGGCCGTGGCGCAGGATGGATCCAAACGCGTCAGCCTTCGCAGTTTGGCCGAATATTGGATCCGCGTCTGGTGTGTGCCCAAGCCCAGATCGCGACCTCCGCAACCCGGTGCAGGGGAGGGGGTAATGCTCTAAGGTACCGGCCGCGCGCCGCCCGGGCGCAAGTTTCTCAGACTAATTTTGAAACCTTTTGGGGTCTCCTGCGTCTTTCCTAGTGGTTCTGGTTATAACTTCTCCTGCCTAGCGGGAGATTTGGGGTAACAAAGAAAGCAATGGGCGGATCGCTTAGGGGTAGGCGATCCGCCCTCTTTTTTTGTCGATTCGATACCGTTGGGTGGAAGTTCTGATGCGGCACGGGGGGTGCTGAAGGCAGATTGATGAAGGTCACGGACCTGCAACTTTCTCCCGCCGCTGCCAAGTCGGACATCGACAGCGCGGGCAACTCGTGCAACGTTATCCACACGTTATTCACAACCCGATGGAATACCTGAGCGGGGCAATCGCCCACCACCCGCAGCTCAAGGTCTCTACGAAGGTCAAGACCTTCGTTTTAGACACCAACGTCCTCCTTCACGATCCGCAATCGATCTTCAAATTCGAGGAAAACAACCTGGCCATCCCGGTTGAAGTCCTCGAGGAGCTCGATGCGATCAAGTCGGAGCAGTCCACCGAAAGGGGGCGAAATGCACGAAGGGTGCATCGAATTCTGCAGGAGTTGCTCCCGGATTCGCGCACGATGCTGGAGGGAGTCCGCCTGCCCAACGGGGGGACGCTTTCGGTCATCATCAACCGCTACCTGGTGGAGAACCGGAACGACACGCCCGCCATGATGCGGCTGCGCGCGGTGCTGCCCGACTTGTCGAAGAAGGACAACCGGATCATTGCCTGTGCGCTGTTTGTGCAGGAGCAGTATCCACCGCCGACGATACTGGTGACCAAGGACGTCAACGTGCAGCTCAAGGCGCGCGCGGTCGGCCTCGAGTCCGAGGACTACCTCAACGACAAGGTGCCGGTGGCGGAGGAGGAGCTCTCGTATCGCGAAATTCCGGTCACGGTCTATGAAATGCAGCGGTTCTGTTCCGAGGGCGAGTTCGACATCGGGGCGGAGGCCGCCGCGGGGCTCTACCTGAATGAATACATTCTGCTGCGCTCGGAGCAGGGCAAGACGATGCCGGCGCGGTCCTACGGCGATGGCATCGTGCGCCGGCTGAAGATCCCGGAGTTCGTCAAGGCGCCGGGTGGCATCCCGATTCGCGCGCGCAACCTGGAGCAGCAGTTCTTCATGGACGCGCTGCTCGACGACTCCCTCGCGCTCATCACGTGTTTCGGCAAGGCCGGGACCGGCAAGACGCTGCTTTCGACCGCCTGCGCCCTGCAGCAGACCTGCGACGAGAGCGGCCGGTATGATGGCGTATCCATTTCCCGCCCTGTGATCGCGCTGGGCAAGGACATCGGGTTCCTGCCGGGCTCGCTCGAGGAAAAGATGAAGCCGTGGCTTCAGCCGTACCACGACGCCCTCGAGGTCCTGATTCCGTCGAAGCCGGTCAAGGAACCCCAGTTTGCGACGAAAAAGGTCTCGAAAAAGAAGGCGAAGAAGCGGGAGTCGGCCATGGCGATGATGACCTCCGCGCAGCCGACCCATGCCAGTCAGCACTCGCTGCCGGTGGGACCCGGCATGATCAAGCCCTACGAAAAACTGCTCAAGACCGGCATCGTTGAGATTGAAGCGCTCGCCTTCATCCGCGGACGGTCCATCGCCCGGCGGTTCTTCATTCTCGACGAGGCGCAGCAGCTCACGCCGCATGAAGTCAAAACCGTGATCACCCGGATCAGCGAGGGATCGAAGATTGTCCTGATCGGCGACCCCGCCCAGATCGACAACCCCTATGTCGATGCGCGGAGCAACGGATTGGTCTATGCCCACAACCGGATGAAGGGCCAGGCGCTTCATGCTCACGTGAAGCTGACCAAGGGCGAGCGCTCAAAGCTCGCGGAACTCGCCGCGGATCTCCTTTGACCGGCTGCCGCGTGCGGCGCCTTTGCGTCAATCGAAGGGGCCGCACCTGCACCTTGTTTATTGGGTTGGATGGAGGGCGCCGCTCCGTCGGCGCCGGGGTACGGTGCACGAACCACCACGCCCGACCGTTTGGGTATCCGCTATGCGCAACCGGCGCCGACGGAGCGGCGCCCTCCATCGACACAGAGTTTTGGCCGACTTCGCTGGAAGCGCTCTTTCTTCGGTCCAGCTCCTCACATGGTCGCGCCCGCCTCCCGCCATCCGGGGCGGGATGTGGCCTTACGGCTGTTCCGCCTGGCGGGCGAGCAGCCAGAGGAGGTCGGCGATGCGATTGGTGTACTGCGCGACCAACGGTCGCACGGTTCGCCCGCCGGCCGGCAGGCTGACGAGACGGCGCTCGGCCCGGCGCGCCACCGTGCGGGCCAGATCGAGCGCGGATCCATGAAGATTGGCTCCGGGTGTGGCCCAGCCGTCGAAACGCAGGGACTGGGACTCGAGGGTGGCGATGGCGGCATCGATCCGTCCGAGCGCGGCGGCGTCGATGCGCTGAAACCGGGACGCCTCGTAGCGCTCCCGGTCCGATTCCGCACAGGCCAGTTCTCCCATGAGGGCGACGAGATCGTGCTGGATCTGCTCGAGCGCAGCGCGGCGCGGCGCGTCCGGGCAGGTGGTCTTGGCGAAACCAATCGCGGCGTTCAGCTCGTCAAAGGCGCCCACCGCCTCGATCTGTGGATGATCTTTGGATACACGCTGTCCGTAAAGCAGGCTCGTGGTGCCGTCGTCCCCGGTGCGTGTCGCGATGGAGGCCATCGGTGCGTCAGGCGATGCGCCGGGCCGAACTTTGGGCCCGGAGGCAAAGCTCCGCCGCCTTGAAGGTGTGGGCCTGGGTCATGGCCTTTTCCGTGCGGCCGAGGCAGTCGAGGATGAGTTCACCAAAATACCGATAGCCGACCCGTCCGGTCACATTGATGAACCGCTCGCCCTGATCGTCGACGATGTACACATTGTCGCCCAACTTGTCCCGTCCCACATCGACGTACTTGCGCAATTCGATGTAGCCCTGGGTGCCCATGATGATCATGCGGCCGTCGCCCCACGTACTCAGACCCTTCGGGGTGAACCAGTCGACCCGGATGTAGTTGGAGGTGCCGTTGTTGCCGAGGAGTGAGGCCTCACCGAAGTCCTCGAGTTCGGGGGTGTCGGGGTTGTTGAAATTCCCAACGGCCGCCTGGGTGACAATGGCGTCGGTGGCTCCCGAGAACGTCAGGTACTGTTCGAACTGGTGGCTGCCAATGTCGCACAGAATGCCGCCGTATTTGGCCTTTTCGTAGAACCAGGCCGGACGCGACGCCTTCGGACCGATCCGATGAGGGCCGAGGCCGAGAACCTGAATGACACGACCGATCGCGTCCTGCTGGATGAGCTCGGTCGCGTACATCGCGCTCTCCACGTGCAGGCGCTCGCTGAAGTACACCGCGTACTTGCGTCCGGTGCGGGCGACCACCGCCTTCGCTTGGTCGAGCTGATCAAGGGAGGTAAAAGGAGTTTTGTCCGTGAAGTAGTCCTTGCCCGCCTCCATCACCCGGCAGCCGATCGGCCCGCGATCGCAGGGAACGGCGGCCGCGGCGACCAATCTGATATCGGTATCGTCGAGAATCTCGTCCAGCGAGCGGGCCGGCCGGGCCTGGGGATACCGTTTGAGAAAAGCCTCCACCTTGACCGGATCGGGATCGAACACCCATTTCAGATCGGCGCCCGCCTCAAGCAGACCATTGGTCTGACCGTAGATGTGACCGTGGTCGAGGTGGGCCGCCGCGAAGGTGAACTCGCCCGACTTGACCACCGGGCTCGGTTTGCCCTGCGGGGCGTAGTTCATGCCGTCGGATTTTTGACTCATGGGAGGGCTGGGTGATCCGGATTGTAGGTTGTGTGGGGAGAGAAAGAGAGGGGAAGGAGTTTCAAGACCGCCCAACCCCGTCAGGGCGAAGACGCTGCGTTGCCACGGGTGCGCTGTGCCAGGTCTCGAATCGCCAGCTCCAGACCCAGCCGCACCTTTTTCTCCATGCGATCGATGAACAGGGTGCCATTGAGGTGGTCCACCTCGTGCTGAATGCAACGGGCAAAGATGCCATCGCATTCCAGGGTGTGGGCGATGCCATGAAGATCCTGGAAACGGACTGCGATTTTGTTCGGACGGATGACGTCGCCGCGGATTTCGGGAAACGAGAGGCATCCCTCCTCATAGGGTTCCTTTTCCGAGGGCAGGACGACCACGGCTGGGTTCACCAAGGTCATCGGCATGATCAACTCAAGCGGCGTTTTGACCCCGTCGAGCACCCAGGTGAAGTTCCGCTTCATCGGCAGCAAGTCGACGACGCAGAGCTGCAAGGCGCGGCCGATTTGCTGGGCGGCGAGCCCGATGCCCTCGGCTTCGTGCATGGTGGCGACCATCTCTTGGGCAAGATTCGCGAGTTCTGAGTCGAAGACCGTGACATTGCGGCCTTTCTGTCTCAGGATGGGATCGTTGAAATGAACAATTCGCAGTGGCATCGGTCGATGGTCAGATGAGACTGATTCCGTCTGCGAAGCCCGCAAACCAATAGTTTTCCAGGATGATGGCCCCCAACCCCGTACCGCGTCCTTTGTGGCTGGCCGCGCTTCTCTGGATCGGGTCCGGGGCCCTCGTGGTGGGACTGGCGTGGTTTTTGCCCATCAATCTGGGAGCGCTGCCTCCAGCGCTGTTGCGGGCGGCGGGCTTGGGCACTCCTTCGGTGAGTGACTTCGGGCATCAGCTTTTGGACCGGGAAAAGCTGGGACCAGCCGCACTTTTTCTGACCGCCGCGCGCCGTACCGAGGGGGCGGAAGCGGATCGGCTGGGCCGATCACTTCAAGCGGCCTCCACCCGTCAGCCGGACTATGTGCCGTGGGGTGGGTGGGATCCCTTCCTCGATCCGTTGTTCGCCGCCCACAAAGGCGAGGGCCCGAAGGAGAGCACCCCGGTTTTGACCTTCTTTATCAAGGAACAGGCGCGCCAGGCTCTGCGGACCTACCTGCAGAACTCTCGCTCCCTCGGGGTGCAGGCGTTGCTCAAGAATCGGGACATCTCGCTGACGGCGCAGTTTGTTCCGGCGCGGGAGGCAGGTGGGCAGCCCCTCGACGCGGTCATTCT
Organism: Opitutaceae bacterium; assembly: GCA_016794625.1. GTDB lineage: Bacteria > Verrucomicrobiota > Verrucomicrobiia > Opitutales > Opitutaceae > UBA6669. Next base: position 73,315 of record JAEUGY010000068.1, read on the forward strand.
CCTCGCCGCGCTGCTTTATCAGGGGGAACACCTGGCCCCTCCGTTGCAGCGCGAGCTGCGCACGCTGGCGGACGTCGCAAATGCGAACCGCGATCTCGGACCCTTGGAGTCCGTGTACCTCGACCTGCTCTCGCTCGGCAAGCGACTGGACTGGGTCCAGCTCTGCGAATTGCTGCGTCGCACCGAGGACACCAAGACTCTGCGCGAGTTTGCCCACCTTGCCCGCGTCGCGCCGGATGACTTTGCGTTGATCTATGCCTGCGCCCTGGTCTCCGGTTCCGCGGACAAGGTGGCCGGGTATTTGTTGCATTTTGGCAAAGCAGGGCTCGAGGACCTCGCTCTGGCCGCCCGCTCTGGTCAAGGGGGGATTCAGGTGCTGCTTGAGCGACAGGTGCCCGTCAATCGGGGGCGCGAAGTCGCAATCGACGGCCTGGCTCAGCTGGCTTTGCTGCATCCACGGTTGGCGCTGACGGTGAAGTGGCTGGCGTTCGTTTGGGGAGCGTTCGCCCTGTTGAAGGGGCTGGGCGGCGTCGTGTTTGCCCGCGAAGGACCGGGTCGCCAGACCGTGACCACCGGCGTGCTCGCCGGGTTGTGCGCCGCCTTGGTGATTCTTTTTACCGAACCGTTCCTCCTGAAATCGGTCCCACCGTCCGAGTTTGCCCTGAAGTTTGCCATCCCTGTCCTCGCTACGATCACCGATCCTGCTTCACTTGCCTCTGTTGCCCCGACCCTCGCCATGGATACTTCGACCCTGCTCTCGATCGGCCTTTTCGCTCTGCTGCAATTGGGCTGGTTTTTCCTCTGCCTGCGCAAGATCAGCGAGATCTCGCGTTCAAGTCTGACTCCCCTCGTCAAACTGCGTCTGATGGAGAACGAGGAGAATCTGTTTGATGGCGGTCTGTATCTGGGAATCGCGGGGACCGCGACGGCTCTGGTGCTGCAGGTGCTCGGGGTCATCCAGCCCAACCTCCTGGCCGCGTACTCCTCCAATCTCTTTGGCATCGTCTGCGTCGCCCTGATCAAGATCCGACATGTTCGTCCGTTCAAGCGGCAGCTCATCCTGGACGGCCAGGTGGGTGCGGCACCGCCTCCGGTCGCGGCCACCTCGGTCTGAGCTCCCCCTTTCCGGCTCCCTTGCGGGCGCCCGGGCGCGGCCTCTCCGGCCTCCGTCTCCGTCATGAATCGAACCCTTCTCCTTATTCTCTGCGACTTCCTCCTCCTCAACCTGCTGGCGTTGACGCGGTGGGAGCAGGCGGAGCCGCCTCCGGTCTCGAAGCCGCCGGTGGCGAGCGCGACGACCGGCTCGGCCGGTGCCACGCCGGGGCAGGATCTGGTTGAAACCATGAAACTCTCGCTCGTCGATGAGCGACGAACCCGCGAAGAACTGGCGCAAAAACTCGAACGAAAGGAAGGCGAACTGGAGGTTCGCGAGAAGAACGTGGCCGCGCTCCTGTCGGAAAAGTCGCAGTTGTCCGCCAGCCTCGCTTCCACCCAGCAGACGGCCGAGGAACTCGCCCGGCAGGCGACGGTGACCAAGGAGCGGCTCGCCCAGATGCAGCGGGAATTGGAGGAAAAGCGCCGTCTGGCTGATCAGCAGGAGCAACAATTGCAGACGTTGGAAAAGCAGCAGACCGAGGCGAGACAGCGCATCGAGGGGCTCACCGTCGCCGTCAAGGTGGCCGAACAGGAAAAACAACTCCTCCGAGAGACGGCCGATACGCTCAAGGTGCAGGTGGCGGCCGAGCGCGAAGAGCGGATCAAGGTCCAGGAGACCACCGTGCAGCTCGCCCAGGGGGTCGGCCAGCTGGCGGAGAAATCCACCGAGCTGACGAAGGAGATTCGCGATCATCGTCCGGTCAATGCGAATACACTGTTCAACGAGTTCCTGGCCAATCGCGTGCGGACCACCTTTGGGGCGGAACGGCGGAACTTCCTGGCTCCGGTCAGCGTGATGAAGGAGTCGCGCACGGTTTTGGTGACGGATGGAAAGGCCACGTATGCCCTGCTGCACATCGACGACACGCCGCTGAACCTGCGGGAGAATGCGGTCGACTGGGAAACGATGACGGCGACCTTCACCAAGGAATCGTTTCGAGCCTCGCCGCCCCGGATCGAATTCAGCGCGATCGATCCGCGCATCGTCTTTCTTCCCGTCAGCGAAGACCAAGTCCGCGCCCTTGGAGCCAAGGTGTATCAGACCGCGCTCGATCCTTTCCGGTTCCCGGAGGCGGTGTTGATCTCCAACGGAGGGGCGGGTTATGGCGAGGTGCCCTTCAAGCTTGATCCCACGCAAGCCAACTTCGTGCGCATGGACAATCGTCTGGTACGCCGTCTTTTTGGCGACTTCTCTCCCTCTCGCGGCGACTTGGTCCTGAGCAAGAGCGGCGAATTGCTCGGCATCATGGTCAACAGTGAGTACTGCGCCGTGATCAACCACTTCCAGCCTGCAGTGACCATTCCGATCGGAACGATTCCCGCGGACGCGCCCACCGGTCCGAAAATCGAGGAACTGAATCGACGCTGGAGGGCGCTGCCGGTGCGCGTGAAGTGAATCGTCCGCTGCACGCTGCGCCCCGGGCGAGCCCCATGGGGTGGTTGTGGTGATGATGCGAAAGACGTGGCTTGGCAAACGAGCCCCTGACCGATTGGTTTTTGCTCGTGCAATCCTCACCCTCCCTGCGACTGAACCCGAGTGTGCTCCTCCCTGTTTTTTCCATGAAACGGCTTCGAAGGTGGGCGCTGGGCGCGGTCGCGGCGTCAACCTGGGTGTGGGGAGCGAATGCCGCCGTGCAGCTCACGCGGTTGCCGGATCGCGTCCGCGTGGACGTGGACGGCCAGCTCTTTACCGAGTACCGCTTCGGTCCAGAGGCGCCCAAGCCCTTCTTCCATCCGGTCCTCTCCAAGGACGGAACGCCGCTGACCCGCGCATTCCCGATGCAGAGTGTGCCCGGTGAGGAGCAAGACCACCCGCATCACCGGTCGCTTTGGTTCGCCCATGGTTCGGTCAACAAGGTCGACTTCTGGTTGGAAAAACCCGGCATCACCGGACGCATCGAACACGCAGGGTTGCTGGAGGTGACCCAGGTTTCACCCGAACTTGGTCGTTTCCGCGCGAAGAGCCGGTGGGTTTCGCCGGCGGGAGCGACGCTCTTGACCGACGAAACCACGGTGGAGATCCGTTCCGTCCAACACGGACGACTGTTGGATTTCGCGATCACATTGCATGCGTCGGAGGGCATGCCCGTGGTGTTCGGAGATACCAAGGAGGGCACCATGGCGATCCGGGTCGCGCAATGGATGACTCTGCCGCACCGCTTTCAGGGCAAGGAGGTGCCAGGGCAGGGCCAGATGGTGAACCGGGAAGGCGGGGCGGGTGCTGGCATCTGGGGCCATCGCTCCGCCTGGATGGACTATTTCGCCCCCCGGGCGGGGAAAACCTACGGAGTGGCCATTTTTGATCATCCGACGAATCCCCGTCACCCCACCTGGTGGCACGCACGCGACTACGGACTCTTTGCCGCCAATCCTTTTGGAAAACATGACTTTGAGAAACTCAAGGACCAGCCGCAGGCAGGAGATTGGACGTTGCCGGCCGGGAGCAAGGCCACGTTTCGCTATCGCTTTTACATCCACGAAGGCGACACCCGCGTGGCCGGGGTGGAGGAGCAATACGTGCGTTTCCAGGCCCTCAAGCCCTGATCAGGCCCGTTTTGGGCATGGGGCGAAGTTTGGATAGGAAACGGGTCGCCTCGGCATTTCCGAGCGGCGGAAAAGGGGTTTCGTTCTGACCGCGGCTTTGGTAGCGTGCTCCATGCCCTATCGAATGTTGGATTTGGCGGAAGCTGCCGTCTATCTCCACTTGTCTCGTGTTGAACTCGAGCACCTGGTCCGGACGTCAGATATTCCTTTCCTGACCCGCGGAAGCCGGATCACGTTCCTGCGCGGACAGCTCGATGAATGGGCCTCTCGGCGTATTCTGGGGGCGGCACCCAAGAGCTTGGACGATATTCACCGACGTTCGACTCAGGCTTCGCAGGATTATTTGGAAACTGAGGCACTGTTGCCCAGTCTGCTCAAACCGTCCCAAATCGAACCACAGTTACCCTCCAAGACAAAAAAGTCCGCGTTGCGCGATATGGTCGCTCTCGCGGAACGAACCGGTTCGGTGCTCGATGCGGGGGCCTTGCGAGCAAGCCTCGAAGAGAGGGAGGAGCTTTGTTCAACGGCATTGCCAGGTGGTTTCGCCCTCCTGCACAGCCGGCATCACCAGGAGTACCTTTTCGATTCTTCGTTCATCACGTTTGCGCGTACCCTGCAGGGTATCCACTTTGGAGCGCCAGACGGGCTTCCGACCCGGCTGTTTTTTCTAGTCTGCTGTCACGACGAACGGCTGCACCTGCACGCGCTGGCCCGGCTTTGCATGGTCTTGCTGAAGTCGGATGTGGTGCCGCTGCTCTACACCCTCATGGATCCGATTGAACTGTATAACACACTCACTTCGGCCGAGCAGGCCGTCTTGGAGGGTCGCAAACGCACCCGACCGACCGAGGAACAGACCTAGGCTCAACCGTTGCCGTCCCTACTTGGAGGAAGGGGGGGCTGCGGACACCTCGGTGGCGGAGATATCGATGATCTCGCCCTCGTCGTAAGAAGGACGGCGCGCCCGGTTGGGACGGACGTGTTGCGTGGGTGTGGAGCCTCGGCGGAAACGACGTACCAGATAAAGGGCCAGCCCGGTGGCGGCCGCAATGAGCGCGACGGTCACGGCAGCAATCACGGCGACGGCCGTGAGAAGGGCGCTGATGAGGGCGTTAACGATGCGCATGGACGTAAGACCTCGAAAGGGAGGCGAAAGTTGCATGCAGGAGGTGGAGAATGGCGAGAGGTTTCGCCAATTTTGACTGAAGCGTCTCAAAACCAGCGACTAAGGCCGCGTTTGGCCCGCTCCAACATGCAGAAGTGCCCGGCGAAGGGCCGGGGGAGAGTCAGGCGGTACTCACCGGCGTGCTGCTGGACGAATTCATCGACCGCCGTCTTCGCGCCGGTGGAAAAGAAATCGTAGTCGTCCACCACAATCCGGCCTCCGGGCGCGAGATGGGTGTGAAGGTAAGTCAGTGCGTGAAGAATCGGCGCGTAAAAATCGAAGTCGATGTAGGCGAAGCAGACCGGGGAGGGGCCGCGCTCGGGGATCAGGGTCTGCTCAACCAGGCCGGCCTCGAGGTGAACGCGCGACGGTGGAAACTGAATGGCGGCCAGCCGGGCTTGAACCTCGTCGGCTTCGCAACGCATCTGTCCCTCGTAGCGTTCCATGCTGCCGAGTCCAAAAATGTCGTCCTTCAACTGATCTTTTGGCGAGGGTTTGGGCAGTCCGGCAAACGTGTCGTAGAGCCAGAGCGACTTGGTGGTCTCGCGAATTTCATTGGCAATCAGCGCCGAGGTCGCCCCTTGGGCCACGCCCAACTCGCAGACGTCTCCTGGCTGTGAAAGTGAAACGTGAAGCTGGTCAAGCAGGTACATGGCCTCGCTGATACCCGTGCCCAGAAGCCGGGCCAGCAGGTCTTTTCTTCCCTTCACTTCCGGCAGGCGGGGAAAGAGCTGGTCCCGCAGTGCGTCATGCATTTCGTGCACGAGGGATGGATACTTGATGACGGTGTTGGGTTCGAGCGGTGTCATCGGTGCAGGGGAGTCGCGGTAGGATGGGAGGAGGGGCGAGGGATTCGATCGCTACGGGGTCGGTCGAGGGTGAGATCGGGCGTGGCTGTCACCGGGGTGTCGGTCCGGCCGACATCGCCGTCCACTGCTGCGCCAGCGTGAGGCCGTGCACCGCCACGTCCCGATGGAAACGGTGCACGATCTCGTCGAACGAGCGGGGGCTGACCAATTGCATGAACCAACGGTTGAGGGTGGCGAGCACGTAGGCCCGGGCTTCGCGGGCGTCGCGTGGAGAATCAGGCACGGCTCCCCAGGCAGACGCGTTGATCGTCTTGATGACATACTCGAGCGAGTAGATCCAGACGCAGCGCCGGCGGAGTACAAAAGGCCCTGGAGGCGGGGTGGAACAGAGGACGGACATGATCTCCCACCACCGGCGCAATCCGCCGGAATTGGTTTTCGTTTGAGGGTGATCGCGGTTGGCGGCGAGGAAGTGGGGGATGCGCTGGCCTTTCAGTCCGGCCGCGAAGAACCGGGTGATCCAATGATAGTCCAAGAACCAGCGCAGATCTGCCCGCAAGGGGCCCACCCGGGCCAAGGCCTCTCGGCGGAGAAACAAGGTGGGCTGGCAGATATAGTCGTGCGAAAAGTAGAACCGGTCGCGTGAGCAGTCTTCGGTGAAGAGATTTGGTGTGAGGATACGTCCTTCCTGGTCGATCTCGAGCGCATCGCCGTAGACGAAATCGAGCGTCGGGTCCGCGGCCATCGCTTCGTCGACCCGGGCCAGCGCACCGGGCAGATAACTATCATCGGAATTGAGCCAGGCCACGATCTCACCCGTGGCTCCGGCCAGCCCTTGATTGATGGCGTCGGCCTGGCCTTTGTCCTTGCGACGATGCCAGGTGATCCGGTTCCCGTATCCCGCCAGAATCTGCGGAGTCTGATCGGTGGAGACCGCGTCGAGCACCACCACCTCCACCGACGGATGCGCCTGGTCGAAGATGCTGCGCAGAGCGGTGTCGATCCAGCGACCATGATTGTAGGTCGGCATCACCAGGGAAAAACGAGGGCGGGTCATCAGGGAATGGATTCGAAATGGGCCGGGACGTGTGCTCGCGACCGCAGCAGGGCGGCGGCGACGTGGCGCTCGCGATCCGTGAGGTGTTGGCGCATGTGGTGTGACTCCGGCAGGCGCCAGCGTTCATTCCACCAACGACGAAGCCGGGTGTGGCGGCGACAGGCCGCGGCAAAGGCGGCGAGATGGCCTCGCACCTGCGCTTCGGCCGAGAACGCCTTGATTCGCTCTGCTCCAGCGCGGCACAGGCGTGCGCGAAGAGGAGCGTCGGAACTGATCCGCAGGAGCGCGGCGGCGATCGACTCCACGTTCTCCGCGTCAAAGTACAAGGCCGCTGATTGCGCGACTTCGGGCTGGCTGGTGTTGCGACCGCAGGCGATCGCACAGCCGGACTGCATGGCTTCCAGCAGGGGAATGCCAAAACCCTCGAAGAGCGAGGGGAAGAACAAGGCACGGGCATGCTGATACAGCCAGCTGATTTCCGGGCGTCGCACTTTGCCCAGATGAACGATGCGATCCTCCAGCCCCAGCGCCGCGACGCTTTGTCGCCACTCCGACTCGCGCCCGAGCAGGCTGCCGGTGCAAACCAGATCGACTTCAAGCCCTCGCGCACAGGCCGCGGCCATCGCCCGCAGCAGACGGGCATGGTTCTTGTGCCGCCAAAGATTGGCTGGGAAAAAGACAAACGGTCGGGTGCGCGGTGTCGCACTCCACGCGGAGGGACACTCGGGCGGTGGTAGTTCGTCGGGGATATGGTGGACCACGGTGCAGGACGAACGCGGCACGCCGACGAGCTCGGTCGCCATGGCCCGGGTGAAGTCTGAAATCGTAACCACGGCGTCGGCCATGCGCAGTGACCAATCGTAGTGAAAGAACCGTTCGTGCATCTCCTTTTCCGTGAAAAACTCAGGATAGAAACGCTCCTGCATGTCGTGGAAGGTCAGCACGGATGGCTTGCGCACCGGGCGGGGCCAAAGCGTTCCGAACGGGCAAAAGTACACATCGATCTTGTCGAAGTGATCGAGTGCTTCCTCCTGGGTCTGCAGCCGGATCTCATGCTGCCTTGCTTCGGGGGGCAGCGTCGCCAACAGGGGCTCGTTGTGGGCGAAACTGAAGAGCACCATGGGATGGCCCGGCGCGTGGGTAGCCCAGTTTCGCAGGAGCGTGAGCGTGTAGTTCGTCACGCCACCATTGTCAGGTGCGAGAAGATTGAGCCCGATGCCGATTCTCATCTCCGGATAGGGTTGGCGAGGTCCTGGATCAGGGCCTGCAGATACACCAGCATGGCACGAGGTTTCCGGCCGCTGTCCCACAGCTTCATCGAGCGGACATAAGTGTGGTCACTTTTCAACCGGGCGGGAAGCGCGAGGTAGTTCCCGGCGTCCCGCAGGTGACGCTGCCAGTGCCATTCCAGCGAGGCCTCGACAATCAGATAATTGAACCAGACCAACGGTGTGCGGATGCCGAGTGCCATGCCCTGGCTTGTTTGAAAGGTCCGGTTCATGCGCAAGTCCGCCCACGTCTTCAACCAGACGGTTTTTGCGCTGAAGACGCAGGCGCCTCCGTGTGCGCGAAAGAAGAAACGGGCTCCGTTTCCATTCTGCCAGAAGTAGCGCCACATCGTCCAGGGCGTGTCGCGACGGTGGTGGTGATAGGCAACCAACGAGGGCTCGTAGTGCAGCGTGTAGCCCTGGCCGAGGAGTCGTTGCGTGAGATCGACGTCCTCACCCACCGGAAACGAGGGATCGAAGCCGCCGGCTTCCCGGTAGGCAGACGCGGAAACCAGGAGCGTGGCACTGTAGAGCCATTCACAGCGGCGCGGGTGCAGACTCTGCTGGCTCCAGAAATTCGAGAGATCCGTCGTTCGTTCCCAAAATCCCCCGTTGCGCCCCGGCAAGCGGGCACCGATCGCGCCCGGTCCTTTTCCTGTCCCGGCGGCACGCAGTCCTGCGGCGATGACCCGGGCCCGGGCGAGGAAATCGGGGGCGAGTTCGATGTCATCATCGACGAACAAATACCATTGCCCCGCGGCCGCGGCGACACCGGCGATCCGGGTCTGCGCCGGCGACCCGCGGGTGGGAAGGACCACCTTTCGGACGGGCAGCGCACCCGGCAGCGTACCGAGGGCATTCAGGTCGGAGCCGACCAGGATCACCTCCCAGGCGGAAGGCGAGGGATGCTGGGCCGCGAGCGAGAGCAGGGTGGGTAGCGCCCGCTCCGGACGGCCCACGGGTACAATGATGGATACGAGTTCTTCCACCGTCGCCGGCGGGGTGACCGGGCCGGGGGTGGGGGCCGGGGCCGGCGCGGTGCGGCGCGCCGTGTCCAGCAGTGTCTGGATGATCTGCAGCCGCGCAAAGCGGTCCGCGTCGAGATGGAGGATTTCCGCTTGCAGGCGTCGAACCAGGGCGGGTCCGTCCTCCGCCGGGACGAGCCCTGCGGAGAGGCGAATGGGCGAGCCGTCTCCGCGGGCGAGCAGGGCCTGCAGGGCGTCCAGCACGGTGGAGACCGGCACCCCGGACACGCAGGGAAAAGAAGTGTGGATACAGTGCCACTGGCAGCCAGCGCAGGGTGGTGTGCCTTGCACGACCTTCACCCGCCCGCCTTGCTGATGGAATCGCTCGCCCTGTCCGCCGCCAAACACTGCGACCGCGGGCAGTCCGATGACCGCAGCGAGGTGGGCGTAGGCGGTGTCGTTGCAAACGAGGGCCTCCGCGGACTGCAGGAGCGAAGCCAACGGTTGGAGGTCGGATCGGTCCACGACGTGGATGTGAACATCGGGACGCGCACGGATGGGATCCAGGAATGCCCGATCTCCCGGGCCCTCGATCCACTCGACCTGCCAGCCGGTCCTCTGGAGGAGGCCGGCGAGCTCGAGGAACTGCCCCACCGGCCAGGCCCGATGGAAGGGTCCACCCACTCCGGGCGCCAGCAGGATCAGATGCTTTCGCGACGCCGGTGGGGGGAGACGAAGCCGAGCCTGCGGACGTTCAGGGAGTGAAAGACCGGTGGCGCGCAGCAAGTGAGCCAGGCTTATGCTCTCTGGCTTCTCGACGTCGAAGGGGATTTCGCGATGAAAGGTCGGCGCATGGCGGGAGAGGAAGTCGCCCGCTGCATTCACTGGAATCTGTCGTGAAGGCGATGCCGCTGCTCCGAGCCGCAAAGGGGCCAGCGATGCGGCGACGGTGACCTCCGCCACCCAGGTCCGGTTGCCGACGGCGGCCACGGCCATGTCCCAGGCGCGGGCGCCAACGAAGGTGGTCCACCACGCCAGTCGTTCGTCGGTGGAGGCGTTCCATTCGGAGAAGGGAGCCAGATCAAAGGGGAGCAGGACGAGGCCGGTGGGATGTTCGCGGAGCAGGCGCTCGGCTTCGGCCTCCGGCGGCGCCGTGCGCACCGGGTGAAAGGTCGTCACGCCTTCAAGGAGCGTACCCATCACCTCCATACCGGCCTGCACATGCCACACGACGCTGCCCTGCGGCGCCGCCTGGGTGAGTGCCTGCAGCCAGCCCGCGATGATCAGTTGATCACCGAGCGAATCGGGCTTTGAGACGAGAATACGCATGACGTAGGCGCCGGCGAAGGGTGGGCCAGCCGTGGGGAACGCGTCGAAGAACCGCGGCACCGGTCACATAGGTGTGGTGTGGCGCTGTCTGGCGGTGCCACGCGGCAAACGCTGCAATGTCCTCGTGGTTCCAATCAAGCGGGGTGGTCAGTTCCAGCGTGTCGTGGTGACCCAGGAGGGCTTCGAACTTGGCCCGGGTCAGAGCCTCCCCGTTCCATGCGGGGTAGGTCATTCCCAGCTCCGGTTCCGCCAGATCGAACGACAGGGCAAACAGTCCCCCTGGCCGAAGCACGCGGGCTACTTCGTCGACGGCGCGGACTTTGTCGGGTTGATGCTCGATCACGGAGAGGCTGGTGACGACGTCGATGCTGCCGTCGGCAACCGGAAGGTCCGAGGATTGTACGATGTGCCAATCCACGCGGTCATAGAGACCGAGTTTTTCCCGGACGAACTTCCAGTGTTCCACGAAGTTCTCACTGGTCTCGATCAGGGTGACGCGCGCTCCCCGCGAGGCCAGCCACCAGGGCAAGGCGGACAGTTCGCTGCCAATGTCGAGCAGCCGGGAGCGGTTCCAATCGATGGAGTCCAGGCCCGCGCGCCAGAGGGCGGGATACTCCCAGATTTTTGACCAGGTCCGGAATTCCCGCAAACCAAGGGGAGCGGCGAACCGATTCAATTCGTCCATGAAGTCCCGCCAGGGCGCAGAGAACATTTCGGGCAGATTGGCGATGTAGCGGTGCAACCGCGGCAGGGCGGGGTTCTTGCGCGCTACGACGAACTCATGGGCCCGGATCCAGCTGCGGTCGTTGGACAGGACGGTGAACCCGGTGGCCGCGAGGAGGGTGGCAACCGAGTCGCGCGAAAAGATGAAGGCATGCTCCCAGGGATCGAAGACCTTCGGAGTGATGCCACCAAAGTCAGGCTCTCCCGGAACCATCAGGGGCAGCTGCAGAAAAAGCGTTCCTCCCGGGCGTAGCGCCTGCCAGGCGGAGAGGAGAAAACCCTGCGGATCCAGGGCGTGTTCCAGCACGTCACACGCGACGAAAAGGTCGCAGGCCGGGACTGCCACCCCTGGAAACGTACCCGCGCGAATGTCGAGTCCCGTTGCTCGACTGACCGCGGTTGCCGTCGAAGGATCGGGTTCAACACCGCAGGGAATCCATCCTTTGCTCTGCAACCGGGAGAGCAGGGTGCCCTCAGCACAACCGACTTCGACCACCACGGATCCGGCCGGCTTTCCGGTGTGGGCCTCGATGGATTCGACCCAGCGGTCCACCCGTCCGTCACGCTCCAGCACCGACCGGCGCTCGAGCAGCGTGGGATGGGCCTTTTCGCGCTGACGGGCGTGCCAATAGCCCTCCATGCTGTAGAAATCCGCGACGCGATGGGCGTGGAGGCGGCGCTGGGAGACGTGGGTTCCGCACCGCTCGCAGACAAAGTAGCTCTCGCTGCAGGGACTGACTTCCCGCGGTCGTCCCCCACACCAGCAGTGGTCCACGCGCGAAAACCAGTCTTCCGGCGCTGGGGGAGCCGCCTGACCGGGGGCGGAAGCGGATGGCGAGCTCATGGGTGATTGGGATAGCCAAAGCGCGAGAAGTCCGCGAGGGGCGCAGCCTTGAGGTGTTCGCGCCAGATGGGATCCGAACGCCAGGTCGCATTGTCGCCCGTACGATAAAAGGTCCGCCTGCCACCTTTCGTCATCCGGTCGAAGCGCGTCCACTCGAAGACAAACTCCGGCGAGAGCTTGGGTCGCACGCCGATGAAATCCACCACGCGCCGGAGACTGGAGACATCCTCCTTCAGTTCCTCGAATCGGATCAAGTGGACACGATCCGGTGACTGACGCTGGAGGGCAAAGGCTGCATCGTAGAATCGCTCGTACCCCGCGTAGGCATCGCGGATCCACGCCGGCACGTCGTCGATCCGAGCTGCCCAGCGTTCGGTGGCGGTGTGGTACCAGCTGTAGATGGTCGGATGGGGATTGCGGATGAGAATGATCGCCGGATCCTGCCCCAGCACGGGTCCGCCGTGCACGCCATTGGGGGCCGCATTGATGTAGACGGGCTGGATCGGCACGCCGTCTTCACGTAGTTTCATGGCGTAGGTGGCCAGCGGATTCAGCTCGTCGCTTCTCTGGCGCGCTTCCGGGTTGTCCACGTACTGGTTCGCGAAGAACACCAGGTCGAACAGCCCGGTGAAGCTGGTCCAGAGAAAGTGGCTGCCGGTTCGAGGGAATGCGAAGTAGTCGATCCGTTTTGCGAGCGTCGTGCCAAAGTAGTACCCGTCGGAATGCATGGAGAAAGGGCGGAAATTCAGCCGAAGCGGGCGCACACATGGAAGCTTTGCATGGCGTCAGGCCCTTCGTCCTCGGTCACAAGGATCCCGCCGCGCTCGATCAGCGCCGTCCGCACAATCTCCGGGGTCGGCATCCACTTGTGCCCATCGCCGACAAAGGCAGAGCCCGGATGCCAGATGGCGCACTCGGGGTGGGGAAGGTAGAGGAACAGGATGCCTCCTCGACGCAGACGGCTGATCCAAAGATCCAGGGTCTCGCGCCACGGAACAATATGCTCCAGGCAATGTGAACTGAAGACGAAGTCGACCGAACCGGCGGCAAAATCTTCGACACTCCGATGCTGCGCGGGGCCGCGCTCGATATCCACCGGAGTGGCGCCAGGCAGGGGCCACAGTCCCGCACCCACATCCAAACCGTGTCCGGTGCAGTGCTTTTGCGCTTCGCGGAAAATGGCGAAGGACGCTCCTCCGACGAACAGGTAGTCGGGATAAAAGCGTCCCAGATAGCGCCAGCCTCCCGCAGCGCGTTCCACCCCGGGCTGCGCCAGCCAGTGACGGTAGGCATGAAAGAGGTCGGGGGCGTACGGATAATCTTCCAGGGCGAGCATGGACGGTTTTGTCGGTTCGTGGCGCACGACGGCGGAAGGGCCTTAAACCGGTTCCCTGAGCATAAGTCGAGTGCGACCTCCGGGACGATCGCATCCTGACCTGCACCCACGTTAGACCACGTCAGCGAAAGCGGGGCGGGTCTGGCGGAAGGTCCAATAGCCCAGTCCGGCGACGCCCAGAGAGGCGGCGTAGGTGAAACCGAGGATCGACCAGGACGGAGGCTGACCCCAGAGCACCGCGTTGCGGGCCAGATCGATGGTTTGCAGCAATGGATTGAAACGCAGCACGGCCCACACGCCAGGTGCGACGGAGGCCACCTTCTCCGGTGGAAAGAAAATGCAACTGGTATAAAGCAGGATCAGGTTGACCATGCCCATGACCTGCTGCAGGTCACGGAGGAACACACCTAGAGCCGACAGGAACCATCCCAGTCCGAGGACGAGAATCAGGATGGGCAGTGCGATGATCGGCAACCACAGCGCCACCCACGTGAACGGGTGCTGGAAAAGAACGGCCCCGCAGAGGAACAGGATCATGCTCACGCCAAAATGAAAGAGCGACGCACCCACCGCCGAAGCGGGCAGGATCTCCAGCGGAAACACGACTTTCTTCACGAAGTTGGGATTGGATACAATCAAGCCCGGTGCCGTGGCCAGAATGTCTGCAACCAGGTGGTAGAACATCAGACCCAGAAAGATCACCAACGCATACCGGGGTTGATGCTCCCCGCCGCGGAACTCCCCTTCGAAGACCTGGCTGAAAATGAAGGTGTAGAGCGCGAGCATCAGCAGCGGATTGAGGAAGGCCCAGGCGAAGCCAAGGATGCTGCCGCGATGGCGGGCATGGATGTACCGAGCGGTAAACTGCCAGAGAAGCGACCGATGGATCCAAAGTGTCATCCAAGGGAAACGGGTGCCATGCGCGGTCGCCATGGCGTTCTGATGAGGCACGGGACGTCAGGACGGCAACCCCGTTTTTTGAACGCAACCCATTCGATTCGTCCCCTCGGGGACCGTTCGCAGGTTGAAGACGAAGTCCGCGCCGGATCTGAGAGATCTCGGCAACCTTAGCCCACGGTGCGCTGATGATGCGTTCCGCGGACGGGCTTCGGATCCACCAAGAGCACGCCATTACGCTCACCCGGTACCAGTTCCTGGGTCAGTTGATCGACCAGGTACTGTTTGATGTCCATGCCCCGTTCAACCAGCTGTGAAATGATGCCAAAAACCGTGGGCTGCGGCACGACCACCTCGGCCTCGGGATTGATGGTCACATGCACCACGGCGGGAGTGGCGTCGGTCGCGGAGTGCTCCAAGGTCGGGTTCTCGATGAGAACCACATGTCCATCCTCGGGGCTGATGTACGCCTCAACCTTGTCGTTGGCGATCGCGCCGCTTTGCAGCAGCAGACCGGGATCGACCACCACTTCGACCGGAGCCGGAGCGGTGAAGGAGAAGCCGTTCGCCGACGGTGAATCGACGATCAGGGAGGCCGAGAGATCTTTGCGCAGCAGAAGTTCCGGAGCGACCATGCTGCCGACGGTCTCCTGGGGCTGGTTGAGTTCCGCGACGATGCGTCGGATCATCCCGGCGTCGAAGCCGCCCGTCTGGTTGTACAACACCTCCAGGCGGTCGAGCAGTGCGCGGACGTGCAGGTCGGTCGAAAAGACAACCGGCGTCTGCGGGGTTTCACTGACATCGGTCGTTCCCGTACTGACATCGGAACTACCGAGTCGCAGCTGGCCCTTGTCCTCCATGCCGGACAGCGTGCTGAGATCCCAGGCAACCGGTACGTTGGGCAGCGCAATGATGCTCTTCGTATTCCAGAGCGTGATCTGCTTCGGAAGGGTGTTGGTGTCGAGCAGGAGCGAGTTGACGTTCAACGTCAGGTTGATCGCGTCGAAATTGCCCACATGGGTCTCAACTTTGTCTCCTTGGATGGAGGCGTAACCCGCGACGGACTTGAGCTCGATGTAATCGACATTGGTGGCCTCGAATCCAATCACACTGATCTCCGGCGCCTTGATCGAGTTGACATCGTTCGCGATCAAATTGACCAGCGAATCCTTCCCTTCAAAAACGATGGAATCGAACTTCGAGACATTGATCGACGTGACGAAGGAGGGGAGTTTGTCGAAATTGATCGTGACGTTCGCGTACGAATCGCCGACCAGCATCAACCGGTAAACCCCCGCCGGTGCATTGGGGTCGATCGAAGCATCGATCGGGCTGCTCGACTGCAGCGCGTCAAGCACGCCGTCCCATTTGGTCGACGTATCACTACTGCCGATTCGCAATTGCTGACCCCGGTCCTCGAGGCCGGAAAAAGTGCTCAGGTCCCACGTATTCGGAATATTCGGAAGCGCGATGACGGCATGCGCGTTCCAGACCGTGACCTGCTTGGGAAGGGTGTCCGCTTCGAGGAGCAGGGAGTTTACATTCAGCGTGAGGTTGATCGCTTCGAAACTCGGAATGTGGGTCTGCACCCGGTTGCCTTCGATCGACGCATAGCCGCTGACCGACTTCAGCTCGATGTAGTCGACGTTCTTGGCTTCAAACCCAACGGTGCTGATCTGGGGAGCAACCAGGGAATTGACGTCCTTCGCGACCAGATTCACCAGTGAATCCGTCCCCGAGAACGTGATCGTGTCGAACTTCGATACGCTGATCGAGGTGACGAACGCGGGCAGTTTGTCGAAATCGATCTTAACGGTCGACGTTTCGTCGCCCACCAGCATCAAGCGGTACACGCCAGCGGGAGCGGTGGCATCGAAGGATGCCGTGACTTTTCCGCTGCTTTCCAGCGCCAACATCACCTCTGCGTAGTGACTCGCTGCTTCCACCCCGTCCGCCGCGAACAGCGCCCGCGCTTCCAGAATCTCCAAGGATAGCGGTTTGGTGGCGGAGCGCATGAGTTTTCTCTCCTGTACCTATGTTCTACGGAACGTCTGGATGCAAGCTAAGGTTTACTTGTTCCGAGCGGTCGCGGTAGCAGGAAGGACCAGTGTGGCGGGAAGCCCGGCGATGGCATCATCCGAAGGGATGATTTCGATGATCAGGCGGAACGTGCCGCTGGAGTCGATGATGGGGTCAGCGTGAATGAGCTTTCCAGGCACTCGAACGGTTTTTTGGGCCGAGGGTTGGACTTCAATTGTCATCGTCTGCCCGAGGGCGAAGACGCCCAAAAGCCTGGCGTCACTGTAGATGGTTAAACGCAGGACGGATGCGTCAATCACCGTTGCGATGGGTTCAAAGCGCTCAACTGCCTCTCCAATCGATTTTTGCAACTTGAGGCAAATACCGTCGATCGGAGAGCGCACGGTGCGGTTGTTGAGACGCGCTTGCGCGAGTTCGAGGGTGGCGCGAGCGTGATCTCGACGACTTTTGAGGACCAACGCACTGCCGCGGTACTCCTCGTATTGCTTGTCCGCGAGGATTTTATCTCTGAAGAGGGCTTCAGCCCGGGTCAGTTCCGAGGCCGCGCGCTCGTATTCGGCCTCTATGCCCCGGAGGGTGGCTTGGGCCTGGGCAACCTCGGCGGTCTCTTGTTGGGAATCGAGGCTGAGAAGGGCGTCGCCGGTTGCGACTCGGGAACCCTCCGAAACATAGAGTTTTTCGACCACGCCGGCCGCCGGGGAGCTGAGTTTGAGATCGTGGCGCGGCGCCAAGATCGACCGGAGAGACCCGCGACTGATGGTGGTGAGGGGATCGGGGGTCGTTCCAGCTTGCGCGCGCACACCGAGGGTGACGCTCAGAAAAAGGCCGAGGAACAGGAAACGACGGGCGATGGATTCGATTCGGAACATGGAAGATTTGAGGAAGGATCGCGAAGGCTCCGTAACCAAGGGTGGGTCCGA
This sequence comes from Opitutaceae bacterium, assembly GCA_016794625.1. Classification (GTDB taxonomy): domain Bacteria; phylum Verrucomicrobiota; class Verrucomicrobiia; order Opitutales; family Opitutaceae; genus UBA6669. The sequence continues at coordinate 90,367 of JAEUGY010000068.1, forward strand.
TGAACCGACGACTCGCCCAAGTCCACCTTCGTGGTTCAACGGTCGCGTCACCGCTTACGTGAAGCGCAGGCGCAGGAAGTTGATGAAGTCGTGGAAGAGAACGTAGGCGACGGGGCGGCGGCCGCAGTCGAAGGAGGCGCGGCCGGCGAAGCCGGACTTGAGCACATCGAGCTGGCTGGGTTCGGCCTC
>JAEUGY010000086.1 GCA_016794625.1 Opitutaceae bacterium
CTGCTCTTCGTTCACATTGAGCTGGTTGACGATGATCTCTTTAACGCGCTGTTCGATGGTTTTTTGATCGGCCATAGTGAAGAAAACGTAAGGTCGCAGGCTTCACATCGCCATGCCGCCGTCAACGGTAAAAACTTGACCGGTGATGTAACCGGCCTCCTCGGAACAGAGGAAAGCGACCATATGCGCGATGTCCGCCGCTTCGCCGAAGCGCTGCATCGGAATCACGGCCTGAGCGGCCTTTTGCACGTCTTCACCCAGCGTCGCGGTCATGTCGGTCTTGATGAAACCGGGGGCCACCACGTTCGCGGTGACGTTGCGCCGGGCGAACTCCTTGGCGATCGACTTGGTAAAGGCGACCATCCCGCCCTTGGCCGCCGCATAATTGGCCTGCCCGGCGTTGCCAACCAGACCCACCACCGAGGCGACATTGACAATGCGCCCATAGCGGGCCCGGCACATCGGCCAGCCGATCGCCTTGGTCCAATGGAAACAGCTGGTCAGGTTGGTCTGAATGACCGTGTTCCAGTCGTCATCCGACATCCGGGCGAGCAAACCATCGCGGGTGATGCCGGCATTGTTGACCAGGATGTCGATCTTGCCGAATTCGGTCAAAAGCTCCTGGCCGGCCTTTGTAACCGCCGCGCCATCGGCAACATCCACGGCCACCGCCTTGGCTTTGCCTCCCGCCGCAAGAATCGCCTGGGCGACCGCGCCACAGGAAGCCTCCGACTTGGAAACACAGATGACGGTGACACCCTGGCGGGCAAGAACTTCTGCAATGGCTTTGCCGATGCCGCGACCGGCGCCGGTGACCAAAGCGGTACGTTGATTAAAGGTCATGGGATTTGGTGCTCTGGGATTCAATAAACGTCACGCTGATAACGCTTTTCCTTCTTCATGAGTTTCACGTAGTCGGCGGCCTGGTCTTGGGTGAAGCCACCCTGTCCGGCAACGATCGCGTGCAGGGCGAGATCGACATCCTTGGCCATGCGTTTGGCATCGCCGCAGACATAGACATACCCGCCTCCCTTGATCCACGACCAAAGTTCGGCCGCGTTCTCGCGCATGCGGTCCTGCACATACACCTTGTTGAGTTGATCGCGCGACCAGGCGAGATCGAGCCGGTGCAGCACGCCCTTGGCCCGCCACTCCGCCCATTCTTCTTCGTAGAGGAAGTCCGTGGCCCGTTTCTGATCGCCAAAAAACACCCAGTTCCGCCCCGTGGCTTTGTCCGCGTACCGATCCTGAATAAACGCTCGGAAGGGTGCGATGCCCGTGCCGGGGCCGATCATAATGCAATCCTTGCTGCGATCCTCCGGCGGACCGAAGTGCGAGTGCGAGACAAAGACCGGGGTTGGCGTCGAACCGACCTGCACCCGGTCAGCCAGAAACGTGGAGCACACTCCGTGACGCTCGCGCTGGTTGGTCCGATAGCGCACAATGGCGACCGTGAGGTGAATGTCCGTCGGATGCAGCTTCGGGGACGACGCGATCGAATAGAGCCGCGGCATCAACTTGCGCATGTGGTCGACCAGTTCCTGCGGGGTCAGCTTCGCACTCGGAAATTCGACCAGCAGATCGATGTACTCTCGTTCCTCGAGGAACGCGTTCAGGACTTCCTTTGATTCAGGAGCGAGCAGCCCCGCCAGCTTGGCGTGCTCATCCGGATGGGTGGCCTTGGCGTGGAGCGTTTCCACAATTTTCCGCGTCGGCCCGGCCAGCGCCAGCCGCGAGGTCAAGGCCTCGCGCACCGTGATGGGCTCGGTGGCCTTCGGGAGGAGGACCGGTTCATCGCCCGTGGCGCCCAAATGATGCAGCAGATCAGCCACTTCGGACGGACGGTTGGTGGGAAAGACGCCGAGTGAATCCCCGGCTTTATAGTGAAGACCGCTCCCCGTGATCTCCACGGCGAAGTGACGCGTTTCCTTGGCTGAACCCGGTTTGCTCAGCAGGCGACTCTCGCTCAACCGGGCATGAAACGGATGGTCCTTGTTGTACGGTGTGGGATCGACAGGAGCGGACATACTCGGCCGAAGTCAGTTCAGGGGCGAAGCCCCGCGCAAGGATCAATTTTTCCCCGGCTTCGGACCGTCCAAGTTACCTCTTTTACCCTCCGACGGGTCCGTCCCATCCGGGTCACGGCATTGACAATTCGGGCGCGGAGTCCGTCGTTTCGCCTCATGTCGGCGTCCCACCGCGAACGCATCCTCGTCGCCCTCTCCGGAGGAGTCGACAGCTCCGTCGCCGCCCTCCTGCTCAAGCGCGAGGGTTACGACATCGTGGGCGCCTACATGAAAAACTGGATCAATGAGGACCAGGTGATCGGACACTGCCCCTGGCAGCAGGACATCGTCGATGCACGGGCGGTGGCGGACCGCATCGGCATTGAGTTCCACGTCGTCAACCTGATGCGCGACTACCGTGAACGCATTGTGGACTACCTGCTCGATGGCTACGCCCGCGGACTGACGCCCAATCCCGATGTCATGTGCAACCGCGAGATCAAGTTCGGCGTGTTCCGGGCCTGGGCCAAAGACCACGGCTTTACGGCCGTGGCGACCGGACACTACGCCCGACGCCTGCCCGCCCCCCCGGAGGAAAACCCCGGCGACGGCCTTGTCCGCTGGGCCCTGCATGAAGGGGCCGACCCCAACAAGGACCAGTCCTACTTTCTCACCCTGCTCGACCAGGAACAGCTGCACGACGCCCGGTTCCCCATTGGGCACCTCCTTAAACCCGAGCTGCGTGCGCTCGCGCGGGAGGCCGGGCTGGCGACTGCCGAAAAGAAGGACAGTCAGGGCATCTGCTTTATCGGCGAAGTGAAGATGCAGGACTTCCTCCGGGCGTACGTCCCGGACCGGCCGGGACCGATCGTCCGGGCCACGGATGAGCGGGAGCTTGGGCAACACCGTGGCCTCCATTACTATACGCTCGGCCAGCGCCGCGGCATCGGCGTGCCGTCGAACACCGACCACCGCAACTATGTCGTGGTAGGCAAACGAGCAACGGACAACGCCTTGCTCGTTGCCTTCGATGGAGCCGACGCACCCGGGCTCTTTGTTGGCGAAGTCCGCGTGCACCGCCTGCAATGGAACTGCCCGCCCCTGCGCCAGCCGCGCGCCCTCGAGGGCCGGGTCCGGTACCGTGATCCGCGCGTACCGCTCGATTTCCAGCCGGAGGAAGGTGACACCGCCACCATCCGTTTCCACACCCCGCAGCGTGCCCTGGCGAGCGGCCAGATCCTCGCGTTGTACGACGGCTCCCGTCTGCTCGGGGGCGGCGTGTACCTTTAGGGCCCTCCGGCCGGCATCAAAGAAAAGCGGTGGCGCCCCGCGGCGTCCCGTGTCATGCTCGATTCCTCAATCGCATGACCTTCAAGTCCTACCTCCTGGCCTTCGGTCTGGCCGCGGCCACGCCGCTCCTGCCCGCAAATGAAGCGGAGACCCGAATGCTCCGTTTCCCCACCACCAATGGCGAGACCATCGTGTTCTCCTATGCGGGCCAACTTTACACCGTGCCCTCGGCGGGCGGCACGGCCCGCCGACTGACCGACGGACCGGGCTACGCCATCTTCCCACGGTTCTCGCCGGATGGAAAGACCCTCGCCTTCACCGCGCAGTACGACGGCAATACCGAAGTCTATCAGATGCCTGCGGCAGGTGGTGCACCCGTGCGTCTGACCTATTCGGCCACGCTCGGTCGCGACGATCTCGCGGACCGGATGGGACCGAACAACATCGTCATGACGTGGAGAAACACCAAACCCGAGATCGTCTTCCGGTCCCGGTGGCGGACGTTCAATCCCTTCATTGGCGAACTGTATTCAGTGGGACTCGACGCCGAGGTGCCGGCCCAGCTGCCGGTGCCGCGGGGTGGGTTCGTCTCGTTCTCCCCGGACGACAATCGCATCGCCTACAATCGGATCTTCCGCGAGTTCCGCACTTGGAAAAACTACCGGGGCGGAATGGCCGACGACATCTGGATCTTCGACCTGAAGTCCGGGGCGCTGGAAAACATCACACAGAATGACGCCCAGGACCTGTTCCCCATGTGGGCGCCCAACGGAAAGATCTACTTTGTCTCGGAGCGCACGGGCCGGGGAAACCTCTTCTCCTACGACCTCGCGACCAAGGCCACGACGCAGGTCACGCGCTTCACCGACTATGACGTCAAGTTTCCGTCCCTCGGCCGCGGTGCGGTGGTCTTTGAACAGGCGGGGCAGATCTGGCGCCTCGACCTGGCCACCGAACGCTCCGCGCCCGTGCCCATCCGCGTGCAGGAGGACTTCGCGGCGGCGCGCCCGGTGCGCACGTCGGTGGCTCGCTGGATTCAAGGCGTTTCGTTGGCCCCGGACGCGCAGCGGGTCGTGGTGGTGGCCCGTGGCGAGGTCTTTTCGGTGCCGGCCAAACAGGGCGCGGTCCGCAACCTGACGCAAACCCCCGGGGTGCACGAACGCGGCGCCACGTGGTCTCCGGACGGCAAATGGATCGCCTACCTGTCCGACGCCACCGGAGAGTTCGAGTTGTACGTACGTTCCCAGGACGGTCGCTCCGAGCCGGTCGCGCTGACCAGCGGAGCCGACACCTATCCCTTCAACCCCAAGTGGTCGCCGGACTCGAAGCGTCTCGCCTGGTCGGATCGGAAGGGTCGCCTCCGCTCAATCGAGGTGGAATCAAAGTCCATCTCCCTCGTCGCCACCCACACCGAGTCGCTGATACGTGACTTCTCGTGGTCTCCCGATTCCAAGTGGATCGCCTGGACGCGCGGCAGCAACCGCGGCACCTCCCGCATCTTGCTCACTCAACTGGCCGACGGCACCACGATCGAAGCCACCGACGGCTGGTACGATGCCAACAACCCGCAGTTCTCCGACGACGGCAAGTGGCTGACGTTTGCCTCCGCCCGCGACTTCAACCCAATCTACTCGGACACCGAGTGGAACCACGCCTACCAGAACATGGAGCGGATCTACCTGCTCGCGCTGGCCAAGGACACGCCCTCGCCATTTGCACCCAAGAGCGACGAGGTGAACCTGGGGAAGGAAGCGGATCCGGAGTCCACGGCAAAACCCAAGGAATCCGCCGAGGGATCCGATAAGAAGCCGGCCGGAGAAAAACCCGGCTCCGTCAAGGTGGTCATTGACGCCGAGGGGCTGTCCCAGCGGCTGGTCGGGCTTCCGATCCCGCCCTCGGGCTACAGCACGCCCCGGATGGTTGGCGACAAGGTCTACTATCGGCGCGTACCGGGTGGACCTGTCACCGGCGGCGGTGGTGGCGAAGGTTTCGGCGCGGGCGCGCAGTCCCGGTCGGTCATCGCCGTGTATCAGCTCAAGGATCGCAAGGAAACGGAGCTAGGCAACGCCGACGGTTTTGAAATCAGCGCCAATGGAAAGAAGATGCTGCTCCGCGTGGGTCGCGATTGGTCGCTGATCGATACCCCGTCCGCCAAATTCGAGCTCAAGCCGGAGCACCGTCTCGACCTGAGCGGTCTGGAGGCGGTCATCGATCGTCGCGCGGAATGGGCGCAGGTGTTCCACGAGAGCTGGCGCCAGATGCGCGACTTCTTCTACGATCCCAACCTGCACGGCGTGGACTGGCCGGCGCAACGGGCGAAGTACGCCGCGCTCCTGCCTCACGTGGCGAACCGCAATGACCTGACCTATCTGATCGGTGAAATGGTCTCCGAACTGCACGTCGGCCATGCCTATGTCAGCAGCGGCGACCGGATCGAAGCTCCGCGTATCCAAACGGGACTGCTGGGCGCCCAGGTCTCGCGCGACCCGGCCAGCCGGGCCTACCGCATCGACCGCATTCTCGCGGGCGAGAACTGGCAGTCGAAGACCCGCTCGCCCCTCACCGAAATGGGCGTCAACGTGGCCGTGGGCGACTACATCCTAGCCGTCGACGGCCGGCCGGTCGCGCAGCTGCCCAACCTTTACGCCGCCCTCGTCGGTACGGTGGGAAAACAGGTGGTGCTCCGTGTGAATGGACAACCGACCATGGAAGGGGCGCGGGACGTCACCGTCGTTCCCATCGCCAATGAGGCGCCGCTCTATTACGAAGCCTGGGTTTCCCGGAACATCGCGCGCGTGGCCGAGCGCTCCGGCGGCAAGGCCGGCTACCTGCACATCCCGGACATGGGTCCGGAAGGTCTGAATGAATTCGTCCGGCGCTTCTACCCGCAGCTGAACAAGGAGGCACTGGTGATCGACGTGCGCGGCAACGGCGGCGGCAATGTGTCGCCGATGATCATCGAACGGCTTCGCCGCGAGGTCGCGATGATCAACCTCTCCCGTGGCGGCGTGCCGTCACCCAATCCGACCCACCAGCTCACCGGGCCGAAAGTGACCTTGATCAATGAATACTCCGCTTCCGACGGGGATCTGTTTCCCTATCGTTTCCGTGCGACAGGACTTGGTCTGCTCGTGGGCAAACGCACCTGGGGCGGGACCGTCGGCATCACAGGAACCCTTCCTTTCGTCGACGGCGGCGAACTGACGCGACCGGAGTTCGCTCACTACGCCGCCGATGGTTCTTCCTGGATCATCGAGGGACACGGAGTCGAGCCGGACCTGTTCGTGGACAACGATCCCAGCCGCGAGTTTCGGGGCGAGGATCAGCAGCTGGACAAGGCAATCGACGTGGTGGTCGAGGCGCTCAAGGCCAAGCCTTCCACCCTGCCGCCTCCCCCGCCCTACCCGATCAGGAAGTAACCGGCCGCCGTTGCGAGGTGCGTCCACGCACGGAAAGGGGCCAGAAAGCAAACCGGACAGCGACAAGCTAGCCACAGATCCGCTTCGGTGGAGGGCGCCGCTCCGTCGGCGCCGGTAGCGCGTCGCGTTCACCCAAGCGTTCGGGCGCGGGGATTCATCGACCGTTCCCCGGCGTCGACGGAGCGACGCCCTCCACCCGAATCCAATCCCGATTGACACGGGACGTGTACGGCCCCTGACGCTCGCGCACCTGCACAGGCGCGAGCGGGACGCCTACGTGCGAGCGCTCTATCGGCTGCCCTGCCACCGGCGGAGTTCGCCGAGCAGGCGCTCGTTCTGTTCCCGGGTGCCCACCGTCAGGCGTAGCCACTCGGGGAGGCCATACGAACCGACCGGACGCACGATCACGCCCCGCCGCTGGAGCGCGTCGAACGCGGCCGCGCCCTGGCCCACCCGCACGAGCATGAAGTTGGCGTCGCTCGGCACGCACTCCAGCCCGAGTTCCCGGCAGCCCGCCTCCAGCTGGGCCAGGCCCGCGCGGTTTTCGCGACGGCAGCGCTCCGCGAAGGCCTCGTCGTCGAGCGCCGCCAGCGCAGCCGCCTGGCCGATGGCATTCACATTGAAGGGCTGACGCACCCGCCCGAGCAACCGGACCGCCTCAGCCGAGGCGTAGCCGTATCCGACGCGCAGCGAGGCCAGGCCGTAGATTTTGGAGAACGTGCGCAGAGCGATGATTTTCCGGCCGGCCCGGATCAGCGGTCGCAGATCGGGTGGAGTTTCGAGGTACTCGGCATACGCCTCATCATAAACCAGGATCACATGGTCCGGCAGCGACTCTGCAAACGCCACCAGATCCGCCGCCGGGTTGGCCACCCCGGTCGGGTTGTTCGGACTCGCGACAAAGACCAGTTTGGTCTTCGGCGTGATCGCTGCCGCCATCGCCTTGAGATCATGACCGTGCCGAACCAGCGGCACCTCCACGGCGCGGGCCGCGAACAGGAGGGTGACCAGTTTGTACACGACGAAGGCCGGAGCCCCCATGACCACGTCGTCCCCTGGGCGCAGAAAGGCATGCCCGATCAGCTCGAGGATTTCGTTCGATCCGTTCCCGATCACGAACTGTTCGGGGCCGAGGTCCCATTTCCGCGCCAGGCGGTGACGCAAGGCGTAACACCCACCGTCGGGATAGAGCTGTCCTTGCTCCAACGCGGACCTGGCCGCCGCCACGGCCCGCGGCGAAGGTCCGAACGGATTCTCGTTCGAGGCGAGCTTGATGATCGTCGCCGGGTCCAGACCCAGCTCGCGGGCCACCTCCTCAATGGGTTTGCCGGGCTCGTAGACGGGTTGGGACAACACCGACGGGTTGACAAGGGAGGAAAAGTCCATGCGACCAGCGAACACGATTCGACACCCGCGCAAAAGCCCGAAATCGTCAGGCATGGTTCGTCTGTCGCTCATCGTTTCCCTGCTGGTCGCCCTGCTGCCGGCCCTGTCCGCCGCCAGCCAAGGCACCTTGGTGGAGGGCCAGATTGGTGGAGCTGCCTTCGCCATCGCCCGCCCGTCCGTGCCCTGGAACGGGCGTCTGGTGCTGCAGGCCCACGGCTACCGGGCCGAGAAAGCGCCCTTGGTCGCCGACCTGTTTATCGGCCACGCCGCCATCGCCAAACTGCTGTCCGAGGGATGGATGGTCGCGAAGACCAGCTACCGGCGCAACGGCATCATCATCGACGACGCCATCGCGGACCTGGATGCGCTCCGCCAACACATCGCCGACACGTATGGGCGCCCGCGGCGCGTGCTCCTGGAAGGCGACTCGATGGGCGGGGCCATCGTCACCCGTCTGGCGGAGCGGGGCGGCAGCGAGTACCACGGCGCGGTGGCCGTCGGCGCCGCTCTCGAGGTCCGCGAGCCGGGCGGCTCCGCGGGAGTGACCTTCCAGCCGAAGTTTCCGGTGCTCTTTCTGACCAATCAAACCGAACTCGAGGGACCGCGCGGCTACGTCCAGCGCGCCACCGCACTCGCCACGCTCGACCGCACCTTGGTGGCGCCTCTGCTGTTCCGGGTGTCGCGTGACGGACACGTAAATGTCAACCAGGCGGAACGTCTGCTCGCCCTGCGCGCCCTCGATCAGTGGCTTGATGCCGGACGGGAGAGCCTTCCCCCGCCCGCCGCCCGCGAGGGGGTTCCTGGTTCCGGAGAGTTCTACGACGCGACCATCGAGGCCAAACCCGGCCCTTCACAAGTCACTCCGCTGGCCAACGGCCGGGGGTTCACCGCCCGAGTCGAGGAGATCTCGGCCATTTACGGCAACGCCGGGGTCAACGCCCAGCCGGGCGACTTCGCGGCGGCCGGCATTGCTCCCGGAAGCTACTTTCAGCTGACGGCGGGAGACCAGCAGTTTCGCGTCCGCTATGGACGCGACTTCAGCAGTGTCGAGCGGGGGCAGTGGGTCATGTTTCCCAACGCCGACGGCACCTTCTGGCTCGCACGCAACATGGGCAACGCGGCTGAGACGGCCCGCCTCGCCCCCGGCGCATCCGTTCAGATCGAACGGTATCCAACACCCTGATCCAGGCCGGGCGCTCAATCGCCCGCGCCCACCTCAGGCAGAGGGTGCGGGTTCGAGACGCGCCCAGGTCGCAGTCGCGACCGTTCCCTTGCCCGGAGTGCTTTCCAGTTGAAAGCTTCCGCCGTTGCGCTCGATCACGTGCTGCGCGAGCGTCAGCCCAAGGCCCAGACCCTGCTGTTCGTATTTCGTGCGGTCGAACTGACGGAAAGCGCCGACCTGCTCGATCTGCTCCGCGGTCATGCCACGGCCGGCATCGCTGACTGCAATGGAGTCCCCCGCGCCGTCACCAAACAGCCGGACGCGAATGGGTGAACCGGGGAGGGAGTACTTGCAGGCATTGTCGATCAACTCGGCGACCACCGCGGAGAGATTGCTCGGCGCCACCGGCAGGCGTTCGATCGAACCCTGGATCAGGACGTCACCACCCCTTCCATACCGGGCAGCGACGATCCCGACCGCTTCCTGCACCGCCTTTTGGATTTCTGCACCGGTCGAGCGGGCATAGTCAGGCGAGGGCGGAGCGGTGTTGTCGAGGACCTCGAGGATGCTAAAATAATTGCGCAGAGTATGGTGCAAGCGGTCGGCACTGAGGTGAATGTCGGACACCATGTCGCGTACTTCCTCCGGCGTGATTTGCCCCACTTCCTCCATCAAGACCTCGGAGAGGCCCAGGATTCCAGTCAGAGGCGTCAGGAGTTCGTGGGGCAGACGCTTTGAGATGGTTCCCCGCAGCTTCTCCAACGCATGGTCATCGGCCTTCTGGTAGAGTTCGGAGCGCCGGATCCGGGCTCGGATGCAGCGCAGGAACTCCTCCATGGTGAAGGGTTTGGCCAGATAGTCGTCCGCGCCCAGGTTCATGCCCCGACGTTGGGACGTGCCGTCGCTGTCCCCGGTCATAAGAATGACCTGTGTCGATTCCATGCCCTCTTCTTCCCGGAGGGTCGCCAGCACGGAGGTGCCATCCCGGTGGGGCAGATGCACGTCGCAGACCACGATGCTGGGTCGGTACTCCCGCGCGACCTGCAGACCTTCAATTCCGTCGCTGGCGGCGCGAGCCCCGTACCCCGCCAATTCGAGCGATCGCAGCAGCGCGAAACGAAGTTGCTCGTCGTCCTCAATCACTAACACACGGTGCACGGAACTGGGCTTCATCAGATTGCGGCGTTTGCAGGTTACCCGTGTCGTCTGAACCGGTTACCAGGCGTCGCAGCCCCCAGAGAAAGTCAGGGTTTTGCGGTTGGGGCAAGAGCAGGCTTCGCGAAACCACCGGCCCTGCGAGGCTGAGGTCCCAATCGGACGTCTTCAACGCCCGGCACCCAAAACCGCCGGGCGCCGCTTCCAATAGCCCACCGGCCGATTCTCCAGGATCAGGATTTCGCACCATACGTGACTGCGCTGAATCGAGGCGTTGAGCGCGTGCCAGCGTTCAGGGGTGTCCGTCGGGCGATAAAAGAGCACATAGTCGATTCCCTCGGCCTCGAGCCAGGCCGAGGGCTCGGGCAGGGCTCCGTCGAAAAAGGCCACCAAACGCCGGCGCCGCGCCCCGACGTCCTCCGGAAAGCCGCGCCAGAGAGACTCGTAGCCATCCCAGCCCAGCCACAGACGATGACCGGCATAGAGTGGCAGACTGGCGAGTCCCTCCGTCCCTCCGTCGCGCGGATCCTCGATTGCGACACCGCGCGGCTCGCGCTCGAGTCGCGTCAGCAGCAGACCGGGGCCCGGCAGCTTGGTGATGAATCGGTGCCCCTCCAGATGACCGACCGACTGACGGTCGCCCCAGCCCCAGTTTTCCACCAGTACGCCCAAATACGTGCAGGGGATCAAAACCGCGAGCCAGGCCGCGAACCGAGAACCGACGCGTCCCTGGGTCGACAGCGCCCGGGGTCCGAGGAGCAGCAGGGTGGCGGTACCGATCCACGGCCACCACTTGAGGGTCGTATTGAACCGGTTTTCCAACCCGCTGTAGGAGTCGTCGACATAAATCACTTCCGACACCAGCAGGAAACCGAGTGCGATGAGTGCGAGCCGGCGAACGAATCCATCGCGGGCCAGCACCGCCGCCAGCGCGAGCGCAAGCGTCGGTCCAAGCGCGATCAGCAAGAACAAGGGAGGCGTCCGTTCGTCCGCCGGAACCCAGTCGAAGCGCACGCCTTGCCGCACGGTTTCCGCCGTGAACGCCGACAGGTAGCCCCACGTCAAGGCCCAGACCACCGCCGCACCCGCCAGCAGGCCGGGCAGGAGTTGCCGGAACGAACGCCGATGCCAGAGGCACCAGAGGACCACCGCCATGCCGTGCAAGGGCAGGCTCCACAGGTTGGCCAGCACGGTCCAGGTCAGGGTGGCACCGACAAGGGCGGCATCCCGGCGTCGGCGCGAATCCTGCCAGGCCAGCGCGGCCGCCGCCGCCAGTCCCATCAATGCATAACTCGCCATCGGGGCATGGTAGTCGCCGAGGTAAATGGAATACGCCAGCGGTTCATAGGGGAGATTCATCCGCTTGAATCCCGACGCATAGGCTTCCAGCGCGGGGCCGAGCGGCTCCTTGTCCATCGTCACCTTGCCGAAGAGAAACGTGCCCTCCCACGGCAGGACGCCCGACCGCACCCAGGGCGCCAGCAACGTGACCCCCGAGCCGCCGACCAGGAGCGCGGACCAGACCACCCCGCGGATCCAGGAGGAGCGCGTCACCTGCACCAGCACCGCCCCGAATCCCGCCCCGATCCAGCCGACAAGGAGGCTGAAACCGAGGTTGTAGGCCACGCCGGGCGCGACGCCCAGCAGGCGCCCCGCCAGGGCGGCGGCATAGTGTTGGAAACTGTAATAGTGGGCGGAGACGAATGGCGCCAGCCAGACATCGGGCACGGGAATGCGTTCACCGCTGGCGTGACCCGCCACGTAGGCAAAGTCGGGGATCTTTTCGATCCAGGCATGAATATCTGGATACACATAGCGCCACGCGAACGCATAGGCAAACGCGGTCACAAACACCGCGCCGCAGCCGGCCAGGCGGCGCGGGTTGAACTCGGAACGCCAGGCATCAACGCGCTCCCGCCAGACGCCGGACAGCCAGCGCGGAGGCGCCGCCCCGGCGCTGAACCCGATCAAGGTGACGGACACCAGGGTCGCCAGCGCGCAAAGTCCCCGCAGGGTTCCCAGGCCCACGTGGCACTCGATGGCGAAGAAGGCGGTCGTGACGAGCCACGGGGCGGCGTTGAGCGCCAGCCACCGCCGGCGCCAGAAGAGGCCGGTCGCCAGCGTCATCCCCCAGACGTTCGCCAGCAGCACGGCGAGCGTGAACCCGAGGGAGAGCAGCTGGAGCATCGTTGGGGACGAGTCTCGGGCGGGTCAGGGTCTCACCGGGCGCCGGCCGGCACGGCCGCCGCCGGAGCCTTCCAGTAACCCAGTTTGGTGCCATTCTCGAACTCGTGCGTGAACAACTCGACCCAGAGATAACCCGGCGACAGCTTCGCGTGCAGCTTCCGCCAGAGTTCGGTGGTATCACCCTCCTGGTACCAGAGCACATAGTCGATGCCCTGCCCCTGCAGCCAGGGCAGCGGATCGGGCATTTCGCCATTGAAGAATTCAAAGAGACGCTGTTGCCGCTGGGGCAGGTCCTCGCGATATCCCCGCCAGAGCTGTTCGTGACCGAGCCAGCCCAGCCACATGCGATGCCCGGCAAACAGCGGCAGACAGGCCGAGTTGGTGAAAGCATCCTTCTGCGGTCGCTCGATGACCACGCCGGCCGGCTCCAGCTTCAGACGACCAAGCAGCACCCGAGGAAACATGTCCTTGGTCAGAAAATGGTGACCCTCGATCTTCCCCGCCGCCTCTTTGTTGCCGTGCCGCCAGTTCAAGGCCAGGTCATAGACAAAGCTGCATGGGTACAGGCAAAGAATGAGTCCGGTGATCCGCACCCAGCGCCGGCTGGTGCGTTCGAGGACAATCGGACCGAGCGTCAGCAGGGCGCCGGCCGCGACGAGGGGCCACCACTTGAGCGACGTATTGAAGCGGTTGAACATTCCGCTGTAGATGTCGTCGACATAGACAAATTCGGTGAACGCCACCATCAGCAGCCAGAACTTCCCCAACCAACGGCCCGCCTCGTTGCCCGAAAGCCAGCCCAGCACGGAGAGCCCGAGGGTCGGCAGCAGAAAAAGAAGGAGCAGCAAAGGCGGCGTGTGTTCATCCCACGGCACCAGACGTAGCGCGGTGCCATAGCCGCTCGCCGCCGTGGTGAAGGCGGACAGGTACACCCATGAGGCCATCCAGACCGCCGCCGCGCCCGCCGCGAGCCAGGGGACAAGGGACCGGAAGTCCCGATGGTTCTTCAAGACCCAGGCCGCGACCCCGATTCCCTGCAGGGGCAGGCTCCACGTATTGGCGAGCAGCGTCCAAGTGAGCGTTCCACCCACCAGCGCCGCATACCGCCGGCGTTGGTCGCGCTGCCAGAGCAGCATCGAAATCACGGCCAGTCCAACCAGGAGGTAGCTCGAGAGCGGAGCGTGATAGTCACCCAGATAGATCGAGTAGGAAAACGGCTCACCGGGCAGCTCCATCCGCGGAAACATCTCGGTGTAGGCCTTGAGCATCGGCCCCAGGGGCTCGCGGTCGAGGGGTGCGCTGCCGATGAAGCGCATGCTGCTCCAGGGGCTGGGCCCCTTGTCCACCAGGTGGACCAATCCCGAGAGGCCGGACCCGCCCAGGACAAAGCCCGCCAGGATCGCCCAGCGTATCCAACGTCTCGAACAGGCGAGCCAGACTCCGCCCGCGAAGGTGGCGCCGCCCAGACCGATCAGGACACAGAAACCGATGTTGTACGCCGAGCCGGGCGGAAGCCCGATCACGCGCCCGAGCAGGGCCGCGGCATAGTGCTGGAAGCTGTAGTACTGAGTTGATAAATACGGATGCAGCCAGGCATCCATCACCGGGAGCGTGGCGCCGGAGTAATAGCTGCAGATGTAGGAAAAATCGGCCAGTTTCTCCGAGGATCCATCGACATTCGGGTAGGTGAACCGCCAGCCCAGCGCGTAACCAGTCACCAGGACAAAAACCAGCCCGGGCTCAAGCAGCCGACGGGGGGAAAACTCCTCCCGCCAGGCCGCCAGACGGGGCCCCCAGGAGGCCGGGAGACGGGCCGGAACGGTCGCCGTGGCGCTCAGCCAGATGACCCCGAGGGAGGTAATAGTCCCTAGAAGCCCGATACCTCGCAGGTCGCCGAGGCCGTGGTAGCTCTCCACGGCATAGAAGGCCGTCGTGGCCAGCCAGGGGCCGGCCGCCAAGGCCAGCCACCGGTTCTTCCAAATGAGTCCCGTCACGAGCGTCACGCCCCAGAAATTGACGAGGATGAGCGTCAGCGCGAAGAGCAGTCCGAGGTGTTGCATGGAAGGTACAGTTCGGCACGCACCCCGCCGCGGTACAGCGCGTCCCTGCCTTCAGGCGCTCACAATTCCCGGCCGGACACAAGCCGTTTAAGTGGCGAATCACCCTAGGGTTGCACCTCCCACTCTTACAATGTTTTGACCGGGTTTGCCATTGTCAGTCTTTCAGGCGGGGCGCACAAAAACCGTAGAGAACACAGGTTCCCTGCGCGCTTGAAAACCATTCCGAAGTCCCATCTTGCCAAGTCGGCCGGCTCCTCCGCCGGTCGTTCCCGCCTCCGCCGAGCCACCGATGCGACGGCACCCGAGGGTGGCGCCGGCACGCGTCTGGGACGCTCCTGGAAGGGTCACCGCTGGCCGCGGCGCGATGCCGGGTTCACCATGATCGAG
>JAEUGY010000013.1 GCA_016794625.1 Opitutaceae bacterium
ATTGCACAGAGTGCACAGACTGAGTTCTCATCCAGATCGAACCTCGTCCGTGGTTTTCACTCCGTGCATTCCGTGCACTCCGTGGTCAATCGTCCGGATTTGAACCACAGATTGCACAGAATGCACAGACTGAGTACTCACCCAGATCGAGCCTCGTCCGTGGTTTCCACTCCGTGCATTCCTCGGTCAGAGACTCAGAGGTGCGCGGCGAAACCTCAGAATGTACCCTTCAGGCCGACCACGATGTAGGACGGGGTGACGTAGCGCTGGTACGTCTGGGCAAAAGCCGGGGTATCCGGAGCCCGGCGATAAACCAAACGATCCTTGGCCAGCACATCGTCCCAACTCATATAGAGGGAGAACTTTTTGCTCACGGCGTATTCCGCACTGAGTCCGTAGCGGGTGTAAGCCGCCTGATATTCATACGTGGATAGCGGAATGAACCCCTCGGTCGAGGTGCCGGGAACGACCACCACCTCCGCGCGCTTCGTCTCGGCCTGATAGGCAGCCGTCAACCGGACGGAAAAGCGCGGCCGGATGTAGTTCACGCCCGCCGTCAGGGAATCGGGGCTGAAACCCACGAAATCCTCCGCATTGGGACCGCCCACCTTCAGGTGGGTGTAGTTCACCCAAGCCTGCATCCGTTGCAGCCACGACGGCAGGAACAGCAGATCCTGCCGATAACTCAGCTCCACGCCGTCCAGCGTGGCATCGCCGACGTTTTCCCAGCGCCGCAGGACATAGTTGTCGGCCAGCATGAGATCGATGTCGCCATCCGGAATGCCGTAAGCCTCGAGCGTGGCCGCCGTGGTCGGCTGACCCCGTTGCGCGAAGAAATTGCTGACCTTCTTGTGATACACTCCGACGGAGCCAAATCCGCCCTTCAGGTGATAAGAATCAAGGGAGAGGTGGAAGCTATCCGCCGTCCAGGGCTCCAAGCCAGGATTGCCGACGACGATGGTGCGGGCCGTGGTAGGATTGTTGTCCGTGGGCACCGGCACCGTGATGCCGGCCACGACATATTGCACATCCGGACGGCCGATCGTCCGTGCGTAAGCGGCCCGCGCCACGAGGTTGTCCGTGAACGCAAAGTTGGCGTTCAGGCTCGGATAGAGTCCGTCGTAGCTCTGGCTCTCAAACTGCCCGCGCTCCTGATTGATCAGCAGCAGCCGCTGCTCGGTGTTGTTGGTGATCGGGATCAACGCACCCGCGCTGTTGCGCAGGAGGTTGCCCGCTGCATCCCTCTGATAGATGGCGAAGTTGTCCCGCTTCATGCTCCACCCCTTGAGGTCGGTCTTCTCGAATCGGGCCCCACCGGTGAAATTCAGCCGGCCGGTCAGCAGACGCAGGTCGAACCGGAAATAGCCGGCCGTGATGTCCTCCAGCATCCGCCTGGAGTTCTGCGCCCGGTTCTGGATGTGGGTGGTATTCAGCGTAAAATACTCCGGGTGCGCGACGAAGAGATCGTAGACCTTCACCGGGCTGATCCACCGCACCGAATTTCCATTCACCTTCACGTCAATGGATTCATCCACGATGTCGTACAAGGACACCGCGGTTTGACCGCTGGCGCGACCGACAAAGGTGTAGTTTTTGACCGGGCGGGTATCGTCCTTGTCGAGACGATTGTAGGCACCGCCGATCTTGATCGTGAGGTTCCGGCCGATCGCCCGACTGACGTTCAGACGGCCGGACGTGAGATCCGTTTGGTAAAGGGCATACTCTTCGTTCGCGGTGCCGAGGGTGTAATTGTTGGCATCGTAGGGATCCAAAAGCGTGCCGTTGGCGCGGGTGATCGTATAGGTTTCCGGCCCGATGCTCGAACCCTTCCCGATCCCATCGCCGCGAATGTTGACGTTGAGGGCATTGGCGAGCACGCCGTTGAAGTAACCCTTGCCGATGCTACTGCGCTCGCGGTCGGCGACCGAATAGGACGCCTGTCCCTCGATGTTCCACACCGGTCCACGATGTTGATACCGAAGCGACAGAAGGGATGTATCGGTGGTCGCATCGTAGTTCGACGGGTTGAGCGTGCCCATTTCAAATCGCCCGGTGGTCCCTCGGCTCTGGGTGTAGTCCGACGTCCCGATCGCGTCGTAGTTGGCGTTCACGCGGGCGGTGAAAAAACTCTGGGCTTTCTTGTCCACCACGCCGCGCTGCTGAACCTGCAGGCTCAGCGTGTCATTCCTGGACAGCCTCCAATCCAGACCCAACTGGAGGTTCTCGGTCCGGGAAATCGATGCTTCCTGGCGCCATTGCGTGATCGCGAGGGCGAAATCCTTCGGGGCGTTGGTCGTAAAGTAGGTGTTCCTTAGATTCCAGAAGGCGACTTCCGAGGGCGTGTCGTCCGTCGGCCGCTGCCGCCAGGAGCGGGACACACCCAGATTGACGGAGAGTTTCTTCCCCACCGGGAAGGCGTAACTCAGGTTGAGCGAGGGCTCCTTGTGCCGCGGCGAAGCTCGGTCATGCGGCTGTCGCGAACCGCCGCCAAAATCCAATCCGTCCACATTGCTGAAATTCATATAGACCTGATAACGGCCGATCGGGCGCTTGATGCCCGTTCCGGTCTTCGCAATCAGGTTCATCGAACCGCCCAAACCGGAAGCCGGCTGGTCGGGCGTGGGCACCTTCGAAACCTCCACGCGGTCGATATTCAGGATCGGCACGTCCTGCAGCGCCGCGGCGCGGCTACTGGTGGCACCAATGCCCGTGGCCGCGACGTCCACGCCGTCAATTTGGATGTTGGACATTTCCGCAGGAAAGCCCCCCAGGGCGATCCGGCCGGGATTCTCACCGTCATCCAAAATGGTGACGCCGGGCAGAAAGCGCACATAATCCCCGATATTCTCCTGGCCGCGTTCCCCGAGCTCATCAAACGAGACCACGTTCTTGATATTGGCGGCATGGCGTTGCTCGTTCATCGCCACGGCCTGACCGCTCATCGTCTGCTCGGCCACCACTTCGAACTCGGCCAGCGTTAGCGTCTGGCCTTCCACCTCGCGACCGGCCGTTCCCTCGCGCCTGAGCTGGAAATCCTGCGCGACCAGCCCGCCCGTCGGCACCGTCACGCGCAGAGTTTGGGGAACAAAGCCCAGGTAGGAGACCTCCAGCGCGATATCCTTGGACGGAGCCCCCTTGAAATAATAGCGGCCATCGTCGTCGGTGAGCGCCTCCTGGGCCGTGCCTCGGATCGTCACTTTGGCCCGGCCCAGCGGGGAACCACTCACCGCGTTCGTGACCGTGCCCTGGATCTCGCCCGTCGCTTCACCCGCGGCTTGAGCACGGCCATCGAGGGCAACAGCGGCCAACGCAAACAGGGACCAAAACAAGCGGCAGACGGAACTCCAGGTTCCGCTCGAACAAGGGGAGGTGACGGTTGGATTGGGGTTCATTAGAGTAAAGATTCGGGATTCGACCATGTACACGGGCCCATCATGACGTCGCCGTGTGGTCAGAAATCGGCGCGCCGCCGCTCTCCGGTCGTTGCCCCATCAGCGCCGTGGCCGCCCCGCTGGAACCGACCGACAGGACGAATCTCAGCGCAAAGCCAGCAGAGAAAACGACCTCCCGTGGGTCCAAACGCTGCCATCCAAGGGATCGAACCATGACGAGAAACGCGGAGAAAAAGGGTTAACGGAGGGAAAAAGCGCACAGCCTTTTCTTCTGGGGCGGCGAGATTAGGAAACTCGCTCCGACAAAGCGCAAGGAACGCCCCGGTACACCGTTGACCTGAGCCCCGGGGCTCGAAACTCACCCGCAAGGAAGCGCCGTCCGGTCGTGGTTCGAACAACCGCCGGATGGGCGCTGATCGGGCCTTGGGCCCGGGCAGAGGAGGTACTGCCGGCCAAACCGGAAGCGCTGAAGCGCACGGCGTGGGAGACGGAGCTGCGGGCGACCCCGGAGCGACGTTGATGGCCCGCTCGCGTCCGTCGCTCGCCCAATGTCGGTCCTCAAGCTCGCCGGCACAGTGGCCGGCAAGCGACGAACCGCGAGGTCATCACACGGCTAGGCTTGAAGCCGCCGAATCGAACGTCGTCTTTCCGTCGAAGTGTTCGGAGTCAGCCTCGGCGTCCGCGCGGGTGTGGTGGACGACGCCGTCCCGATGGTTCGGAGGCGCATAGAGCGAATAGAGCCTCAGCGGCACCGTGCCAGTATTGATGATGTTATGATGGGTCCCGGCCGGCACGACCACGGCGAAGCCCGCGCGGATCGGCGTCTTCACGCCCTCCAGCACCGCTTCACCGGCGCCCTCCTCGATGCGGAAGAACTGGTCGAGCGTGTGCACCTCCAACCCAATCTCGCCCTGGGGCGGCAGGGTCATCAGCACCAGCTGGCAGTGTTCGGCCGTGTAAAGGACACGACGGAAGTCCTGATTGTGGATCGCGAGGCTCTCGATATCCTCAACATAGCCATTCCGGATAACTCCGTTTGGCTTCGGTTTGCTCTTCCGATTTTCCTGGGGACGCGTCGCTTCTGGCACTTGGGCTTTCATGGACGTAGCTTGCGCCCCCCAGGCGCGGTCTCGCTATGGGGTCTAGGCCCACCGAAAGCCCTCACCGCGGAGTAGTACCGGTCTGGAAGCACCTCCTTTCCAAGCGGCGCGGTCACTTCTCTTCAGGGCCGCCCGGACGCGGTTGATCGAGGTTTGGGCAAACTCCGAAACCACCTGGGGTGCCGCCCAAGCGGACAAGTACGTGCGTGGTTTGGTGGCCGCAGTAGAGCGCATCCGGGACGAGCCTCGCCGCTGGCGGTCCCTGAGGGACAAGGCTTTGCCGGGCATCTTCTATTTTCGCCACGAGCATCACTTCGTGTTCTTTCGACGGCTCTTGAAGGGGCAGATTGGCGTAATCACCGTGCTGCGTGAGAGCATGAATCTGCCGGCCCAGTTGCGTGAAGGTCTGACCACGGACTGAGGAGCATGGCGACTGAGCGCCGTTTTGAAACCGGTCGTCGACGCCGGGCTCGTCCTGCAATGACCAAACCATTTCCTCCCCTCGCGCCGCTGAAGCGGTCGCGGAGGGGGCTAAAACGTGATCACCTGATAGCCTTCGCGCTGAAGCGCGAGCAGGCTGGGTAGTCCGGTGGTGCCGGGCACGGCGTTGGTGGTGATGCGGGCGAGTCCCTGATCGTCCGCGCCGAAGACGTCGGCGCAACCGCACGAGACGCCGACGACGGTGTCGAGCACCTGTTTGTAGAGTGCGTGGGCGGGATGGCCGGCCTTGTTGAGCACCGCGGGCCAGCGCGTGCCGGCGCCGGCGAACAGCACCTGCACGGTCGCGCCGGCTTGCTTGAACTCGTGGGCGACGGCGAGAGCATTGAAGACGCGGCCGAGGGCTTCTTCGGTGCCAGCGTTGGGATCGGAGAGGACGATGAGTGCGGTTTTCATGAGGGAAGCGGACTTCTTTCTTGTTTTGGGTTGGAGATACGGCCGATGTATCCGGCCTAAAGTGACTGCGCTCAGGCGATCTGGCGCATCGGCAGGCGGGGCGGCAGCGGGGCGCGCTGACCGCGGAACTCCTCGAGGACCGGGATCATGACCGCCTGGCGGCAAGTGCAGCCTCGAGTTCGGCGATGCGCTGCCGGAGCGGCGCGGCGGCACGCTCCACCTCCTCGGCGGTGAAGCGGGGCGTGATGTACTTCGGGCAGTTCCAGTCGAAACCGGTGACGCGCACGCGAAACAGCCGCTCGACCAGCCTCACCGGCACGCCGTCCGGCGCGAGCTCGGCGGCCAGCGCCGGATCCTCCTTTGCAGGGACGATCGTCGCATGGCCGAGGAGCTTCAGTCGCTCCCGGCGCGCGTAGTCCATCAGGAAGAGCGCGACGCGGTCGTTGGTCGCGACATTGCCGGTGGTGAGGAGCTGGCGGTTACCGGAGAGATCGGCGAAACCCAGCGTGTGCGGATCCAGCACCTTCAGAAAGCCGCGCGGGCCTCCGCGATGCTGGATGTAGGGCCAGCCGTCGGAGTTGACGGACGCCAGATAAAAGCTGTCGCGGCGCTGGATGAAGACCTCCTCCTGCGCCCCCAACTCGTCCGAACCGGGCGCGGGTGGGATCTTGTGGGACCGGCCATACGCCGCCTCCTGGGCGCGCAGAACATCGGGAGTGAACGTGGTGCTCAGGAAGTGGTGGGCCATGGCGATGCGGGATAATAGACAGACCTGTCTATCTGATCGCAAGCACAAAATAGACTGATCTGTCTATTCGCTTGCGACGGCCCGGTGCGGGTGCAGACTGGGATCATGCTGGAACCGGAAGTTTCGTCCCCCAAGCGCGAGCATCTGATGGCCACCGCGTGGCGGCTATTCTACCGGGACGGCTTCCGATCGGTAGGCATCGACACGATCCTCGCCGAGGCGGGTGTGGCGAAAATGACGCTCTACCATCACTTTGCCTCCAAAGAGGAGCTGATCGTGGCGCTGCTGGAGAAACGGGACCGGGAACTCCGCGCGTCGATCGTCGCGACGGTCGAGGCGGCGGGCAAGTCCCCGGCGAAGCGCCTGCTGGCGGTGTTTGATTGGCTGGAGTCCTGGTTTGGCAGCGCGGACTTCAACGGCTGCATCTTCATCCGCGCATTGAGTGAGTATCCGGAGGCCACGCATGCGATCCATCGCACCGCCTGGAACCACAAGGAGGCGGTGAAGCAGATGCTCGCCCAGCTCTGCGAGGCTGCCGGGGCCAAGAATCCGGTGGCACTGGCGGAGACGCTGAGCCTCTTGATCGACGGCGCGATCGTCGCCGCGCACGGCACACGCGAAACCGGCTCGGCGCGATCAGCACGGGCGACCGCGGCCACGCTGCTCAAGCTGGCGACAGGCTGAGTGTGGCTGGTTGGGCCCGCCCACTGGGGCGGCTGCCTCAGCCTCTTCCGCGGGAATCAAAGCCAATCGTGTTCCATTGTTTGGAGACAGGTCGAAATCTCCCGAGCCGGCACTCTAGCCAAAGACGCACTCAGAGCGTGTAGTGGTCCTTGGACGGTAGGTTGGCTCACGCCTCCAGCAGCGGAGGCGTAGCGCCGGGGAGCATTGGCTTTGGCTGGGTCGCCGAGGGGCGGTCGCCTCTCAGGGCAGATCGAGCGTCCGGCCGGCTTCAGCGGCGAGACGGGTGATGCGGGTGTCGATCTCTCGGCGCAGCGCCGCCTCGTCCTGCTTGACCGCACGCAATCCGTGAATCACCCGCTGTCCACCCACGTAAACCTCCTGCAGGTTCCGCAGACCGCAGGCGAGCACATAGGTGGCCACGGCGTCGTGGACGGGACCGGTGTCCGGGTCGCGGGGGTCGACGACGAGAAAGTCGGCAAACTTGCCCACTTCCAGGCTACCGACATCCTTGGCAATGCCGAGGACCTCGGCGCTGCTCAGGGTGTGCAGGTAAAGCATGTGGTAGACCGACATCGCGGTGGCCGACTTGTACTTGGTGCGGATCAAAGCCATGCCCATACGGAGATTCTGGAACGGGTCGGAGATGTCTGTGCACGACTGGTCGTCGAGGCCCACCGCAACCTTCATGCCCATCGCCTCGTAGAGGGGAATGTCGGCCACCCCGGAGGCGAGGCGGGAGTTTGACGTCGGCTGCCAGCACATGTGGGCCCCGGCCTTCGCCGCACGGCGGACGATGTCAGGCGTCGTTTGGATAAAGTGGCCGAAAATGAAGTCGGGGCCAAGCGCACCCGACTCCTCATACCAGTCGAACTTGACCTGCTGTTCAGTGACCCGTTCGGGACTCTCGAGGAAGTGGGCCTGATTGATCAGCCCGTGGCTGCGCATGGCTTTGACCTCAAGGTCGGCGGTGGCCTTGGTGGGCGCCCGCTGCAGGCCACCGGAAATCGCCATCTTCAGGAAAAGGGGATTCTTGCCGTAGTGGACCTGAGCCCACTCGATCAGCGATTTGAGCCGCGCCAGCACCTCCTCATGGGTGCCGAACTCCGGCAGACCGACGCTGTTGATGAACCGCAGCCCGGCATCCGCCTTGCCTCGTATCTGGTTTTCCTCGTACGGACCCGGCTTGAGGACCGGCGCCGGCACCGCTTCGTTGACCCCGACCGCCGGCACGGCGACGGCACCGGAGTGCGTGAAATCATACGCGGTGGTGATGCCATTCCGGAGAAAATCAATTGATCCGTGCAGGGTGAACCAATACAGATCCTCCGCCGTGGCCCGGTCGGTGAAGGCACCAAAGCCCTTGACCCATCCGTAGAGCGTCTGGTCCGTGGCCAGGCCCCGCAGCGGGCTCATGTAAATGTGACTGTGTCCCGAGATGAAACCGGGCCCAATCAGCTTGCCCCGGGCATCGATCGTCCGATCGGCCGCGAGCCCGGCCGGCGGTGAACCCTCCGCGAGGTGGGAAATCCGGCCGTTGTCCCCCACCCTGAAATAGCCGACGAAGGGCTTCTCCTGCCCTCGTTTCATGGTGATCAACATGGCGTCCTTGACCAGGAGCGTTTCCGCCCGCGCTCCGGCCACGAGCGCCGCGAACAGCGCGATCCACAGTAACCGTTGGCGCAGGCCGGAGATCGCTCGCGGGGCTTGTCTGCGGGAAATCGATAGGAGAGCAGTCACCCCTTCATCGAAGCTTAACCCGTGCACGAAGGGCCTGCCTCCCTGAGACTTTTGAAGTTACTCTGGCACGGTAGCGCACGCGGAGCCTCGAAGTCGCGAAAGCGACCTCACCTGACTCGATTGAATCGCCCACGAGCGAGAGTTTCGGCCCAGCGGAATAAAGCGTCAGCTGGAGCTTCTCACGTGAGAATGAAGACGAAGCGGTGGGTTGGGTTTTTCACGTGCCTGGCGGCGTTCCTGGCGGGGTGGACGCATAAGGTGACGGCGGGCGAAGCGTCGGCAGCGCCGATCGAGATCGGGAAGGTATCTTGGGTGCGTGACTTGGACGAGGGTCTGTCGCGCGCGAAGGCCTTGGGCAAACCGGTCTTTCTCCTGTTTCAGGAAGTGCCCGGCTGCTCGGGTTGCCAGAACTTTGGCCGCGAGGTGCTTTCGGATCCAAGGATGGTCACCGCAATCGAGACCCACTTTGTGCCCGTCTTCATTCCCAACAACCAGCCGGGCAAAGCGGCGGAGGTGCTCAAGCGCTTCGGTGAACCGGCGTGGAATTTTCAAGTGGTGCGTTTCCTGGCGGCGGACGGCAAGGACCTCATTCCGCGCGAGGACAAAGTCTGGACCGTCCCTGCTCTCGCCCAACGGATGGTGAGCAGCTTGAAAAAGGCCGGGCTCCCTGCCTCGGAGGCGTTGCAACTCCTGGCCGGACGACCGGCGGTCGGAGGCTCGCCTCGGCAGAAAATCGCGTTTGCCCAAGCCTGTTTCTGGATCGGAGAAATGCAGTTGGGTCAAATTGACGGAGTCGAGCGCACCGAGGCCGGCTTCTTCGAGGGCCGTGAAGTCACCTTGGTGGAGTTTGACCCTCAGCGGGTCACCCTGCCCGACTTGGTCAAGGCGGCGCTGGCGCGGCACTGTGCGGACCGGATCTACGCTGCGACTCCGATGGACAAGTCTGCCGCCGAAGCGGTCGCCCCCGGGCGCCAGGTGAAGATCCTGAATGCGAGCTATCGCGCGGCACCTGCCTCAGACCAAAAGAAGCAACTCCAAGGAACGGCGGCCCAAGGCCGGTCCCTGACACCGGAGCAGGCGACCAAAGTGAATGCCTTTATCCGCACCGATCCCGCCCGGGCAGCGCGCTACCTGGCAGAATCGCAGGGCGATCTGGACGGGGTCAGCCACTGAAACCTGCGGTCCATGTTTGCATCCGGAGGGGCTCGTCCCGCGTCCGCGCGATCCTTGGTTCTTTCGCAGTCTTTGAGGTCGTTTGGCGCTGAGCCGTGGACCGGAACGCGGATGCCCGGTCAGGGGCGCTCGAGCTCGACGAACTCGGTGGCAAGATGGGTGACGCGGCCGGCGGCGTCAAAATCCCAGCGCTGCAGTAAGCGCGCACCGCTGAAGTAGGTAATGCAGCGCTGGCCGGATGGCAGGGGCGGCGAGGAGGACACGAGTGTGACCTGGCGCAGATCGCCGAGGCGCGCAAGATCCCGTTGTAAGTCGGTGCTGGCGGGGGCGAGTTGGCTCCAGAACGCGGAAGCGTAGTCCTCGGAGCGCATGGTTCCTCGCACTGCATCCTGAAGGAGTCGCTCAATCTTTGCCACCAATCCCGAGTTAGGGGGCTCCTGCACCGCCCAGCGATCCAGGTGGAATCGCTGCTGTTCCGGCCGGAGCGGGGTCCCGCCGGAGTAAAGTGTTTCGCCGAGCCGGGGGATCTCGTAGGCATGCCCCCCGCGCGCCAGTTCCTCGCCGAGGAGCAGGCGTACCGGACGTTCCTTCGCCAGATTGGAAGAGATCCAGATCTCGCCCGTCTTCAGGTCGAAGAGATTCGAGTACTGGGTCGGATTTTCGCCGGGTTGCCGGCAGGCGCGCAGGATCGCGGCGCCGGCTTCAAAGGTGGGCGCCGGCGGATTGGCCAGCCGGGTCCGCAGCACCGCGCCTCCGTATCCAAAACCCCGGCTGCGCTCTTGCCGGTCGAAGTCCAGGGCACCGTGGCGCGCGCCGATGATCACCGAGGCCCCGGTGCGGTCGGCCACCAAAAGCGTGGCCCGTGCGAACTCCGTCTCGCGATGCGTGCGGTAGAACGCGATTGCCTCGTCGACGGAGGTGCAGGTTTCCAGCATGCGCTGGCTTGAGTTGCCGCGGACCCGACGCAAGGACGCGGCCGGTAGGTAAGTCTCCATCGCACCCGCCACCCAGTCGAACGCCAGGCCAGCGGTATTGACGCCCCCCTGCGCCCAACCGTCGTCGAAACCGACGTACGCACAGCCCAGGTGGTCCTTGCCCGCCGGCACAAACCAAAGACGAGTCGAGGGGTTCGAAAAATCCTCGTTGTTGCAGAAGAGCACCTGTCCCGCGTCCGTCAGGACAAAGACCGTGCAAGCCGGTAGCCGAGTCGCGGACCAGGCCACGACCGACGCGAGGGCAAACACGAGGCGGCAGGGAATTTCGATCATGCGAGTTCCTCCAATACCCGCCATCCAGCCCGCTTGTTGCAAGTCCCACCCGATTCCGATGCCCGCTCAGGGTCGGAGTATGTCCCGACGCTCAAACCAGGGCGGGAAATCCACGTGATCGCGGGGTAGAACGGGGCTGAGCTTTCGCCGGCGTGGTGCGATTTCGGCCGTGGGTTCCGCGCGCAAGGCGGCGTTTTCCACATCGTTGGGCAATTGTGACACGGCCGCCACGCAATCGACACGGAACCGGGGCTTAGTAGGATCGCGCCCGGCGCCTCCCTTCCTGTGAACCTCGTCTTCGTCACCGAAACCTTCCCGCCGGAAATCAATGGCGTGGCGATGACCTTGCGGCAGATCGCCACCGAGCTGGGGCGGAGAGGCCATGCGGTGACCGTCTTTCGACCGCTGCGCGACGACCTGCCGGCCACCGCGCCCGACCCTACGTTTCGGGAAATTGCAGTGCCAGGGTTTCCCGTTCCGGGTTACGCCCTGATTCGCTTTGGTTTACCCGCGCGCGGGCGGTTTCTGCGCGCTTGGCGGGAGAGTCGGCCGGATCTGGTCCATGTCGCCACCGAAGGTCCCCTCGGCGCTTCCGCGATTTCCGCGGCCCGGAGCCTCGGCATTCCGGTCACCTCCAGTTTTCACACCAACTTCCACACCTACACCGGCAATTACGGGCTGCCGCTGCTTCGGCGCGCGGTGCTGGCTTGGCTGCGGCGGGTCCATAATCGCACGGCCTGCACGTTTGCGCCCACCCAGGAGTTGGTCAACGAACTGGCGGGGCTGGGGTTTCGCGATCTCGCCGTGCTCTCACGCGGGGTGGACACCCGCCGCTTCCGTCCCGAACGGCGTCAGGCCGCGCTGCGGGCTCGCTGGAAGGCCGGTCCAAACGACCCGGTGGTGATCCACGTCGGCCGTCTCGCGGCGGAAAAGAACTATCCGCTCTTGTTTTGCGCCTTCGATGCCATCCGCGCCGCCAATCCCGCGTGCCGCTTTGTTGTGGTCGGCGACGGCCCGTTGCGTCGCCGGTTGGAACGCCAACAGCCCGACGTTTACTTTCCCGGCTTCATCGTCGGGGTGGAACTGGCCCAGTACTACGCCTCCGCCGACGTCTACCTCCACCCCAGTCTCACCGAGACCTTTGGCAATGTCCTGACCGAAGCCATGGCCAGCGGCCTGGCGGTCACGGGTTTCGACTACGCCGCCGCCCGGCAATTTCTCCGCTCCGAGGTGAATGGTCTGAGCATGCCGTGCGATCAGCCGGAGCAATTAGTGGCGGCAGGAGTCCGGCTGGCCACCGACGCGCCGCTGCGCCGGCGACTCGGCGCCGCGGCCCGTCTCGCCGTGGAAGGCCAATCGTGGGAAAAGGTCATCACCGGATTCGAGTCGCAGCTGGAAGCCATCGCCAACCGCGCGTCCGTGTCCCCGGTTCGCCCGCATCCGATTCGAAGCGCCGCCTGACGACCCACCACCATGGATAAACCGCTGCTCCGCGTCCGGACTGTGATCATCTCCGACGTCCACCTGGGCACGCCGGATTGCAAGATCGAGGAAGTGAATCACTTCCTGCGCCACACCCGCTGCGAGAAACTCATCCTCAATGGTGATATCATCGACGGCTGGCAGCTGCGACGCGCCGGGCAGTGGACGCACAGCCACACGCGCTTCATTCGGATCATCCTCAAGAAACTGGAAAAGCGCGGCACCGAGGTGATCTACCTGCGGGGCAACCACGACGACATCCTCTCCGCGTTCCTGCCGTTGAGCTTCGAACACCTTTCCTTGGTGGAGGACTACGTGCACGTGGGCCTGCGGGGCAACTACCTCGTGCTGCACGGAGATATCTTCGATACCATCACCAAGAACTTTGTCTTTCTCGCCCACCTCGGAGACTGGGGCTATCGCGCGCTGCTGCGGATCAACCGCGCCTACAACGCCTGGCGACGCTGGCGCGGCAAGGAATACTGGTCCCTGAGCAAGGCGATCAAGGCCCGGGTCAAATCCGCAGTCAGTCACGTGTCCAACTTTGAAGACCACATCGCCGACCTTGCCCGCGCGCGAGGCTGCATCGGTGTGATGTGCGGCCACATCCATACGCCCGCGGACAAACAGCTGGGCAACATTCACTATCTCAACTCCGGCGACTGGGTGGAATCCATGACCGCGTTGGTCGAGCACCTCGACGGACGGTTCGAGTTGATCGAGTTCGCCCGTTTCCTCCAAGACCATCCCATGGCCCCGGTCCCCGCCGCCGGCGAGTTGGTGGAGTCCTGAACGAGAAAACGACCCCGCCACCGGCTCACCGGTGGCCGATTTCCCGCGTTTTGGCGGGAGAGAATTCCCGGGACCGGCAACAGCAGGTACGCGCTGCCGACGTCGGGCGCCCGAGCGCCTGCTCATTAGTTTCTTGTATCGCGGGCGTTGGTCAGCTTATAGACACCCTCCCGTTTCTTGGCTCCGCGCCTGAGAACAACGCCCATGAACTCCCGAAAAGCGCCTCGAAAATCGGCGGATTTTAATGAATTTCGGGCCGATTTTCGCGATTTTCGCCCATTTTTGCGAAAAATTCAAAGATTGCACTCCGGCGCCTGAATCTTTTTGAACGCCACTCCGGCCTAGGACACTAACTCATTCTCTTCAACTCAACCCAGGCTCACACTTGGACCTCAAACAGATCAAGCAAGTCATCGACCTGATGAAGCGTTCCGACCTTACGGCTTTCGAGCTCGAGGAGGAAGGTTTCAAGATCAAGATCAAGCGCGGCTCGGACGCGCTTCCGGTGGTCCATTCCAGCCGCGCCCCTGTCCTCACCTACCAAGAAGCCCCGGCGGCGGAAACCGCGGCGGCTCCGCGTCCCGCGGCCGCCCCGGCCCCGAGCGCGGCCCCGGCCGCGCCCGTCGACGAAGTGGGTGTGGCCTACATCAAGTCCCCCATGGTGGGCACCTTTTACCGGGCCTCCTCGCCGGAGAGCAAAGCGTTCATCGAGAACGGCGCCAAGGTCACGGAGACCTCGGTGGTGTGCATCATCGAAGCCATGAAGATCATGAATGAGATCCAGGCTGAAGCGAAGGGCACGATCCTCGAGATCCTCGTCGAAAACGGACAGCCGGTCGAATACGGCCAGCGCCTCTTCAAGATCAAACAGGACTAGCCTCGACGTCCGCAAGTCACTAAACACCAGGTGATTCGCTCAACTCTTTGAGCGTCACCCGAGGTTTGGCGGCTTCTTATTCCGCCACCTATGATTCAAAAGGTCCTCATCGCCAATCGCGGTGAAATTGCCCTGCGCATTGTTCGCGCCTGTCGCGAACTCGGCGTCAAGACGCTCGCCGTTTATTCGGAAGCCGATGTGCAATCGCTTCATGTGCAACTGGCCGACGAGGCGATTTGCATCGGTGGCCCGAAGAGCAGCGACAGCTACCTGCGGGCCGACCGCATCATCAGCGCGGCGGAAATCGCCGACGTCGATGCGATCCATCCGGGCTACGGGTTTCTCTCCGAAAACGCGAAGTTCGCCGAGCAGTGCGAGTCCTGCAATATCAA
This sequence comes from Opitutaceae bacterium, assembly GCA_016794625.1. GTDB lineage: Bacteria > Verrucomicrobiota > Verrucomicrobiia > Opitutales > Opitutaceae > UBA6669. The sequence goes on from JAEUGY010000013.1 coordinate 14,540, forward strand.
GTTCATCGGACCGAAATCCCGCAGTATCAAAATGATGGGCGACAAAGCGGTCGCCAAGGACACGGTCCGCAAGGCGGGCGTGCCCATCGTCCCAGGGTCCGATGGCCCGGTTGAAAGCGAGGGCGAGGCGGTGAAGGCGGCGCGCAAGATCGGTTACCCGGTCATCATCAAGGCGGTCGCCGGTGGCGGGGGCCGCGGCATGCGCATCGCGCACAACGACGTTTCCTTCGCCAAGGAATACCATGTCGCCCGCAACGAGGCCGAAAAGGCCTTCGGCAATGGCGCGGTTTACATCGAGAAATACATCGAAAAGCCTCGGCACATCGAGTTCCAGATCCTGGCCGACAGCCACGGCAAGATCCTTCATCTCGGCGAGCGCGACTGCTCGGTCCAACGGCGGCACCAGAAGCTGATCGAAGAGTCGCCCTCCCCTTTCCTGACGCCGGGCCTGCGCAAGGCGATGGGCAAAGCCGCGATCAAGGCGGCGGCCGCGGCGGACTACGAAAATGCCGGTACGATCGAATTCCTCGTCGATGCGAAGGGGAATTTTTACTTCATCGAGATGAACACCCGCATTCAGGTGGAGCATCCGGTGACCGAGGAATGCACCGGAATCGACCTGATTAAGCAGCAAATCCGGGTCGCCAATGGCGAAAAACTGGATTTCGACCAGGGCGACATCACGTTCAACAAGCACGCCATCGAGTGCCGGATCAACGCCGAGGACCCGGCCCGGAATTTCACCCCGTCCCCCGGTACGATCGGCCTGTATTACGCCCCGGGCGGCCACGGCGTGCGCGTCGACAGCCATGTTTACAGCGGTTACTCGATCCCGCCCTACTACGATTCCATGATCGGCAAGCTGATCACGTACGGTCCGGATCGCAAAACCGCCTTGGAACGGATGTACCGCGCCCTGAGCGAGTACCTGATCCGCGGGATCAAGACGACCATTCCTTTGCACAAGGCGATCATGAGCGACCCGGTCTTCATCGAAGGCAAGGCCACCACCGCCTACATGGAAGAGTTCATGGCTCGTACGCCGACAGATTTGTTCACTTAACTCGCTGCGGGGAATAGAGCTACAACCTCGCTGACGTGATTCACGAGGCCGTGGGGACACGGTGGACAGCCTTCCGGGATTGCCGGTTGGTCTGAGAAAATGCGCCGTGCTTGCCTTTTTACCTGCGGTTCCTTGCAACCTTGGTCGAAAACAGACACACTAAGCCGTCATGCAAGCCAGCGCCGATTTTGTCCCTCCCACCCGAATCGATGACCAACCGGAACTCGGGGAAATCAAGATCAACCACACCGTGGTTGCCAGCATCGTCCGTCTCGCGGCCTTGCAGATCAAAGGGGTCGCGGCCGTCGGCGGTGGCTTGGTGGACGGGATCAGTGAGCTGTTTTCCAAACGCGAGTCCGACGCCCGGGGCGTCAAGGTGATCGAAGACGAGACCGAAGCCTACGCGATCGAACTGCGGATCGCCGTGATCTACGGCTCCGAAATCGGACGCACCGCCTACGATGTCCAGATGGCCGTCCGTCGTCAGGTCATGGCCATGACGGGCAAAAATGTGAACCGGGTCGATGTCATCATCGAGGGGGTGCGGCTGCCTTCCGAGGTCAACCGTCCGGACCAACCCGACGAAGTCTGGCCGGACGCACCCGCCACCGACTGATCGGGTCGAGGCCGCCTCGAGGTCGCCCTTGCGCCGGCGCCGATCTCCCCTCACAACCCTCGCGTGGCCCTGTTCGATTCGATCTCCGTTACGACGATCCAGTTCCTCGTGCTGTGGGGGTTGCTGGGCCTGCTGGTAGTCTTGATCGTTCTCCGCGCTCCCACCACGATGGTGCTGGCGCGCGACAGCAAGGGTCGTCTGGAAATCTCGCGCAGCGCCCTCCACCGGGTGCTGGAATCGTGCTGCGAACAGGTTCGCGGCATCGCCTCAGCCCGCGCCTATGTGACCCGCAAGGGCAAAACCTACCACACGGAACTGCGCCTGAAGATCCGTCCGGACGCCAAGCTGGACGCGATTCAGGGTTACCTGACGCAGGAGATCACCGAAATCTACCACCAGAACCTCGGTTTGAAGGACATCGGCGAAATCGAGATCAAGGTCGTGGGCGTCGTTCCCAGCGACCAGACATTCTAGCGAGTTCAGCCCCTCCGTCCCTCCGTTGGAGGTGGCCTCGCTGAGGCCGCGACGGGACCCTCGGTCCCGCCTCTTCCATCCCTCTTGGAGTCACAACGCCCATCCGCGCGGGGTCGGCGACCCCACCTCCAACAGAATGTCCTGCCCCCTCCGTTGTAGGTGGCCTCGCTGAGGCCGCAACGGACCCCCGCGGCCCTCAAAACGCACGGCTGACACTGAAACGGAAGGTCCTCGGCTCCGCCGGGTGCAGGTGAACGTCCTCCACCCCGTCGTCGGGCTCGCCCGACAGCCGGGAGGTATACGCATACGCAATGTCGGCCTGGGCGCGATCGAGCAGGTTGAGCACATCCACCGCCACCTCCCACTGCCGCCAGCGCCAGCCTAGCCGGGCGTTGAGCGTGGTCGACGCTGGCTGCACGATCCGGTTGTCCTCGGTCAGCGGTTGCTCGCCGAACGAGCGAAGGCGGAGAACGCCAAATGCGCCTTCGGTCGCGCGTCCCAACACCACGCCGGCGGTCACAACGGTGCCAATCGAGTTGGCAATGCGATCCGCTCCCGGCGCGTTGCGGTAGCGGGCGCGGGTAAACGAGAGATCGGCATCAAACGCGAGCCAGTCGTTGGCTCGATAAAAGTTCGCCCACTCCACCCCATACCGCCGGGTCGCTCCGGTGGGTTCGGTCTCTCCGGCATCACCGACAAACACGAGTTCGGAATCAAGGTCGAGGGACCAGACCGACACGGTGGAAATCCAGCCGTCCCTCCAAGTGGTCCGCACGCCTGCCTCCATCCCGCGCGACCGCACCAGGGGGTCCACGGGGTCGGCCGGTTCCCCGGTCACGGGGCTGACCCGGATCGTGGTCCCGCGGGCATCATTGCTGTGAAACCCAAACCCGGCATTGAAGTAAGCTTCGGTCTTCGCCCACGGTCCGAAGACTAGACCGGCCTTCGGACTGGCAATCGTGGCGCTCCGCGACCCGCTGTTGAGCGGCTCGGAACTCTCCACCTTGAACCGGTAGGCGTCCGCCCGGACACCCGCGTCCATCCGCACCTTCGGACCGATCTGCCAGCGGGCCCGGGTGTACACCGCGGCACTGCCTTCGACCACCTCATCCTCGCGCACGGTGGCCAGCCTTCGCCGGGCCGTCGTCTGGTGCAGCCCGACCTCGTCAATCCGGTCCTGCCGCAGCTGCAGACCCACGCTGACCGTGAAGTCGCGTTCGCGCAGGAGGCGGCTCCAGCTCCGGTCGACGTCGCCCCCCCACACCCAGCGACGATCCCGCTGGTTGAACTGGTCGCCGTTCACGGGATCCGAGAGCAGCAGCGTGAAGTTGGAGTAGAGATCAAGCTGGTATCTGAATCCGTAAACTCGGGCGCGCGTGACCGCTCCGGGGTCGCGTCGCACCCATTCGAGCGAGACACCGGCGCGCTCGGTCTCGCCCCCGTTGCTCGTATCCAGACTCCCGAACCGGCCGATGTCGCCCCGCTCGATCGCCCGGGCGGGCACCTGGTCGGTGGCGTTCCACGTGGTGCGGGAGGCGTGCGCGGTCACGCTCGCCCGGCTGCCGTGGGTGTCGCTCCAGACCCAGCGCACCAGTCCGTTCGTACGCCGCAGGTCATCCGGCCTCTCCCACGGTCCGTCGTCCCGCAGCGATTCCAGCCCAAGGGTCAACGCCCCCTTTCCTCCGGCGGGCACGGTCAGCCCGGCGACCGCCCGGAGATAACCGTTCTCACCCGCCTCCGCCCGTACGAATGACTGCCGCAACCGGTCGACCCATTGAAATTCCGCCGCTCCCGCCGAGGAGAAATCGCCCACGTGGACGGAGTAGGGTCCCTTGCCGTAGTCGACCCGCTGCACCAGCTCGGGAATGATGAAGTTGAGATCGGCGTACCCCTGGCCATGGCCGTGGGAACGCAGGTTGACCGGCATGCCCTCGACCGCGACGGAGAAGTCGGTGCCATGATCCAGGTTGAATCCACGAAGAAAATACTGATTGGCCTTGCCGCCGCCGGAGTGCTGGGTGATGACCACGCCGGGCACCACCTCGAGCAGCTCACCGCGCCGCAGAAAGGGCCGGGTCTCCAGCTCCGACCGACCCACGCTGCCTTCGGACGAAGCCCCGGCGATGCCGACGAGGTCGGTCGCCCGCCCGCGCACCACGACCTCCTCCATCACCGTCTCGGTTTCCGGTGCCACCGGTTGGGAAAACAGCGGTGCCACCGCGAACAACGGGCCCACCGCGAATAGGAACGAACGCACACAAAGAAAATTCATGACCACAGGAGCCGCCGATCCGACGGCCCATAAAAAGTGAGAAAACGACGCCACCCCCGGACGGACCACGTCCGCCCTTAACCCACGGAGGAGGCCACCGCCTCCTCGCCCACGCCGCCCCGGACCCGGCCGGCTGGAGTGTCATCCCGCGGATGACACTTTTCCGCCCACCGTTCCACGGTCGGTCGTGCCTGACGGTCAGTCAGGCGAAGCGGGGCGGGGTGCGGGGGACGTCGTCGTACCTGGGCTCGGGTATCCGCTGACCGACTCGAGGCCAGCCACCCGGCACGCGCTGATGAAGGATCGTTTCAACCAAAGGAACCGAGCCGAGATCGGCTTTGGTCCAGCTCTGCACCGGAGCGGTCTCCGCTTCCGTCCGCTCCGGCTTCGGGGCCGCCGCCAGGCGGGCGGCGCTCGGCGCCGCCGCCCGCCCCGCGAGCGCCGCGGCGACCTGCTCACGCAGGCTCGCCTGGTGTTCGAATCGGACCGCCTCGCGCGCCCACAACACCACCTCGTAGATTGCGGCCTGGGGACCGTTGGCACACACCCACGCCGCCACCAGGACCCGAAGGGCCCAGCGGCGGAAACAGGGGTTTGATCTCAGGATGGACACGAGAGGAGCGCAGCTTACACCGGACAATCGCACGGATCGGGACGAGGCAATGTCTTTCCTTGTAACGTCGTGGTCACATACCGTCGACCAGGAAGGCCTCAACCAGGCCGACTCCGGTGGCGCCGCCCTTGCCGCGCACGATCATCGTGTAAACACCCGGACTGAGTGTCACGATCATCGCTGATTCACGATCATTGGTCGGGGCGAAGCCGGTGGCCTGGATGGCAGCCTGCTGCGTACTCTTCCAGTCGTCGTTCAGCTGAATGGAATTGGCGCCCTGGAAGAGCTCAACCGTCGTATCCGCCACGGGTGACGTGACGCCGAAGGCCGCGAGGCTCGGGCCCTGGGCCCGGACAAGCACGCGCACCGGGGCGTTGCCGCGCACAATCAACCCGCCGATGAGCACCTGATCGCCCACCCCCACCAGCCCGCGCGTGGAGATATTGACGAGCGGCCAGACGCCGGGTCGCGCATTCTTCACGGTATTGCGTCCGTTGTGCGGAGTCCCTGCATACGGGAACACCTTGCTGTAGAGCGAATCGTTGAACGAGACATTGTCGATCCCGTCAGCGGAACGCAGGGTGAGAGGATTGGTGCGCAGATCGCTGATCAACGCGGTCACTGCGATGTCAATGACGTCATCACCAAACCGGCGGCCATTCGGCCAGCCGCCCGGAATCGTCCCCGTGGGGAATCCCGGCAGCCCGGCCTGCACCCGGGAGGTCAGCGCATCCCCGCCAAACACGCCGAGCCGCGAATATCCGGCGTCGTCGGCGTTCGCCCCGGCCAGCCGGGCCGCGGCCGTCGATAGATCGACCTTGATCAGATCGGGAATGAAGATGCCGGAGAGGTCGGTTCTTCCGGTCTCCGGAGCCACCTTCTGGCCCTTGAAGACGATCGCGTTGATCAAGGCGGCCAGTTCAGGCTGCTCGGCGTATTTGCGGAACAGGGTGCTGTCCTGCGTCGGCTTGGTGCGATTGTAGAGGTCCTTGTCCTTGATCGCGATGAGCGCCTCGGCGAACAGCGGGTTGCCCTGGCGGCCGATCTGCACGAATTCACCCGAAGGCACGAGACCGGAACCGCTGCTGAGCACCTGCATGGAGCGGCGGCTCGTCGTGGCATAGACGCCCACGATCTGCTGGTCGCCGCCGAGATCGAATACGGGGATCTCGAGTGAGATCATGTGCACGTTGTATCCACCCTGGCTGTCAAAGGTGTTGCCCGCGCCGGACCGGAGCTGAAGCAGATCGAAGATCGCGTTGATGTCGCCGTAGAACCCGTCTTCGCGCTGCCCGGCAAAGCTGCGGTAGCCGCCGCTGAGGGAGGCGATGGCCTGGCTGGTGTAGGGATCGAGCTGCGCGGCGGAGGACACGCCATCCTTCGCCACCCCGTCCCCGCTGTTGTTCTTGTTGTACAGCGGCGTGGCCACGCCCTGGTTGTTCGGCGGCACCACCCCGGTCCCGAGCACCGTGCTCTGCCCGCCGGTTACCTTGGTCACCGTGTAGTTCTGGGTCAGATTCTGGTTCGCATCACCGACCGAGTTGACCACCCCGAGGTAGGACTGGAGGATCGTGTCCTGGGACTTGTACGTGGTCGTGAAACGGAATTGATACGCCACCGAATCGGCACCGGTCGCGAGATCGGCCCCTCGGGAGATGAAGATCTGGTAGAGGATGTTGTCGTCGAAATTGTACTTGTTCGGCCCGATGCCAGGCTCCTGATGGGGATAGACCCCGAGGGCGACCTGCAGGTATTTCTGGCCGCCGCGTTCAGTCAGGAACGCATAGACGTCCGTGGTATTGGCGGCCGGATCGAGGGTGACGAGCGGGGCGTCCATGTGACTCGAAGCAAGCAAGGCAGGCACCGGCGCAGTCGCCAGGCCGAGGACGAGCAGGCCGGAGAGGCCCGCGCGTTTCAGGCGGGAGGAGGAGGATTTCATAATGCTAGTTTTGGTTTCCAACGAGGGAAGTGGAGGGGGCCGTGAGGTCCCGGTTTGGCGCCGTCGCGCCCGCCTCCAGGCGAGGAAGCAGCGCCCGTTCGGACGGGGTCAGGCTGCCGGCGTACCGGCGCGCCAGTTCAAGGTGGTGGCGGGACTCCTCCGCGCGCCCCGCCGCAGCGGCGATCAGGCCGGCGTGCAGCCGCAGCCGGGCGTCCTGGGTCCCGTGCGCCAGCGCCAGGGCCATCGCCCGGTCGGCGCCCTCGAGGTCGCCGGCGGCGAAGCGGGCCCAGGCCACGGCGTCGTGGGTGAAGCCGTCGTTGCGGGAAGCCTGCTCTGCCTCCGCCAGCGCCACCGCACGGGCCGCGGCGCGGCCGCGCGTGGCGAGGAACAACGACAAGGTGCGCGGATCCGACGCCTCTCCACGCTCCTCCAGTTCGCGCTCGAGCCCGGCGGCACGCACCGGATCATCCGCCGCGCGCACCGCCTCCGCCAGCCACCACTGGTATTCAGGCAGCGGATTGAGTTCGGCGCCGCGTTCGATCCGGACTGCGGCCTCGTGCGAACGAGCCTGCGCGAGCAGCGCCCGGCCCCCGGCCAGCAGCGCCGGCGCGTAGTCGGGAACCAGCGCCGCGGCCTGGTCCGCGATCCGCAGCGCACCGGCGGCATCTCCAGCCTGCAGCCGCAGACCCGACAGCCGCACCGCCAGCCAGGCACGGGTTTCCGCGCCGGAGGTCGACGCCGCGGCGAGGGCCGCGACGAGGGCGGATTCGGCGCCCGCCAGGTCGCCCTTCAACCAGCGTAGGTGCGCCACACGGGCGAACGACTCGGCTCCCGGACGGAGATCAACGGCCCGCTGGCAAGCCGCCACCGCCTCGTCGATCCGGCCGAGCTCGAGCAGGGTGTCGCTCCAGAGCGCATGGTCCGCAGCCAGCCCGCGCTGGGCGACCAACGTCCGAGCCACCTGCTCGGCCTCGGCAAAACGATGCAGGTTGTGCAAGGCATGCCCGCGCAGCAGCTGGGCGTCCGGGCTCGGCCCGAACCGCGCCGCCATCGCCTCCGCCACCGCCTCGGCCAGCCGGTAGCAGCCCGCGTCCTGGGTGCGTCGGGCCTTGGCGACAAAGGCCCAGCCGAGTCGCTCGTAGTGAAATTCTTGTGACTCTTGGGCGCGGACCCGTTCCTGCCATCGGGAAATCTCCGCATCCTCCGCGGTCGAACCGCCCGCGGGCAGCAGGATGATCTTTTCCGGCGGGAGGGCGCCGTTCGTCGTCTCCGGCCGGAACAAGCCAAGGACGAGGAGACAGCCGAGAAGGGTAGCGCGGCAGGTTGGGTTCACATCCATGGATCGCGCGAGGTGACGGCGCGGATGCGCGACAAAAACTATTCCCCGCCAAATCTTCTTTTGCGCATCCAAACCGGTCGCGCCGGCGTAATGCGCCCGGCGGACGGGCTCCGGCGACGGCTACGCCAGCAGCGTCCGCGCGACCAGCCAGTACAGGCCCGCCGCACCGATCAGGACGGACAAGACCGCGACGGACCGGTCTGTCACCACACCGCGGCGACGGCCCCACTGCAGGAGGGGAACCACCAGGGCCGCGACCAGCAGCTGGCCCGCCTCGACGCCCAGATTGAAGGCTGCGAGCGGGACCAGGAGCCCGCCCGGCGACTCGGCCACTCCGAGATCGCGCAGCACGGTCGCAAAGCCGAACCCATGCACGAGACCAAAGAAAAACGTCACCCACCAGCGGCCGCGCGGTTCGGCTCCGCGCCGGAGGAGATTTTCCAGCGCGATCACGACGATGGAAGCCGCGATGGCCGGCTCGACCACGCGCCCCGGGAGGGAGACGGTGCCAACCGTGGCCAGAATCAGCGTCAGGGAGTGACCGATCGTGAAGCTGGTGACAATCGCCGCAATGGTCTGCCAGCGTGTGCACACGACCAGCAGACCGAAGAGGAAGAGCAAGTGATCATATCCGACGAGGATGTGCTCCACCCCCAGGTGAAAAAAGAGCAGGAAACCGGACCGACGCGGAGTCACGGGCGCAGGCGGCACGACGGTGGCCGCGGGCACCGGTTCCGCCGCAAGGACCGGTCTGGCCTCGGGCGGGACCCCGGCCGGCGCCTCCACGGTCAGGGAGGGAGCGCGTGCATGCAGCAGTCCTTCAGCCAGCAATTCCCCCGCCTCCGAGACAACGGAAACGTAGTGGCGGTGTCCCGCCGGCAAAGCCGGGAAACAACGCAGGGTGAAGGTCAGGCGACGACCCGGGCCGCGGGTCAGTGTGGTCTGAAGTTCAACATTGTCGCCCGGCCGCACCACGACCTCCGTCGGGCCGAGAACAAGCGCCCTGCCGTCCTCGGTCGCCCCAAGCAGCTCGCCTGCCTTTTGTCCGAGCAAGGTCTTCTGTCGCGCTTCGTCCCCTCCACGCTGATCCAGTGGCAGCAGCCACTCGGCATCGGTTGGCGCAAACGCCACGGTCCACACCACGTCGCTGGACCTGATCTCGATGCGCCCGGTGCTGAGCCCGGGATCGTGCGCCCGGACGCTCCCCGCCAAAACCAACCACATCACACCGACGAGTACGCGCGCAAGCATGCAGGTCGAACGAGCCGGCGCGCCGTATGGATGCATGCCGCTCCCTAGGTCGCCGGCACGAGGAAGGCAGAGCGCCAGTCCCGCCACGCCTCGGCATTGACGGCCAGCAGCGCCGTGCATCCGTTGGGACTGACGATCTCGGTATGGGCTGAACCCGCGGCTGTGTGATAATAGTCGCCGGCTCGGAGCAGTCGGCCGCCGCTGGTGACATCGCCGGTCAGCACCAGTCCGAATTCCGCCCCCCGGTGCACGTGATCCGGAAACCGGCGGCCCGGCGCAATCTCGACCATCAAGAACGCCATGCCCCGCTCCACGTCCACCGAGAGTTCCTTCAAGCGCACCCCGGGGACAGGGGGTCGCAACCAACCTTCCGTCGTATGAATCGAGGCAAAACGCCACAGCGCTCCGGCCTCCGGCGGCGGCTCCACGGGTCGAACCGGAGGGGTTTGCGCGGCTTGAATGCGGGCAAGCAGGCGGGCCTTGACCCCCGGAGGAGGCGTCAGCGGGGGACAGGCGTGCGCCAGCTGAGCCAGCGCTTCCGTCATCAGGCCGGGCTCCGCTGGCACCGCGGACGCCGTTCCGCCGGTTGCGCCGACCGGCGCGCCGCAGGTGGGGCACACCGACGCGCCCAAAACCAAGGAAGGAGGAATCGGCTCAGCCATGGTCGCGTAAAGGGTTCAAAGGTGACTGCAGTTTCAACAGACCCCGCCGGATTCGCGCCTTCACCGTCCCCAACGGCAGCTTGAGGGCCTCGGAGATTTCCTGCTGGGTCAGTCCATCGAAGAACGCGAGCTCGATGGGCCGGCGCTGGTTGAGGGGCAGCGCGCGGACCGCCCGGCGAACCACATCACCCCGTTCCTGCGCCGCCAGCTGGGAGGACCCCACGGGCTCCTCGATCGGCGTGTCCTCGGCGGTGGCCTGGGCCTCCGCGATCCGGTCGCGGTGGCGCAGATTGCCCCGGAGCCGGTCGATCGCCTTATTGCGCGCCAGGGTCACCGTCCAGCAGAACGGAGACCCCAAATCGACGCGATAGCTCGGGGCGCGCTCCCAGATCTGCCAGAACGCTTCCTGCAATACGTCCTCCGCCTCCACCTTGCTGCGCAGGATGCGAAACACGAGCGAGTAAAGCACAGGCGAAAGCCGGTCGTAGAGAAGCGCAAAGGCGTCCGCATCCCGCTGCGCCACCCGGAGCAGGAGATCGGTCTCTTCGAGCGACGGTTCAGACCGGGGCATTTCCCTTATCTTGGGAAAACCTTCCCCCTGCGCTCAATGCAGAACTCCAAACGGGAGCGATTTCTGCATCCGAAATGCCCTCGGCGACGTAACCTCCTTGAGCTTGTCGTGTCTAGCCCCACCATGGCGACGCGTCCGTCAATGCTTCCTGTACTTCCGGCGGTATCGGAACCTCTCCCGGCTGCGACCGAACCGTCTCTTCCCCTTCGACCCACCCCTGCGGAGTTTGGCAACACCCCGCGCACCGCCATCTTGGGCAATTCCGGCTCCGGCAAGACGTCCCTGACCCGGGCATTGGTCCGGCGGCGGCCCTTTCCCACTCTGGACCTCGATTCCGTGGTCTGGGAACCCACCCGGATCGCCGTGCGGCGTCCCGACCAGGCGATCCTGGCCGAATTGAAGGCCTTCACCGATCACCATCCCGGGTGGATCATCGAGGGATGCTACAGCGACTTGATCGAGGCCCTGCTGCCGCTCACCCCGGAACTCATCTTCCTCAACCCCGGACGGGAAACCTGCCTGCACCAGTGCCGGCAGCGGTTTCAGGAATCTCCGGGCTTCGCCGCCCGGCAGGATCAGGAACAACGGCTGGGATTCCTTCTCGATTGGGTCGCCGGCTACTACACGCGCAGCGACTCGCAATCCCTCGCCGCGCACCGGCGGTTGTTCGACGCCTACCCGGGTCCCAAAAGGGAACTGCTGGTGCCGGTGGACCTCGCACCGCACTGACGACTTCAGGCGTCGTCGGATCAAGCCCGCGGCGCGCCCGCCTCCGGTGTCACCCCGTCCTCCGGGGCCACCACGGTGACCGCCCACCACGGACCCGGCGTGGAGCGACGCAGCGCCGACCAGTACCAGGCGGAGACATCGGTCCACTCCCCTCCCCGTTCGTCGTGGAATCGTTCGCGCACGCGCCAGCCCTCCCCCGCGCGGGCCGCCCGGAATTCGCTCCAGGTGACACCGCGATCGTCGCGCACCAAGCGCAACGGCCCCACCTCGTAACCCCGGGCCCGAAAGCAGTCGGCGGCCGGGTGCAGCTGTCGCGAGGGCTCTCGTATCCACCTTAAAACCACCCAACGCCCGTCCTGGCGGAACACCCCGGTCGTCAGAGCGCCCGTCCCGAGCACCGCCGACAGCGGCTGCTCCCGGACCAGGCGTATCCATGGTCGGCCTTCAAACAACTCCGGCCAGCCGGGAAACACTTCGCCCGAGTTCGGGGTGAAGGCCGCGCGGCCCGGCGTCGCCAGCCAGGGTGCCGCACCGGTCGCCGCGACGACCAGTCCAAGGGTCCAGCGTGCGGTTTTGATCCATCTCGTCGCAGCCGTCCGCCCCCCGTCCGCCGCGAGGGTCGCCCGGCCGACCTCCGACAGGCGGCCACGGGTGAGTGTCAGCAAGCCGGCCGCCAGGACCAGCATCAGGAGGAGAGCCAGCGCAGAATGAAACCAGCCGGGCACCGTCCATCGTCCGGTCTCCACGAAAAACAACAGTCCAACTCGCAGCGCGTTGGCGAGGATCACCGCCACGACCGCCACGCTGAGCAATCCCACTGTGCGCCCCGCCGGCAGGCGCCGCCACGCGGCCACACCCGCCGCCAGGACGAGCGAGGTCCAAAGCATGTTCAAGCCGCTGCAGGGCGCATCCACAACCACGTCGCCGCCCGCCCAACGCAGCGTCACTCCCCAACGCTCCACCGGCACGCCCCCGACCGCCACCACATGCCGGCCGAGCTCGGCCGCGACGACTCGCAGGGGATAACCGAGGTAGAACTGGAGCGACGTGGTCACGGGCAGCGAAAGCGCGAGGAGCGCGCCCCGGGCCGTCGATCCGGCCCCGTGTCCCAGCAGGATCGCCAACGCCACGACGAGCAAAAGCGCCCGCGCCAACATCGGAATTTGCTCCGCCAACACGAACCCGGCCGCCAGGACTCCCGCGGCGGCAAGCGCCGCCGGGGCTGGAAGTTGCTCGCGCCACGTCTTCGCCGGAGTGGTGACCAGCGCCAGCGTCAATGCCACCAACCCAAGGGGCTCGTCTCCGCCATCGTGCAAGCGACGTCCATACCAGAACAGGACCGGCAGGTGCGCGAGCAGGGTCGCGGCGGCAAACACCGCGCGCGAGGACGCCACCGGCGCAAACCATCGGGCGGGCCGAACCGGGCCCGTTCCCTCGCCGGCGGGCGGTCGCAGGACCGTCTCGACTCCGGTTGCCATGGTCAGCCCGTCGTCGCCGGCACCCGGTCCTTTCGACACTGGCGCCAGGTCCTCCACAGGACCGCGAGCGCGGCCACGCCCAGCAACCCGACGGTTTCAGGCTCCGGCGTGGTCGGCACGTCCTCTCCCATCGTCAGCCCCTGCGGCGTTTGCGCCGGCTGACGCACGGTGTCCGCCGGCGCCGCTGCCACCCGGGGCGTGGTGTCCACCGCGACGAACGAGGTGAAGCGGGTCAGCAGATTGGCCTGCAGTCCCAGGTCAATGATCTCCCGCCGGCGTCGCTCGCGGTCCGACCCGAGCGCATGCAGGTCGTCGAGCACCGCAAGTTTCTCCCGCGCCCAAAGCCGTGCCAGCAGGCCGCGCCCGCCGAGATCCACGGCGTGGTCAAGGTCGATCTCGTGTCGCCAAGGACCCGCCCCCGTCTGGCCCTCGACCGCAATGCGGCCCTTCGCCCCGAGGGTCGCCTTGCCCACCCAGGTGAGGGGACGCAGGGCGAGCACATCCGGCGCCGCCTCGGGCAGGACGTCCCTCGCCCCGAGCGCCCCCAGATCGGCCCGGACGCGGGTGAGCACGGGTGACTCGATCAGCGCCCGGAAACGCGCCGCCTCACGGCCGGCTGCCGAGCCTTGGTCGATCACCGCCGGTTCGGACCGGCCGGCTCTCGCCAGGCGCTCGATCAGCTCACGGTTGACCGAGGACCCGATGCCAAAGGCAAAGAGGCTGGCCTCGCCGGTGCGGGACGCCACCAGCGCATACGCCTCCGCCTCGAGGTCGATGTATCCGTCGGTCACTACCACAAGGCTGCGCGCCACACCGGCGCGAACCGGCAGCGACAGCGCTCGCTCCAGGGCCGACAGGAGCTCGGTGCCTCCCCCACCCGACTGGCGCGAGAGCAGGGCCAGCGCCGCCGCCGTCGTCTCCGGGGTCGCGGCGAGCGGTTCGGGCGAGAGCAGGCGGCTGTCCCCGGAAAAGAGCAGGACGTTGAAGCTGTCCCCGGTTCGCAGGCCCTTGAACAAATCCTCGAGCAGGGTTTTCGCCGTTTGCAGCGGAAATCCGTGCATGGAGCCCGAGACGTCCACGACAAACACATAATCGCGCGGCGGGATGTTCGCGCGCGTCACGCGGGCCGGCGGCTGCACGGTGAGCAGGAAGTACCGTTCCCCTTTCCAATCATCGACGAGCAGGCCCGCCTCCAGGGATTCGCCCAGCGTGCGGTAGCGGAGGATGAAGTCCCGGTTGAGCACGGGTCCCATCGTGCCGTCGAGTTCGATCCGGGCCCGACGGGTCTCGCGCGCCGCGGCGATCCGGTGGGTCGCGCACTCGATCGCTCCCAGGGGCAGCGCAGAAACGACGTCGACGGTCAGGGTGCAGACGGGCTCCTCCGCGAGAGACCCTTCCGCCCGCAGCGGCGGCTGCGGAATCGCGGAGGATTCCGTCTCCGCGCCCGTGTGACGCGAGTACCGCGGACCGACGACGGTGGGGAAGACCCACTCCCACGCGCCGTCGACGGCGAGGATGCGCTCGGTGTAGGCCAGCTCCACCGTCACGGTTTCTCCGGGCTGAATGTTGGCCACGCTCATTTCGAAAACATTGCTGCGGTGCGCTTCGAGCAGCGACGCGGCCTGTCCCGCCTTGCGCGCGGCGTCGTAGGTCTTGCGCGCCTCGGTCTTTTCGCGGAGCTGGGCCTCAACCCGTCGGCCACCGACCGTCATGGTGAGCGCGTGCACCGCGGCGCGGGTCGACCCGGGAAACACATAACGCGCCTCCAGCGGCCGGCTCCCGTCGTTGCTGTAGGTCTGGCTGACGCGCACCTCGGCCAGCACTCCGGTGAGCAACGCCTGCACACGCGTGCTCTTCAACGGAAACGCATCGCGCCCGGCCGCCGCACCCAGGACTTCAAAATAGGGCGCGGTGGACGGCAGCGTCTCCGCTCCGACGCGTCCCTGCCACAGCAGGAGGAACACGCCGGCGGCGCCGAGCCACCACCGGAAAATGCAACGCACCGCGGCCACCGCCGGGGTCTCTTTTTTGTCCATGCCGCATCCTCGCAGACCACGATGAAGTCAGCGTGAAACCGGAATGAAATCGCGATGAACTCGGGGTAAGTGTCATCTCCGGGATGACACTGGGGCGGGCGCGCGGCAGTCAAGGTGCGACGGTCAAACCGGCGCGCGATGGATCGGGATGCGCATCTCGGCGCGCACGCCGCCTTCCGCACGGTTGGTCACGGAGATTTCGCCGTCGTGCAGGTTCGCAATCTCGCGCACGAGACTCAGACCCAGTCCGGTGCTCTTCACTCCCGTGCCCGGACGCGGCAGCGAATAAAACCGTTCGAAGATGCGCGCCTGCGCGTAGTCCGGAATGCCCGTTCCCGTGTCGTCCACCGTGATCCGCGCGCCGCCGTCGGGGCTGGAGCTGGTTCTCACCACCACCGTTCCGCCGGCCGGGGTGAAGGCGAGGGCGTTCTGCACGAGATTGGACACGGCCTGAGCCAGCAAGGCGGCATCGCCCCGGCAGGCCGTTGGCGCCGAGGTGTCCAGCGTGAGAGACACGCGACCGACCTGCGCCGCCGGCTGCGCGGCATCCACCACTTCGCGGGCCACCTGGGCCAGATCCACCGCCTTGAAGTCCGGCCGCGCCTTGCGCGCTTCGAGCGAGGCGAGCTGAAGGAGCAGGTCGACCACCCGTTGAATGCGACCGGCCTCGGCCCGGATGTTCTCAATGAAGCGAACCCGCACCTCGTCCGGAGGGTTCTCCACCAGGATCTCCGCCGCGCCGCGGATGGCGGAGAGGGGCGATTTGATTTCGTGCGTCAGCGTCTGGACGTAACGTTCGACATAGGCCTTTCCCTCGAGCGCCGCGCGCATCTCCTCGAAGGCCTGGCGCAACTCTCCGACCTCGCGGCCCGCCAGTCGCGGCAACTCGGCCGGGCGGCCGTCGCGCACCGCGCGCGCGTAGGCGGTGAGGCGGGCGACGGGCGTCGCAATCCAGATGGAAAAGGCCACGCCGACCATGATGATCAGGCCGCCGCCGGCCAGGCCCGCAAGCATCACCCGGCGGCGGGCCGCGTTGACGAGGTCATTGATGCTGGCCGTGGGTTTGCCAATCGACACCACTCCGAGAATCCGGTCCGTCGAAACGGATCGCACTGGCGCGGCGACATACAAGACGACGCTTTCCACATTGTCCGGCTCCGTGCGTGTGGTGCGTGCTCCGTACTTTCCCTTCAAGGAGCGGGCCACATCCATCCATTGGGAATAGTCCTGCCCTTCATCCGACGGCAAAATCGAGTCGTAGAGGACGATGCCACGCTCATCCGTCACATACACCCGCAGATCAACCCGGTCCTTGGTCAGGCTGAAAATGCGGGCGTAAAACCGGCGGGCGAAGGCACTGCGGAACAGCTGGTTCACCTTGGAGGCGTCGATCGGGCCGTCGCCCACGTCGCGCTCGATCACCGTCGCGAGCAGATTCACCGTGTCGACCAGCGACTCCTCCATCGACTCGAGGTACCGGGGCCGGAGTTCAGCGACGCTGCGGTTGACGAGGTAATAAAACCCGCCGCCCACGATCAGCAGATAGACCAGGAGGATGCGGGTGCGGATGGTCATGGCACCCGCAAGGAGTAGCCCAACCCGCGGTGGGTCTGGATGGGTTCGCCCAGCGGGGTGATGCCGCGCAGTTTCGCCCGCAGCATCTTGATGTGGGCATCGACCGTGCGGTCGAGGCTCGCGCCCGGATCCTCCCACGCCTGGGTCATGAGTTCGTCGCGCGAGAACACTTTGCCCGGCCGCCCAAGCAGCGTGCGCAGCAGACGATACTCATACCGCGTCAACTCGAGACGCGTACCGCCGTAGCGGATTTCGCACCGCTCTTCGTCGAGGACAAATCCGGTGGCGCCCTCGCGTCGCTCCGCGCCGGGCCGCGGTGGAGTCAGGGGCGGAGCGGCATCACCGGCGACCACAGGTGTCGCCGCGACAGGTGGGCTCGCCGGGGGTGCGGACCACGTCGGCGGCATCGCTCCGGGACCGGTCCCCGGGGCGGGCCGGGCGCGGCGCAGGATGGCTTTGACCCGGGCGGTGACCTCGCGGGGACTGAAGGGCTTGGTCACGTAGTCGTCCGCCCCAAGCTCAAGGCCGAGGACGCGGTCGAGTTCGTCCGCGCGCGCAGTGAGAAAGAGGATCGGGACGCTGCTGAGCGTGCGGATGCGTTTGCACCACTCCAGTCCGCTGCCATCGGGCAGGCCGATGTCGAGGATGACCAGCGCCACGTCGCTCGACTGGATCGCCGCCAGCCCCTCGCCTCCGGTCGTGCGCCACTCCGGCTGAAAGCCCTCGGTGCGCAGGGCGTAAACGAGCGTGTCGGCAATGGCCGGCTCGTCTTCGATCAGGAGGATGCGCATGAGAAGGTCGCCTTCGGCTTAGGACGCCGGCCGGTCGAGCACGAGATCGCTCCATTCGCCGAGCACCCGCGACGCCACCGACCAGGTGGGCACGCGCTCCGAGAACGTGCGACGCACCGTCTCGAGCTCGATGGAAAGAATGCCGCTCAAGACCAGACGTCCGCCGGGAGCGACGGCACTGGTCAGCTCCCGCACAAACGCCATGAGCACGTCCGCCTGGATATTGGCCATGAGCAGATCCACCTCGCGTCCGGTGAGTCCACTGATGAGGTCGGCGGTGAAGAAGGGCACGGCTCCGTCCAGGCCGTTGAGCACGGCGTTTTCCAGGCTGACCCGGACGGCCTCGGGATCGTTGTCGAAACCCTCGACCCGGTGGAAACCCAGGCGAGCGGCGGACAATGCGAGGATGCCCGAGCCGCAGCCGGCATCGAGCACGCGTTCCGGGCGACGACCGGAAGCGGAGGGGGCGCGCCGTTCACATTCCTCCGCATAGGTGGCGAGACGCTCACAGCACAACCGCGTCGTTTCGTGATTCCCGGTGCCGAACGCGAGGCCCGGATCGAGCCAGATCACGGCATCGCCCGGAGGCAGGACGTGCGTCGCCCGCTCCCAGACCGGCACCCAGTGAAGCCGGCCAAACTTCCAGGCGTGAAAGTGGGCCTTGTAGCTGTCGCGCCAGTCCTGATCGGCCAGCTCGCGTACATCCGGCGGCTCGGTCGCCGTGCCGGGATCCAGCGCGGCCTGGATGCGGTCCCAGGCTTCCGTGGCGTCCTCGCGTCGCTCAAAATAGCCGGCGATCCAGGCCCGGGCCGACGGTTTGTCTTCCAGCACCATCAACCGCCCGTCCTCCAGCAGACTGAGCGTTTCCTCCACGAACGGCACCCGTTCCAGGGCAATCTCCGACTTCAATTCGTACAAGGGCATGGCTCTACTCCAAAACCGCCTGCCGGCCCCGACGGCGAGAGATTTCGCGCACCAGGCGGCTAGTCCCCGTTGATCACCGCCCGCATCACCTTGGCCAGATCGCCGAGTCGGTAAGGTTTTGCCACCACGCCGCGAAAGCCATGGGCCTTGTGGTTGGCCAACACGGGATCGCTCGAATAACCGCTCGAAACGATGGCCCGGACCTCGGAATCGAGCTTGAGCAGCTCCTCCATCGCCTGCCGGCCTCCCATGCCGCCGGGTACGGTGAGGTCCATCACGACCACGCGGAACGGGTGTCCCGCCTTCATCGCCGCGGCGTAGGTGCTGACGGCGGCGGCGCCGTCGGACACCGTGACCACCTCAAACCCCAGCCGGGCCAGCAGCGCCTGCGCCATGCGGCGGATCGTCTCCTCGTCATCCATGAACAGCACCCGGCCCGACAACCGGTCCGGCAGCGTGGCGCCCGTCACCTCGGCCGCCGGAGCGACGCGGGCCGCGGGCAGCCAGAACCGGAAGGTGGTTCCGCGGCCGGGCTCGGACTCGACCTCGATGTGTCCCTGGTGCTTGCGGATGATGGAATAGACGGTGGCGAGTCCCAGTCCGCTGCCGCTCTGTTTGGTGGTGAAATACGGATCGAAAATCCGTCCAAGGTGCTCCTGCCGGATTCCCTGGCCCGTGTCCGAAATTCGGATGCACACATAACGTCCCTCCACCGCCTGCGCGCCTTCGCTGCGGTCGGGCCGGCCGGTGAAGTTGCGCAGCTGAATCTGGATCCGTCCGCCTTCCGGCATGGCCTGCACGGCGTTGATCACGAGGTTCTGCACGACCTGGCCGATCTGGCCCTTGTCGACATCGGCCGGCCAGAGCGTCGGTTCGGTGTCGAACTCGCAGCTGACCTTGGAGCCGTGCAGTGCAAACGCCGCCGACTCGCGCACCACCTCGGGCAGGCGGACGGCGCTGCGCACGGGATCGCCTCCCTTGGCGAACGTCAGCAACTGCTGCGTCAGATCTCGCGCCCGCATGGCCCCGCGCTCGGCCTCCTGCAGCCAGCGTCCGGCGTGGGCCATGACCTGGGTGTCGAGCTGGGCGAGGGTGAGATTGCCCATCACCACGGTCAGGATGTTGTTGAAATCGTGGGCAATGCCGCCGGCGAGGATGCCGACGGACTCCAGCTTGGAAGCGCGCAACATCTCGTTCTCCAGGCGGGCGCGTTCGCCAATGTCGCGCACGACCAGCACGCTGCCGAGCGGCTGCCCCTGGGCGCCGAACATGGGCGCGCACCGGCCCTCCACCAGGTGGGTCGCGCCGCCGCGATCCAGCAGCGTCGTCTGCGCGGGCAGATCGAGCACCCGGCGTTCCTGCAATGCGTTCGCCACCGGCACGGCGACGTCCGCCCGGGTCTTCTGGTGCCGGAGCACGACCACGTCCTCGATCCGCCGGCCGACCGCCCCGCCAAATCTCCAGCCGACCAGCTCCTCGGCCGCATGGTTGATGAATTGCACCACGCCCTGGGTATCCGTGGTGACCACACCCTCGGCCATCGCACGCAGCGTGACGCTCAACCGCTCGCGCTCGGCCGCGAGAGCCGACTCGGCCTGTTTGGCCACCGTCAGGTCGACGAGCACCAGCTGCGTCCACTCAAAGTCCAGACGGCCGTCGCGCGCCGGCAGCCACCAGCGGTAGTACACCAGCCGGGGCGATCCATCGATGGCCCGCAGGGTCAGCTCGCCCTCGATCTGGTTGATGCCCTGCCACACTGCGACGAAGGCCCGCTGCCGGGCCAGGTAGGCCTCCTCGGTGAAGATCTTCTCCATCTGGGCGATGACTTCCTGCTTCGACCGCGCGCCGACCAGCTCGACCACCGCCTCGTTCATGCCCACGGGCACCACTTTCTTCAGCGCCGCCGAAAGCTCCTCGGGGTGCTGCACAAAATGGCGTTCCAAGTCTTCAACGCCAAGGATGCGCAGGTCCTCCATCCAGTCACCCACCGCGCGATAGTCATACTCCACGATCGCCACCGGCGAATGCTCGAACAGGACCCGATAGCGCTCCTCGCTGGTGCGCAAATCGAGTTCGGACTGCCGGCGCTCCGTGATGTCCGAGACAAACCCCTGCAGGTAGAGCAATTCCCCCTGCCCACCGCGGATGGCGCGGACATTTTCCGAGATCCACTTGCTCGTGCCGTCGGCACAGAGCACCTCCGACTCAAAGTCGGTCACGGTGTCCTTGGCGCCCAGCGCGTCGAAAAATTCACGTCGCCGGCCTGGCTTGACGTAGAGGGAGCGCACCCCGTTGTTCAGGCATTCGATGAGTTCCGCCGGGCTGGCGTAGCCCAGCATGCGCGCGAACGCGGGATTGACGGCGCGGAAGCTGCCGTCCGCAACGGATTCGTAAACACCTTCCACCGCGCTTTCGAACAGCGCCCGATAGCGGGCCTCACTCACCCGCAACCGCTCTTCGGCCAGGTGGCGCTCCGTCACATCCTGCGCCAATACGAGTACGGCGGCGCGTCCCTCCAGCTCGTACCGGTGGGCGGTGACCACCACAAAGAGCAGGGAGCCATCCTTGCGGAGGTGGCGCCAGACGCCGGACAAATCCCCGCTCTGGCCGGTCCAGGCGCGCAGCACGGCGTACAGGCGCGCGTGCTCCTCCGGCGGACGGATGTCGAGCACGGTCATGCCCAGCAGTTCTTCGCGACTGTAGCCGTAGACCCGTTCGGTCGCGGTATTGACCTCGAGGAATCGCAGGGTCTCGAGGTCGTAGAGCCACATCGGCGTCGGGTTGCCCTCGAAGAGACGGCGGTAGCGCTCCTCGCTCAGGCGCAACGCCTGTTCGCTCGCCCGCAATGCCTCCTCGGATACCTTGCGCTGGCTGATGTCGGAGTGGGCGCCGACGATTCGCAGGGGCTTGCCGTCCGGGCCGAAGAGGGCCTGTCCACGCGAGAGCACCCACTTGTAGTCGCCATTCTTGCACCGCAGCCGGACCTCCGCCCGGTAGTGGGAGTCACGGCCTTCGAGGTGGGCGCGAAGGGACGACTCCACCACGTCACGATCATCGGGGTGGATCCGACTCCAGAATTCCTCGCGGTCGGCCGCGATCTCGTCGGGGGCGTAGCCGATGATCTCCTTCCAACGGTCGGAAAAGAACGCGACCCCGGTCGCGAAGTCATACTCCCAGAGGCCGAGCTTGAGCCCGCGCACCGCCAGCTCCCAGCGGTTCTCGCTCTGCTGCAACCGCGCCTCGGTCCGTCGGAGGTCGGTCAGATCGGAAAACGCCACCACCACCCGGCTCCAGTCCGGCCGGCCATCGGCCGACTCGATCACGGTCCATTGCATCAGGCAGTGCAGCTCGCGTCCGGTGGAGTCGGGAAAATCGACCTCGCACGAGGTGGACCGCCGGCCATCCCAGATCGCCTGCAACTCCAGACGCAGCGCGGGATTCACCGCCGGAAGGTAGAAACTCTGCACCCGCTCGTTCAGCTCCGCACTGTCACGTGCCCCCATCAATCGGAGAATAAGGTCGTTGGCCCCGGTCACGCGGATGGCGGCAAACGCCTGCCGGAACAAATCCGGGTTGGCATCCAAATGGGCCTGCAGGTCGGTCACTCCCTGCATCCGCCAGGTCTCCACGAGTCGGTGCACGCCGGAAAAATCCTCCTCCAGAATCATCACCGGAAGATTGGCGAAGGTCTCGCGGTAGCGGTGCTCGGACCGGGCCAGGGCGCGGGTTCTCAGTTCGACCAGCCGGTGGAGGCGGAGATTCCAGATCAGAATGATCACCCCGATCACCGCCACCAGACCGACGCCGGCGCCGAGCCAGCGGAGCCAGACGAGGCTGGGGCCGCTGGCCCGCGGTTCGGGAATGAACCCATTCAACCGTTCCGTTGTCCGGGTCAAATCGAGCTTGGCATAGAGCCGCGCGATCTCCGCCCAGCGTCCGCGATTGACGTGGCCCAATTCCACGAGATCCGCAGCCACGAGTTCGCGGACCGCATCCGCTTCCTCCTCCAGCCAGGCCCGTGTCCTCCGCTGCGACCCGGTCGAGGGCTCGTACAAGAGGTGTTCAATCACGATCTCCGGTCGGGCCAGCGCCTCCGCCCAGCCCCGCAGCACCGCGAGCCGCACGGCCTCCACGCGTTCCGGGTTCCGCTTCACCTCCGTCTCGGTCGTGTAAAGTCCGTCACCATAAAAATCCGCGCCATACCGCGCCGGCCGGAGCACCCGATAGTTGCCCTGCTCGGCATACAGCCGCGGGCGGTTGACGTAGTAGGCGGCCATCGCATCCGCCTCACCGGTCTGCAGCTCGTTGACGTGCCAGCTCTCGGGCACCTGTCGGATCTGATCGCGCCGGATTCCCTCCTGCAGCAGCATCGACCAGATCTCGGCGTAGCGGGGTTCGTCCTGGATCGCGAGGCGACGGCC
>JAEUGY010000017.1 GCA_016794625.1 Opitutaceae bacterium
CGAAGGCGGCCCGTTCCGCGGCGTCACCTCGTCACTCCTCAGCGTCAGCGCAGCGTCGGCCGCGCAGAACGGGCAGCAGTTCCAAGTACGGGCAACCAATGCGATCGGTTCCGTTGACAGCGCCATCGCCACCTTGCGCACCGTGGCCACAAGTGCGGCGCTGCGCATTCGTACTCAACCTCAAAGCGTTTTGGTGCGGGCGGGTCAGCCCGCCCAATTCACGGTTGATATGGAGGGGGACGGCCCCTTCACCTTCCAATGGAGCCAGAACGGGGTGACCCGCACGGGCGCCACCACGCGCATCTGCCGCCTTGCCACCACCACCGCGGACAGCGTGGGCGGTTTCTCGGTGGTCATCACGGATGCCTCCGGGGCCAGTGTCACCTCCAACGTCGCCTACCTCACCGTGGCCGGCGCGGTGGACCCTGCTTTTGATCCGCGCGGCGGTCCGGATGGCGAAGTCACGGATGTGATCAGCCTGATTGACGGCGGATTGATGGTCGCGGGCGACTTCGACCGCTTTGCCGGCGTCCCTCGCAACCGCCTGGTCCGACTGCTCAGGTCCGGCGCGGTGGATACGGCATTTGATCCGGGCGGTGGTCCCAACGGCCCCGTTCGGGCCATGCTTGAGTTGACCGACAACCGGTACCTCATCGTCGGGCAGTTCGACACGTACGACGGCCAAGTCGTGCCCGGCGTGGTGCGCATCGACTCCAAAGGCCGGCTCGATCCCACCTTCAATGCCGACCTGCCGCTGCCGTTCATCGGACGCGAAAGCGAGATCCCCGCATTGGAGCGGTTCCAATACGCGGTGATCGCTCTGCGAGGCGGGGGCTACCTGATTGGCGGCAAGTTGGGACTCGCGGCCCTGAACACCTCGGGCGCCCATCTCCCGGAAACGGTGTTCCGCACGGTCGGCGGGGTGTTTAGCCTCGTCCAGCAGTACGACGGCGGCATCGTCGCCGGAGGAGATTTTACCCTGATGAGCGGCTTTGTCCGCGCGCGCATGGCCCGCCTTTCCCCCGATTTCCGCATCGATCTGACCTTCGATGTCGGAACCGGTCCGAACGCCCCGGTGCGCACCCTGCTGCGCTCGCCGGATGGAGCGCTCTATGCGATGGGCTCGTTCACCTCCTTCAACGGCCAGCCCCGACCGGCGGGCATCGCCAAACTCGGGCCGCGCGGCCAGCTCGATCTGACCTACAATCCGCCGCTGGCGCCGATCACCGCAGCGGGGGACTTCAGTTCCATCGCCAACGGGAATTCCCGTCCGAGCGCGGGGCGGCTCGATGCGATTCGCGCCGGACAGGTTCAGCCCAATGGAGGTCTGGTGGTCTCCAACGGGTCGTACACGGCCCAGACCGTCGTTGCCATCAACCCCGCCGGAGCCGTTTCCACGACGGAATCCGTGGACGTGGCCGGAGCAGCCAATGCGATCTCGATCACCGAGGACGAGGACTTTGCCGTCGCCGGCCAGTTCTCGAGCCTTGCCGGCACGGACCGGAACAATGTCGGGATCATCGAGGACGCGAGCGCCTGGAGCCGGTTGACCAATTTGTCCTGCCGCGCCCGCGTGTCCCCGAGCAGCGGCGTGCTCATTCTGGGCTTTGTCATTCAAGGACCGGACTCCATGCGAGTCCTCATCCGTGGTGCGGGACCCACCCTGCGCAACTACGGCATCGCTGACGCCGTGCCCCGTCCGCAGCTGACTCTGTTCAATAGCGCGGGCCAAGTCCTTCAGCAGAACATCGGTTGGCAGTCGGGTGCCGGGTCCGCCGGTCTGGCGGAAGCGATGGCGCAAGTCGGGGCCTTTCCCTTCACGAATCCGGAAGACACGGCCATTCTGCTCAATTTGGCACCAGGGGCCTACACCGCTCATATCGGTGGTTACGAGGGTTCCCAAGGCGTGGCGCTCGGAGAAATCTATGCCGTGGATCTGGGTCGGAGCCGGCTGGTCAATTCCGCGGTGCGCGGTCCGGTCGGCACGGGAGAGAATCTGTTGATCCCTGGTTTCACGGTTTCGGGAGGCTCCCGCTTGCTGCTGCTTCGGGCCGTGGGCCCGACCCTCGGTGCGTTCGGGGTGCCCAATACGCTGGCGCAACCGAGAATGGAGTTGAAGCGCAGCACCGGTGTACTCGTCGCCAGCAACCAGGGATGGACCACCGGATTCGACCCTGCGGCCCTGCAGGCCCGCTCCACGCTGGTCGGAGCCTTTCCGCTCGGAGCCGGGAGTGCGGACGCCGCGTTCCTGACGCCCCTGGAAGCGGGGGGATTCACG
This sequence comes from Opitutaceae bacterium, assembly GCA_016794625.1. GTDB lineage: Bacteria > Verrucomicrobiota > Verrucomicrobiia > Opitutales > Opitutaceae > UBA6669. The sequence continues at coordinate 2,279 of JAEUGY010000017.1, forward strand.
ATCACGGTGAGTGGTGCGGACGGCGGTACCGGCGCGGCCTTGGTCGAAATCTACGATGCCAACGGTGTCGAAACGCCCAAGCTGAACCAATAGAGCTGCGGGAGAGAACGCCCCGGGGTAAATCTCTTGCATTTAAGCCCGGGATTGGCCCGCTTTCGGGCTTGGTTTTTCGATGGCCGCACGGTTGTCTTGTCGGTTTCATCGATATGGCACTCGCACTTCTATTCGCCGGTCAGGGCGCGCAGAAAGTCGGCATGGGGAAATCCCTGTATGCCGGGTCTCCTGCCGCCCGGGCCATGTACGACGAAGCGGACCAGATCCTAGGCTGGAGCTTGAGCAAGATCAGCTTTGAGGGTCCCGATACTGAACTGACGCAGACGAAAGTCTGCCAGCCAGCGCTCTTCGTGCACGGATTGGCCCTGTGGGCCGCCTTGCAGGAGGCCGGCAAGGTGCCGGCCGGTGAGCCGCAATCCGCTTTGGGGTTGTCGCTCGGCGAAATCACGGCCTACACGGCGGCCGGGGTCTTCGATTTCGCGACCGGCCTGCGTGTCGTCGCCGAGCGCGGACGATTGATGCAGCTGGCCTGTGAAAAGACCGTCGGCGGCATGGCGGCGATCGTTGGCGAGGAACGCGATCGGGTAAAGGAACTCTGCGCCGAGTTTGGGATCGAGGCGGCTAATTTCAACGCGCCGGGCCAGATCATTGTGTCGGGCGACAAGGTTCAGATCGACGCTGCCGTGGCGGCGTGCAAGGAACGCGGCTGGAAGCGAGTCATTCCGCTCAACGTGGCGGGTGCGTACCACTCCCGCCTGATGGAACCGGCGCGGGCCGCCTTTGCTGATTTCCTCCACGGGATTCCGTTCTCCGCCCCCCGGTTCACCGTCTATACCAACACCACCGGGCAGGCGATCTCCGACCCGGTGGCGCTGCGCCAGGCCTTGGTCAACCAGGTGGTGTCTTCCGTCCTTTGGGAGGACTGCACGCGATCCGCCGCCGCGGCCAAACCTGACGCCTTCTGGGAACTCGGACCGGGCGGTGTGCTGTCCGGGCTCGCCCGTCGCACCGAAAAATCTTGGGTCGTCCGTTCGTTCGAGGAGTTCGCCCACGTGCTCGCCTGATCGTTTCCTCTTTTCTCACACGCCAACCGTTTTTTCCTGAACCTGTGGACGTACCGCTCACCCGCAATTTCTGCATCATCGCCCACGTCGACCACGGCAAGACCACGCTGTCCGATCGCCTGCTGGAGTACACCAACACCGTCCAGCAACGGGTGATGACCGACCAGCACCTTGACTCGATGGACCTCGAGAAGGAGCGCGGCATCACGATCAAGAGCCATCCCGTGACCATGTACTATCCCGCCAAAGACGGGAAGACGTACAAGCTGAACCTGATGGATACGCCCGGCCATGTCGACTTCTCCTATGAGGTGTCGCGCTCCCTGGCCGCCTGCGAAGGTGCCGTGCTCCTGATCGACGCCGCGCAGGGCGTGGAAGCCCAGACCGTGGCCAACGCCCACCTGGCCTCCAGCCAGCACCTCAAGATCATTCCGGTCATCAACAAGATCGATCTGCCCAGTGCCAACCTGGAGCTGTGCATGAAGCAGCTGGAGGACATCCTCACGATTCCCGCCGAGGAGGCCATCCTCGCCAGTGGCAAAACCGGCATCGGCATCCAGGACATCCTCGAGGCCGTCATCGCCCGGGTGCCGCCTCCGCGCTGGACCGAGTTTCCGCACACGCGCACGCTGGTCTTCGATTCCCTTTACGATTCCTACCGGGGCGTCATCGCCTATTGCCGCGTGTTCTCCGGGGCCATCAAGGCAGGCGACATCATGCAGCTGATGAGCACCGGCCAGAAGTCGGAGGTCAAGGAGGTCGGCGTCTTCACCCCGAAGATGCAGAAGTGCGACCTGCTCACCGCCGGCGATGTCGGATACGTGGTATCGAACATCAAGGACACGGCGGATATCAAGACGGGCGATACGATCACGCTGGCCCGCCAGCCCGCCTCGGAAATGCTGCCGGGCTACAAGGAGGTCCGCCCGATGGTCTTCTGCGGACTGTATCCACTGGAAAGCTCCGACTACGAAAAACTCAAGGCCGCGCTCGGGCGCCTGCGCCTGAACGACTCCGCGTTCGTCTACGCTTCGGAGAGTTCCGTCGCACTCGGCTTCGGCTTTCGCTGCGGCTTCCTCGGACTTCTCCACATGGAGATCATCCAGGAACGCATCCGGCGCGAGCACGACGTCGACATCATCTCCACCTATCCGAGCGTGGTTTACCACGTGGTCAAACACAGCGGGGAAGTGCTCGAGGTCGACAACCCGATCAATCTGCCCGATCCCGGCACCTTCATCGAGATTCGGGAACCGACGATCAAGGCCGCCATCCACATTCCCAACGACTGCATGGGCGACATCCTGTCCATCATCATGGAAAAGCGCGGCGTCTGCGAGCACACCGACACGCTCGACGCCAACCGCGTCATGCTCACGTGCATCCTTCCGCTCAACGAGATCCTCGTCGATTTCAATGACCGGCTGAAGAGCATCACCCACGGCTACGGGTCGATGGACTACGAACTGGGTGCCTATCGGGCGAGCGACCTCGTGAAGATGGACATCATGATCAACGGTGATCCGGTCGACGCCTTCGCCAGCATTGTCCATCGCGACAAGGCGGAGGGCAAAGGCCGGGAACTGTGCGAAAAACTGGCCGAGATCATTCCTCCCCAGATGTTCAAAGTCGCGATCCAGGCAGCCATCGGCGGCAAGATCATCGCCCGCGACAATGTTCGAGAAATGCGTAAAGACGTGACAGCCAAGTGTTACGGCGGCGACATTTCCCGCAAGCGCAAGCTCCTCGACAAACAGAAGGAAGGTAAGAAGAAAATGAAGCAGATCGGACGGGTTTCCATCCCGCCCGACGCCTTCATCCAGGTGCTCAAGAACTAATCGCAGTCGCTCCACAACCCAGGTCTCACGTGTTCGGACTCTTCGCCTCCCAAGAAAAGAAAATGCGGAGTCACGCCGCCAACTGGCTGGAGCTGGCCGAGAAGGTGTATCATTACCGCCGGGACGTGCTGCCCCCGGCGGAGCTCGCCGAGCTCCAGTCGCGTTCGGCCCAGCTGCAGGCCGAGCTGAAGGCGAAGAGCGACTCCGCCAAACTCAAGCTTTCGATCGAGGCATTGGAGACCGTGCTGCGGCGCACCGGCGGCAAGGTTTACCCAAAGTCGTCCCTCGTGGAGAACGTCGAATTCTTCCTCGTGGCGGCCATCGTCATCCTCGGCATCCGCACGTATTTCGTCCAGCCGTTCAAGATTCCGACGAACTCCATGTGGCCGAGCTACCATGGCATGACGCCGGAGGTCTTCCGGACGAAGGCCGAAGAGCCGGGCACCGTGACGCAGGCTGTGCGCTTTCTGGCCTTTGGCGCGCGCGCGCGACGGCTCGACGCGCCGCAGGCAGGTGAAGTTCTGATTCCGATGGGGAATCCGGACGGTCGGGGTGGGGCGGCACACTACCGCGTCGTCAGCGGGCGTTCCTGGTTGGTGTTCCCCACCAAGCTGCGCGAATACACCCTGTTTGTGAACGACGCGCCGGTCAGTGTCACGGTGCCGTTCGATTTCGATTTCGATTGGGCGCTGACCGAGGCGTTTTACCCCGCGTCCGGCAAGCTCGAAGCGGCCTACGCCACGGCGGTCGCCAGCGGCCAGTTTGTGGTCCGAGAGGTCGTTGAGGATGGCCGGCGGCTGCGCATGCGATTCTTGCGAACGGGAAAAACGGTGGCCGCGGGCGAACGCATCCTATCCTTCGACATCATGACCGGCGACCAGCTGTTCGTGGACCGCATGAGTTACCATTTCGTGGAGCCCTCGGTGGGTAGCGGCTTCGTCTTCCGGACCGCGAACATACCCGGGATTTTCAACGTCTACGGCGATCAGTATTACATCAAGCGGCTCGTGGGCGGGCCGGGAGACACGCTTGAAGTCGTGCGTGGCGAGACCAAGACATCTGACGGCTCGTCACGGCTCATGGCGTCCGAGACCACCGGGATCCTGTTGCGCAACGGTCAGCCGATCAGCGGATCCGAAGCCTTCACCCGGAATAATAACCGCGAAGGTCTTTATCGTGGTTACCAGGCCATCGAAGGCCTCTCATTCGGGCGTAAGGTTGAGGTGCCACCGCATCAGTTTTTTGCCTTGGGCGACAATTCCAACAACAGCTCTGATGGCCGTTACTGGGGATTCGTCCCGGAAAAGGACGTTGTAGGTCGTCCGTTGATGATCTATTTCCCGTTTACCCGACGCTGGGGTCCGGCGCCTTAGGTGTTCGCTCGCCAAGGGTGGTCGGAGCGGCCGAGAAACGATGGTTAAATTGCTTAATAATAGGCGATTAACATAGACCTCCCGGCGAAATCCAACGCGGGATCCGTTGTTTGCGTTACGTGAAGATGGCTTTTTGACCCCACTCTTTTGTACCGTCATCTGCCGCACAATAAACATTATGTTTAATCAAGAGAACGAGGGAATGCCCTGGATGGAAGGCCTGCGGTCGCGCGTGGAGATCGGGCTCCACTGGGCCCTAAAATCTGGCCGCAGTCTTCCGGTTTGTGCTTTCGAGTCGCCATCCCCCGGCCCCGCGTTTCGGTTCAACGGATGCGCTTCTTGGGGTCCGTTTCTCTTCTTCGTCTGTTCTGTCTTTTGTACGTCGTCGGTGCCGGGATGTCGGCCCCTCTTTGGTCGCAGGAATTCGACCTGGTGATCCGTCGGGGCCGCATTGTGGACGGAACCGGCGCGGCGGCGGTCGCCGGTGATATCGCGATTCGCGAAGGTCGGATCATCGCTGTCGGTACCTTCTCCGGAAAAGGTCGCACGGAAATCGATGCTCAAAACCGCATCGTCGCGCCGGGGTTCATCGACGTGCACACCCACTCCGAGGACATCACGGACCTTCCGGTGGCCGAGAATTTCATTCGCATGGGCGTGACGACGATCGTCACGGGCAACTGCGGCGGCTCCAAACTGGAAATCGGCGCCTTTTTGAAGTCGGTCGAGCAAACCGGAACGACCCTCAACGTGGCCACACTGATCGGCCACAACACGGTGCGGTCCCAGGTCATGGGTGGCAGCTTTGCCCGCCCACCCACCGCGGCCGAGCTGGACCAGATGAAGGCCCTCGTCGATCGAGGCATGCGCGAAGGAGCCGTGGGCCTGAGCACGGGGCTGATCTACCTGCCCGGCACGTTTGCCACCACGGAAGAAATCATCGCGCTGGCCCAGCGGGCCTCGGCTTACGGCGGGATCTACGCGAGTCACATGCGCTACGAAAATGATCGCATCATGGAGGCGCTCCATGAGGTGCTTCGCATTGCGCGCGAAGCCAAGATTCCGGCCGAGGTATCACACATCAAACTCTCCGGACCGGCGGCCTGGGATATGGCGGGCGACGTGATCAAGCTCCTCGACACAGCGCGGGCCGAAGGCGTCCGGGTCACTCATGACCAGTACCTCTACACGGCCTCCAGCACGTCACTCGGCACCCCCATTCCCGCCGAGGCTCGGGAAGGTGGACGCCAGCGGTTTCGGGAACGCCTGGCCGATCCGGCCGAGAAAGCCCGGATCGTCGCGGAAATGAAGGCGACGTTGCAGCGCAGCCGCCGGACCGACTACGCCTACGCCGTCATCGCGAACTTTGAGGCGGATACCTCGCTCAACGGCAAATCCGTACCCGAGGTCGCCACCCTGCGCCGAGGCTCCGCCACGCTCGACGACCAGATCGAAACCATTCTCGACATTGAATCCCGCGGCGGCGCCTCCGCAGTCTTCCACGGCATGAGCGAGGAAAACCTGAAACGGTTTCTCGCGCATCCCATGACCATGATCGCCTCGGACTCCAGTCCCCGCCGCTTCGGCGAGGCCGTTCCCCATCCCCGCGGTTACGGCAACAACGCCCGCGTCCTGGCTCACTACGTCCGGGACATTCAACTCCTTTCACTCGAGGAAGCCGTGCGCAAAATGACCTCCTTGCCAGCGCGCACCTTTTCCCTGGCGCAACGCGGCGAGATCCGGACCGGCTTTGTCGCCGATCTCGTCATCTTCGACCTTGCCGCCGTGCAAGCCCCTTCCTGGTTTGGCGACCCCCACCACTACGCCGCCGGCTTTGACGAAGTCCTCGTCCACGGCGTCCCCATCATCCGCGGAGGCCAGCTCACCGGCGCCCGCCCCGGCCTCGCCCTGCGTCACACGCCGCCTGCCACTCCACGCTCGCCCTAAGTACGAGTGCCCTTGCCACCTTGGTGCTTCCTTGAAATCCAGCCGATCGTCACATCGGTGATGTTCGCACGATGATAGCAGGGCATTGCCAGGTCAGTTTGGTGCGCAGCCTGCCGTTTGTTACGAGGACCTAGTACTGTCTGATAGCTTCGAGTTTTTGCGTTCCTTGATCCGATGCCGGACATTCCAACGACAATGAAAGCATCGATTCTAGTCAGTAAACATGTGTTGCCTTACCAGTGTATCAGCGGGCCGCGTGACGGTGGACGATATGACCTCAGTGACGCATGTCCTGAGTGTGGAACAGGCGCGCAAAGACTTGATCCCTTAAGGTTTCCCATCTCGATGCTAAGAGATCGTGTTTCCTACACGCTTACGAACGAGGTGGTGATTCCTCCTCGTTTGGTGGCACCGATCAGGTCTGTGGCTCCGCGTTGCCTTCGGGTTATCTGCGACAAAGCCGGAAAGGTGTCATCGTATTTTGAACTTGTTCCGGAAGTGACGCTTATTCCTTGGAGCGCGAATACGACGGGTTGGTGCACGTCCAAATTGGAACCCAGCTGTCCGAAATGTGGACGTGACGGTTACTTTAATGTTCCGAAGCAGGACTTGCGCATCGTCTATGACTCTGAAGTGGCACCATTTTCCGTCGGAGCGACTTACGAGCGGTTTGGGAAATCACGATTGAGGAACGATTTTCGAGAAAGCCACTTTGCAGTAAGCCAAATATTGGTCGCTGGGGCCGTTGAGAAAATTCTCTCTGGAGAGAAAGGAATTTCGTTCATTCCTGTTAACTTTGTCGTCAACGAAAGCACAGAGCCAATTTCATGAGGCTATCGAGCTTGTGAATAGTGGCTTGGGTTTTCTGCAAGCGACTTGGCAGTGGTCGACGTATTGCTCCTCGTTTTGGGGAGCCGCGCGTGAAGCCAGAGGGTTTTGTTCAATCAGTGCCACCTACGCGAACGTCAGGGTTGAAACCCCGATCCAATCCCCTAGGTTTCCGGACATGTCCCTGACCGTAGATCAAATCGTGGAAGCGGTGCGGCGGTTGCCACGTGAGCAATCGGTCGAGCTCTTTGACCTGCTTTTGGCTGAAACGATCGACAGCGTTGATCTTGAGATTCAGCAGTCGTGGAAAACGGAAATCCATCGCCGGATTGCTGAGATTGAAAGCGGCGCGGAGACAGGTGTTCCGGGAGAAGAAGCCCTAGCCGAGCTCAGACGCGTCATCGGCCGGTGAAGCCCTTCAGGTTTCACCGCGAAGCCTTAGAGGAGGCGAAAGTTGCCGCTGCAAAATACGCGGCCATCAATCCACGTCTCGGCGATCGATTCTACGATACCATCGAGAGCCTCGTTCGAGAGGTGTGTGCACACCCCACCCTCTTCCGACAGTTTGATCCTCCGGCGCGGCGCCATTTCCGCCGACCTTTTCCTTACGCGGTTATCTACTTCGACATGCCTGATCACGTCTGGATCGTCGCAGTCGCTCCCTTCAAAATGCCACCTGGATACTGGAAGAAACGACTCGTTTGAGCGCCTGCTCTTCTTCCTTTTTACCGTGGGTACGATCATCCACCCTGGTTCGTTCAGCAGGAATTTGAGAACCTCGATGCCACTGCAGGCCTTGGGCTCCGGTACGTGTACACACCCTTAGGCCTCCACGAGCTTGGCCATACTGACAAGGTGCGTCGTATTCCCGGCTCGGTGAGAAACCGCAGCGTAATGACGTTCTGGCGATCTCAGTTATAGGGGTTGGTCGAGCCTTCACCGTCCGCGCTGGTCGCTGCAAGACGGCGGTTCATCGCAAAGTTGAGTCCTCCGGAAGACAAACCGGTAAAGCTCTGGCGCTTCATGAGTATTCCAAGGGGCGAGTATCATCGCCGCCCCTCCTCCCCTCATGAAAACTCGACTCCGTCTTGGTCTGTGGTCGGCGTTCCTCGCCTGTTGGTGTGGACTCGTTCCCGCTGGTGCTGGTCTTGCGGCCACCGACGCTCTCCCGCTTCAGCGCGTGTTGTCGGAACCATCGGTCGAAGACCGACTGAAACGGGGCACGTCGTCAGCGCAGATCGCCGAGGAGTTTGGTCCTCCCGATGAGGTGCTGCCTTCCGGGGTCTGGGTCTACTGGAACATGGCTTGCGCGGATACTCGATCGGTGGAATTCGGTTACGACACCTTGGTCGTACAGTTTGCCGAAGGGCAGCTGCACAAGGCGCGGCTGGTTCGGAGTGATCAGCTGCGCGCTCTGCTCGCACGTCATGGTCAGGTGCGCACTCCGACTGCGGCGCCGTGAAGCTCGTTGTGCGCTCTGAACCTGGCCGCGAAGGTCGAGGTCGCGCCTTCGCTGTCCGAATTCTTTCCTCGTCGCCACTTTCCGCGGGGTCGGCGACCCCACCTCCAACAGACGCCGACATTGGGTGCCCATCCCGCTACGCATTCTCCGGGAAAAGCGCCGACCGGCAAAGCTCGATCGCCTCCGCGCCCGCATCGTCGAGCACGTAGTGGCCGACATCCGCAAGACGGGTGACTCGGGCTTCGGGCAAAAACTGCTTCCACCGCTCCAAAAAATGATCGTTAAAACAAAAGTCGCGACCGCCCCAGACGACACTGACCGGATGGCCGCGGAAGGTCGGAAGGGCTTTTTCCACCTCGTGCAAGGTGGAATAACTGACATCACTGGCGCGAAGGGGAATGTCCTTGACGAAGGCATCAACGGCCACGCGGTTGTCCCAGGAGTCATAGGGGAAAAGGTACCCGCGGCGCTCCTCGGCCGAGAGCGCCCGTCGGTGCATGGCCATGCGGACCGCGGGACCGGCAAAGCCGTTGAGCCGACGCACCAGCCAGGTGCCGAGGCTCCGTTGCCGGCACAGGGCGATGCGGAGAGGAATCCGGTCGGATCGGAACGCGGCGGTATTGAGCACGACCAGGCGTCCGATCCGTGAGCTGATGCGGGCGGCGACGCCAAACCCAATCGCCCCACCCCAGTCATGCACCACCAGGTGGATACGTCGGAGACCGAGCGACTCGACCAAGCCCAGCACGTCGTCGATCCGCGTGGCCAGGGTGTAGGCGTAGTCCGCCGGCTTGTCGGAAAGCCCCATGCCGATGTGGTCCGGCACGATGCAGCGGGCCCGGGGGGCGATCGCGGTGACAAGGTGGCGGTAAAAGTAGGACCAGGTGGGGTTCCCATGCAGCATGAGCACGGCTTCGTCACTCCGGGGGCCCTCGTCGAGGTAGCTAAGGCGAGCCCCCGCCGCGGTGCGGTGGACGCGCGGGGTGAAGGGGTACTGGCGGCGCAGCCAGTCCGGGATCTGGCGGTCGGTCACCATGTGACGGAGAGCATCAGGCAGTTCAGCCCGGAACCAATGCCGAGCAGTCCCACCTCGTGTCCAGGCTTGACCGCACCCGCCTCGACCGCCGCGGCCAGCGTGGCCGGCAGCGAGACCGAGCCCATGTTGCCGAGTGTCTCGAAGGTGGAAAAGTCGCGCCCGAGATCGAGGCCGAGAGTTTCGTACAATCGACGCCGGTGCACACTGCCCACCTGATGGCAGATGTACCGATCGAAATCGCCGGGGCCCCGGCCCGTCAGGGCGCTGAATTCCTGCCACGTTTCCGCCGCCAAGGCGACTCCGGCCACCAGTAGACCCTCGGAGTCCGTCTGCATGGCCAGCGCGTCCGCCCCATGGGTGTCTCCCTGGCAAAGGTCGCTGGCCTCGCTCGCGGCGCGGGCGACACCGCAGCGCAGGCGGTGACGGGCGCGTCCCTCCGGCACCAGATCTTCGTGGCAGACCACGGCGGCCACCGCCCCCGAGCCAATGGTGAGGTTGGCGAAATAGGGTTTGATCTCGTTCCGCGTCAACGGCCGATCTCTCAGGGTGGTGAGGGTCTGATCCACGAGCGGACGTCCGTTTTCGCCTGCCACGACCAGGGCGCAGCGGATCTGTCCCGATTCGATCAACCCAGCCGCGACGACGAGGGCGTTGAGAAAACCGAGGCACGCATTCGAGAGATCGAAGATCTGCGCCTGTCGCGGCAGTCCGAGCTTGCGATGGACAAACGACGCGGTGGCCGGCTCAAGCATGTCGCGGCAGACTGCGCCATGCACCAGCAGCTCGACCTGATCGGAGCGCAGCCCGGAGCGGGTCAGCGCCGCCCGGCCGGCGGCGGCACTGGCGTCCGACGGACGTGTGCCGGCGGGCCAGACCCGGCGCTCACGGATGCCCGTCATCAACTCCAGACGACCCTCGGGCAGGCGCAGACGTTCATACATCGGTCGCAGGTGGGCCTCGATCTCGGCAGAGGTGAGAATCTCCTCCGGCAGGGCGGTCGCCAGCGATTCGATACACGTGGACTGGAAGCGAAAGACCGCCACGGCTAGCTCTCCTTGGTGCCGGACCTCGACTCGGGGCGCATGGCCAGGCGGATCACCTCGGCGTCAAAGGCATTGCTGCCAAGTCCGGCGTCGACGGTCAGCGTCGTGCCATTCAACCCGCTGCTGCGTCCGCTCAGAAGGAAGAGCGCGGCATGGGCGACCTCGGCGGTGGACAGCGCACGCTTCCGGAACGTGAGTTTCTCCGCGTACAGGTAGCTCTCAAGGTAACCGGGAATGCCAGCCGAGGCGCTGGTCTTGAGTGGCCCGGCACCGACTACGTTGAAGCGGACTTCCGACGTGGCACTGAACGATTTGGCCAGAAATCGGGAAGCGGATTCGAGCGCCGCCTTGATCGGGCCCATGTAGCCGTAGTTGTCCGGGGTGAGGAGCAGTGACGAGATGCCGATCGACACCACCGACGCGTCCCGCGCCAGAAGCGGGCGGAATGCACGCGCCAGTTCGACGAGCGAAAACGCGGAGATCGCGGTGGCCTGGAGGAAGTCGGCGCGTTTGGTTTCGTGGAACGGCTTGAAGCCCTCGGCGTAGTTGGCGAAGGCGATCGAATGGACCAGGCCGTGCACCGGGCCTAGCCCGGCCTCCTTGATTTCGGCCGCGAGACGGTCCGCCGACCCCTCGGTCTCGACGTCACACAGGAACACCGGTTTTCCCGCCAGCAGAGTCTCCAGCGAACGTCGCCGGGCTTCCGAGCGCACGCTGTAAATCACGCGCGCTCCCTCTTCCTCCAAGGCCCGCGCCACAAACCAGGCGACACTCTTGCGATTGGCGACACCGGTGACCACCACGGTCCGACCGGAGAGTTGGAGGAAATCGGGCATGCCGGAACGTAGAGGGTGACGGGATGGAGTCAGGTCAAAATCCGATTACGGTGCGGCCGCCGGCTTGGTCGCCGCGGGCGGCACCTTCCAGGCCACGGCAAACTCTACGGTGAGGATGCGGGTGCCATCTTCCTTCTTCATCGCACCGCTCATGAGCGAAAAGCCGCCCATTTCCTCTTTCTTTTTCACCTCGATGAGCACGGTGTCACCCGGATAAACCGGATTCCGGAATCGGACATCACTGATCTTCGCCAGCAACGGAACTCCCGCACCGAGCTCGGTGCCCGCTGCCCGCCGCGCCAGATAGAGGGCGCCCGTCTGGAACACCGCCTCGCAAAGCAGGACCCCGGGGGTGATTGGCGCACCGGGATAGTGTCCCTCGTAGAACGTCTCCTCCGCGCGCCAGGTCCGACGGGCCACCAGGCTCTCCGGCGAGTCAGAAACGATGGAGTCGACAAACAGGAACGGCGGACGATGAGGAATGAGCGAGGTGACGTCGGAGGACATGGCGCGGCGCGTAAAACCTACAACCGTGAACCAAGCCCGGCGCGAAGGAAAATGATTTCTTTCCCGCCGCCAGTGAAACCAGGGTCGGCCTCACTCAAACCTCTAAAATGCAATCACTTGAGGCATGAGCACACGGTCGAAGGCCCTCCAGCGAGCTGCGCTCCTGCACAGGAACCGACACTGGCCTGATTCAGCGGGCCGGCGCGGCGAGTGCGACGGGCACGGCGGCGAGCGCCTCCCGGGCCCGGTCAGAGTCCTGGTCCGAATCGAGGTTTCGCGGATGAAGGATGGCGTAGACCACTCCGCGGAGATTCTTTTCGTCCACACGCGTGGAGTCCGCCCGGTCATTGTTGTAACCGCGGACCACCCAGCCTTCCCGCGATTCATTGATCAACCGATGCGCAACGGTTTCGCCCAATCGGTTCCGATAGACGACCACCATGCCGGGACGAAGCCGCTCCGGCGGGATGGGTTTCATGACCAGGATCGCACCATCACCAAAAAACGGGAGCATGGACGTGCCGGATACGCGAAAAACCGCCGCACCTTCATGACGATCCGCCAGAGTCATGGCATCCTCCAGTGCCGTGGATTGGCCCGGGAAATCGATTTCGGCCTCGGCGGCGTTGGCGCGCACCAGACCCAAGGTCAGCGTCAGCGCAAGCAGCAGAAAGGAAGGGCGGAGTCCGGTCCGTGTCATACCCCCACTTTATCGGACCAAACGGCCGGCGGGACCACCAGTGCGATCCACCGATTTGCGCGACTGCGGGCCTCACCCACCGGGGCCTGGTTCCCCAGCCCGCAACACCTCACCCCAGCACGGACCGGGGTATCTCTCCCTCTCTGCCCGGGGAATCACCCCAGGTCCTGCCTCGAACGTGCTAAACGGATACTTCCTGCCGGGCCTTTTCGGCCAGGGCGGTCGAGAGGTAACGCTCGCCGAAGCTGCATCCGACCGTGACAATGGTTTTGCCGGCAAACTCGGGCCGGTGCGCCACCTGGAGGGCCGCCCAGACGTTGGCGCCCGTCGAAATGCCGCCCAGGATGCCATCGAGCACGGAAAGCCGACGCGCCGTGTCGAACGCGTCATCATCGGTGACCTGAATGACCTCGTCGATGATCGCGGTGTTGCAGTTGCGCGGAATGAAACCGGCCCCGATCCCCTGAATCCGGTGGCGGCCGGGGCGGCCGCCGGAAAGCACGGGCGACGCCGCGGGCTCAACTGCGAACGTCTTCATGTCCCGGCGAGCCTTGATGACCTCGGAGACGCCCGTGATGGTCCCTCCGGTGCCGACTCCGGCCACAAAGGCGTCAATCTTGCCCTCCAGAGCGTTCCAGATCTCCTCGGCGGTGGTGCGACGATGCACCTCCGGGTTGGCCGGGTTTTCAAACTGTTGCGGCATGAAGCCTCGCGCACCGTGCTGCGTCACGAGTTCGTTGGCTTTGCGGATCGCGCCGGGCATGCCCTCCGCCCCCGGGGTGAGCACGATTTCCGCACCCAGCATGCGCAGCAGCACCCGGCGCTCGAGCGACATGGTTTCCGGCATGGTCAGGACCAATTTGTAACCACGCGCCGCACACACGAAAGCCAGGGCGATGCCGGTGTTGCCAGATGTGGGCTCCACGACGACGGTATCGGGGCCGATCTTCCCGTCGCGTTCCGCGGCCTCGATCATCGCCAGCCCGATGCGATCCTTGACACTGGAAAGGGGATTGAGGAACTCCGCCTTGAGGTAGACGGTGGCTCCGGCGCCTTCGGCAATACGGTTGAGGCGGATCAGAGGAGTCCGACCCACGGTGGCGGCGATGTTGGGATAGAGCGCGCTGGACATGGGTTGACGTTCCGGGATGGCGACCCGCCTCGTCAAGCTTATCGCCCACGACTCGCGGGCCTTAGTGCATCAGGTGGGTGGCCACGCGTCCGGCCAGCGCCAGACCGGAAAGCGCGGCGCCTTCCACCCGCGCTCCACCGAAACCGTCACCCGCCAGGCCGAGCGTGAGTTCCGGCAGCCAGACACAGGGCTCGCCAAACTCCGTCCGGGGCTCGCTGAATTTCCAGCGATGCAACGTCGTGGTGACAACACCGCGGCCGGCGAACCAGGGACGAGCTGCTTCGAGCAGCAGGGCACTCACCTCGGCTTCGGGGCGACCATAGTGCTGCGTTGAAAACGCGGCGCTCGCGTGCAACGTCACCGCCGCCGGCACCTGGGGCGAAATGCCCTTCTTGACGTTGTCCCCGATCCAGCGCAACGGCCCGCTGTCGGGAACCACGCCCTCGACGGGAACGTCGCTCGAACCATCGAGCACCACGAGCAGAGCGAGACACGGGTGATAGGTGATGGCACGGAGACGGGCGTGAAGTTCTGCGGGCAGCACGACGCCACCCGCGTCGAGAATGGCGAGGGATTGGGGCACAGGCGCCGTCAGCACGAGCCGTTCGGCCCGAATCATGCCATGCTCCTCAATATCAAGTTCCCAGCAACCGGCCGCGTGGCGTCGCGCGGCCGTGACTTTGCGTTCCCGCTCGATGGTCAGCCCGGCCGAGAGGTGCTTGCCGATGGCGGTCATGGCGGGTTGGCCTATCCAGCGATGGGTGCTGCTCGGCCAGCGCGCAGCTGTACCTTGTACGATCCAGTCCTGGACGCAGGCCTGAAAGGCGGGGTCGCGCGCCGTAAAATACTGCGCTCCCTGGTCAAACACTGCATCCCCCACCCGCTTGGTTGCCATGCGACCGCCCACGCCTCGGCTCTTTTCGAGCACGATGACGCTGGCGCCGCGGTCAACCAGAACACGGGCGGTCAGAAGGCCGGAAAGACCGGCTCCGACAATGGCGATGGTGTGCTTCATGGCGAAGACGGCAGTGCCGCGGCAGGACTGCGCCCGAGCACGTGCCGCAGGGCGGTTTCTAAGTCGGGGTGGCGAAAGTCGTAGCCCGCCTCGATGAGGCGGCGCGGCACCGCCCGCTGGCTGGCCAGCACAGTCTCCTCGGCCATCTGGCCAAACACGGTCCGCAAGACCCACGCGGGTGTCGGAAGAAATCCAGGACGCGAGAGCACGGACGCCAGGGTGCGGGCGAAGTCAGCGTTTCGCACCGGCTCCGGGGCCACCAGATTGTAGGGACCGCGCATGGACGGCGTGGCGATCGCGTGCTGGATGGCTCCGGCATAGTCGTCCGGGGTGATCCAGCTCATCCAAGCCCGCCCATCTCCGATCCGTCCGCCCAAGCCGAGCTGAAACAGGGGAAGCATTTTCTTGAGCGCCCCACCCTCAGGAGTGAGCACGACGCCCGTGCGCAACATGACCGTGCGGATACCCAGCGACTCTGCGCGACGGGCTTCCTCCTCCCACGTCCGGCAGATGAGGGCGAGAAAGTTGTCCCCGGTGTCGGCTTCTTCGTCCAGCAACGTATCACCGCGGTCGCCATAGAAGCCCACCGCGGAAGCGGAAAGAAACAGTTTGGGACGGCAGGGCATGTCCTTGAACGCGTTGACCAGCGTGCTCGTCGCCATTTTTCGCGAGTGGATGATCGTGTCGCGCCGTCGGTCGCTCCAGTTGCGATCGGCAATGTTGGCACCGGAGAGATTGATCACGGTGTCAATGCCGTCGAGCGGACCATGCTCCAATTCCGCGACGTTTGGATTCCACTGCAGTTCGTCGGGTTGACGGGCCGGATGCCGCACCAGACGAAGCACATCGTGCCCCTGGGTCGAAAGAAAGGCGGCCAGTCCGCGTCCGAGCAAGCCGGAGGCTCCGGCGAGGAGGATGCGCTGAGGGGGAGGCGTCAGCGGCTGTTCAAGGTCGGCCTTGAGCACGGCGTGGCGGTAGGTGAACAGACGGTCCAGTTCGGAGCGAACGCGTCCCCCGAGGAGCCAGCGCCCCAAGGGACCTCCAGGCAGCCGGTAGCGAACCTCGTCCACCCAGAGGCAGGCTTCGTCGCCAATCGGTTCCACCCGATGAAGGTGTTCCCAGACCTGAAACGGTGACCGCGAAGCGACATCGCGAAACTGCACGTTTTCCACAAAATCCGAATGCTCCACCTCCCAGCGCAGGCGGAGAGGCCCCACATGCTGCCGCAGCTCGACCCGGGCTCCATTGCGAATGCCGCCCGTGGCGGACCGTCGCGTCATCGTCGCCCACGGGGGCGCCATGCGGTCAAACGCCCCCGGCTGTTCATGCCAGGCGAAGACCACGGCCGCCGGACGTTCAATGCGCACCGCGCGCCGCAAGGTCACGCAGCCCGGAGTCTCGAGGGAGGCGGGATTCATGCGGGAGACCTTGACCCTTTCACGGAACGCCCGGCATGGCCGCGGACGGAGCCAGGGGAGGACGCGGCGACGAGCCAAGGAGGGGGAGCGACAGCAGGTCGACTCATGACAGAGGGAGCAAGGGATGATCCTCGCCAAGGGCCGGCCCTGCGGGCTGCGCACGCACCTGCCGGGCGCGGGCTTGAATGGCGACACGCTCTGCCGGGCCCAGGCGGGCGAGATTGCGAACCTGCAGGCTCATGCGGGGATTCGACGCCAGATGACCTTCATGCGTCAGCAAAAAATCCCAATAGAGTGTGGTGAAAGGGCACGCCCGGTCCCCGGTCGATCGTTCCGGATCATACGGACAGCCCGCGCAGGCATTGCTCATGCGCTGAATGTAGCGACCGGTCGCGACATAGGGTTTGGACGCCATCACCCCGCCATCGGCGTACTGGGACATGCCAAGGGTGTTGGGCAACTCGACCCATTCGACGGCATCGACATAGACGGCGAGGTACCAGGCGTGGACGTCGCGGGGCCGCACCCCCAGCATGAGGCTGTAAAGACCCGTGACCATGAGCCGCTGAATGTGGTGGGCATAACCGAGATCGAGACTCTGGCGCAGGGCCGAACGAAGACAGGCCATGGAGGTCTCGCCCGTCCAATAGAAACCCGGCAAGGGCTGGGATGCGCCCAACGCGTTGCGTTCCAGATAACCCGGCATGTGCAACCAGTAAACACCCCGCACATACTCCCGCCAGCCCAGGATCTGCCGGATAAAGCCCTCCACATCCGCCAGCGGAGCCTTGCCCTCTCGGTAGGCTCGTTCGGCTGCGGCCACGACCACTCGGGGATCGAGCAGTTTCAGGTTCATCGCCGCGGAGAGACGGGAATGGTACAGCCAGGGTTCGCCTTCCCACATGGCGTCCTGGTAGCGGCCGAAGGAGCCAAGGCGGTGGGCAATGAAGTCGTCCAGCGCCCGGCGGGCCTGGGCGGGGGTGACCGGCCAGTCGAAGCGTTCGAGTTTTCCCGGCCGATCCGCAAATCGGCGCTCCACCAGCGCGAGCACTTCGCTCGTAACAGCGTCCGGCGGGAAGGCGACCGGCGGACGCAGCCGCCCTGGGCCTTCACGGCCAAAACTGCCGCGATTTTCGGGGTCGAAATTCCATTCCCCACCTTCCGGACCACCGGCCTCATCCAGCAGAATCCGATGCCGGCGACGCTGCTCACGGTAGAAAAACTCCATGCGGAGCTGCTTGCGCCCTGCGGCATGGCGGGCGAAGTCGTCCGGCCCGCAAAAAAAGTGCCGGTCCGGGCGCAGCTCCTGCGGAACGCCCGCCGCACGGGCGGCCTGAGTGAGGGCTTCACGCACTCGCCACTCGCCGGGTTCCACCAAGATCAGTCGCTCGGGTGCATGGAGGCGCACCGCTCGCTGCAGCTCGCCGGCCAGGGTCTGGGTATTGTCGGGGTCATCGAGCGTTACGTAGGTCACGCGTCGACCCGCCTTTCGCTGCGCATCGCGAAAATGACGCATCGCCGCCAGGAAAAGGGCCGTGCGGGTTTTCGTGCTCCACACGTAGTCCGACTCGCCTGTCACCTCGGCCATGAACACACCATCCTTCCGATCGTCGAAATCATCCCAGGCCGCGGCGTCCGCGTTGAGTTGATCACCGAGAACGACGATCAAGTGACGGTAGGAAGAGACTGAGTCGGTCCGTCGCTTCATGCGTCCCCGGACTCCCCCGCCCCACGGCGCAACGATTTAAAGGCCTCCAGCGCCTCGGCGCGGGCCGTGGCATGGTCGACGATGGGTCGCGGGTAGGTTTCGCCCAAGGTGACGCCCGCGCGCGCCAGCACCGAAGGCGCGGCCTGCCACGGTTGGTGGAGCACGTCGTCCGGCAGGCGCGCCAATTCCGGCACCCACTGGCGCACGTAGTGGCCTTTTGGATCAAACTTCTCCCCCTGCAACACCGGCGCGAACACACGAAAGTACGGGGCGGCATCGGCACCGCACCCCGCGCTCCACTGCCAGCCCAGGGTATTGGAGGCGAGATCTGCGTCGACGAGGGTGTCCCAGAACCAGGCGGCTCCGTGATTCCACGACAGGCGCAGGTGTTTGACGAGAAATGACGCCACTACCATGCGGACACGATTGTGCATCCAACCGCACGCCCACAGCTGGCGCATGCCGGCATCAATCAGAGGATACCCCGTGCGTCCACGCTGCCAGGCCTGCAGCCGGCGTCCCTGCGGGTCCTCCGCCCACGGGAAGGCCGCGAATTCCGTCCGCAGAGGCTGCTCGGGGGTCGTGGGAAAGTGAAAGAGCAGGTGGTGAGCAAACTCGCGCCAGCCGACCTCGGCAAGGAACTTGGACGCGCCCCGGCTTGGCGGAAAGACGCCGGACGATGCCGAGAGTCCACGTACTGCCGCCCAGATCTGCCGGGGGCCCACCTCGCCAAAGTGCAAATGCGGCGAGAGCCGGGAAACACCCTCGGCCGACGGGATGTCGCGCTCCTCATCGTAGCGGTGGATGGCCTGGGACAGGAATGTTTTCAGCCTCAGGTGCGCGCCCGCTTCTCCGGGTGTCCAGAACGGGTAGAATCCACGGTCCCAGCCCCGCGCTGGGAGCAGCTTGAGGTCTGGCAGTGGCACCGAGTCAGGCCAGCGTACCGGCGCAGCAATCCGGCCCCGCGGCGCTGGTACCGGTTCGGCCATCGGCAACGTTTGACAGTAGCGCCAGAACGGCGTGAACACCTGAAAGGGCCGACCCGTTTTGTTGGCAATGGTGTGGGGCTCGAAGAGCAGAGCGCTGTTGAAACTCTTTGCTTCCACGCCCTTGGCACCCAGAGCCGCTTTGATGGCGGCGTCCCGCGCGATGCCCTCGGGCTCGTAACGACGGTTCCAGTAAACCGCACCGGCACCGGTGCTGCTCACCAGCGCCTCCACCACCCGTTGCGACGGGCCCTGCGCCAGGATCAGCGTTGAGCCTCGTTCCTCCAGGGCTCCGGCGAGAGCCGCCAGCGAATGGTGAAGCCAGGAGCGGCTGGCGCCCCCGAGGCGCCAGGGAGAACGCCCCGCCTCTTCGAGGATAAACACGGGAATCACCGGCCCTCCCCGTGAGATCGCGGCAGCCAGTGCCGCGTTGTCCGCGAGGCGCAGGTCCTGGCGAAACCAGAGGAGGGTGGGCGAAACGTGCATGTGGGTACCGGTGTCAACAAGCGGTCGCTTCGCAAGTCGACCCCGCAGGTCGGCTCGCAGGCATCAACGCAAGGAACTCGCAGTGACTGCGGCCAATCTCAGAGGTTCTCGTCGTACAGGGCCTCGTAGCCGGCGGCGGCTTTCGTCCAGCTAAAGTCCCGCTGCATGCACCGCCGTTGGACGGCCTGATAGCCGGCCCGATTTCCAAACAGTTTCAGCGCCCGGTTCAGGCCGCTCAGCAGACCCTCCGCCGTGGGGGCAAACATGATACCGGTACCGGCGTTCGGCTGCTCGTCGATGTCGATCACGGTGTCGACCAGGCCGCCGACCCGGGTGACCAGGGGTATGGTCCCATAGGCCTGCGAGTACATTTGATTGAGGCCGCAGGGCTCAAACAAGGACGGCATGACGAAGAAGTCCGAACCCGCCTCGACGAGATGGCTCATGGTTTCGTCCAGCCGCATCGCCAGCGCCACCCGCCCCGGGACTTCGTCGGCCAGTTCTTTCAATGCCTTTTCAAAGCGGGCATCGCCCTTCCCCAGCACGATCAACGCCACGGGCTGTGAAACAAAGAACTCCCGATTGGCGAGCAGCAGGGAAATGCCCTTCTGTTCGGTCAAGCGCGCCACCAGCCCGAAGATCGGCCCCTTGAAACCGGCGGTCAGCCCCATGCGCTTGATCAGTTCGGCGCGGCACACCGCCTTGCCCGACAAGTCGTCTGGGGTGTAACGGGCCGGCAACAGCGAATCGGTCGCGGGATCCCAAATCGCCCGGTCGATGCCATTGATCAATCCAACAAGATCCGAAGCGCGGGACTGAATGACGCCATCAAGACCGCAGCCGAAGTCGGGCGTTTGGATCTCCTTCGCGTACTGGGGACTCACCGTGGTGATGTGATCGGCGAAGAGCAGTCCGCCCTTCATGAAGCTCATCTGCCCGTAAAACTCGAGACCATCGATGCCCATGAGTTCATCCGGGAGGTTGGTCCGCGGAAACGATCGCATGGAGAAGACGCCCTGAAAGGCGATGTTGTGAATGGTGAACACGGTCTTGAGCGCGAGGGTCACGCCATGGCGTCGTTCTGCATACCGCAGCAGCACCGGCAGCAGCCCCGTCGGCCAGTCGTGCGCGTGCACAATGTCCGCTTTGAACTCCATCAAGCGCAGCGTCTCCACCACCGCCTTGGCGAAAAAGATATAGCGGTTGTCGTTGTCCTCGTAATCTCGCTCCCCGTTGCCGTAGATGCCGCGCCGATCAAAGAATTCCTCCCGGGAGATGAGGTAGACGGTCAGGTTTTTCTTCGGCGTCAGCACGTAGACGTCGCTGGACGCAAACCGGTCTCCCATCTCGATCTTCAGCCGCAGCTTTCGCTCCGCCCCACTCGCCGCCGGATGATCGAGAGCGAGCCGGTAGCCAGGCAGGAACACCGACACTTCATGGCCCCGGTCCGCAAACGTGCCCGCCAAGGCGCCGACGGCGTCCGCCAACCCGCCGGTCTTGACATAGGGAAACACTTCGCTGGCCGCATGGACGATTTTCATCGGGAAAAGGAAAGAATCGGTGATCGCCCGAGACTGAGGAAGGAAGAGCCTCCCCGGAACGGTCGAAGGGGAAAGATCGATCCGTCGTTTCAGTTCGCCGGGAGAAGAGCTTCGCCGCGGACCGCCAGACTTGTCGAGGCCAGAGTCGGCTTAGCTCAATTAAGGCAATCTGATTGCCGGAAGGGCGGCTCGACCGCCCTCGCGCCTCCCTACCCTGAGGCGGCCCTGCCTCCACGAAGTTCCCGCCGAGGTCGCGGGTACGACTGCAACGCCGCGAATGCCGTGTGGACAACAGCGACGGCTTGCTGCCATTGGTGACACGTCATTCCCTCCCCGTCTCTTTCCATGCGTTCCATTGTCTTCACCATCGCCAATCAAAAAGGCGGCGTCGGTAAAACCACCACCGCGGTCAACCTCGCCGCGGCGCTGGCTGAGAAAAAGATCCACACCTTGCTGATCGATCTCGATCCCCAGGCCAATGCCACGAGCGCCGTGGGCGTGGAGAAGAAGGATGGCATGAGCCTGTACGGGCCCTTGCGGGGCGAAGGGGTCGCCTTGGAAAAGGTGGTGCCGACCCCCTACGAGTTTCTGGCTTTGATCCCGAGCGAAGAGGATCTTGCGGCGGCGGAAATCGAGATCGCCACGTCCGAAAACTACCTGAACAAGCTCCGTTCCGTGCTAAAGCCGGTGCGTGACAGCGGCGGTTACCGCGCCATCATCATCGATTGCCCACCTTCCATGGGCATGCTGTCAATGAACAGCCTGGCGGCGGCGGATTATCTGCTGATTGCGCTGCAATGCGAATACCTCGCCCTCGAGGGGTTGGGACAAATCCTGCGCAACGTCGATCGCATCAAGGAGGCCGGGGTCAACGGTGACCTTGAGCTTGGCGGCGTGGTCATGACGATGTTCGACATTCGCACCAACCTGTCGCGGCAGGTCGTCGACGAGGTCAAGAAGCACCTGCCGGACAAAATCTTCAACTCGGTGATTCCGCGCACGGTCCGGCTGAGCGAAGCACCCAGTTTCGGCAAGACCATCTTCGCCTACGACCCGCTGTCCCCCGGTGCGGCCGCGTACAAGAACCTGGCCAAGGAAGTGATCGCCCGCTTCAAGCTCAAGGACACGGACTAGTCCCGCATGGCTTCGTTCGCCAAGTACCGTCACGCCTTCCTCATCGGTCTCCAGAGCAATCTGGTCTACCGGTGGAACTTCGCGGTGCGCGCGAGTTTCTCCCTCGTCCACCTCGCCTACGTCTTCATCCTGTGGGGTGCCGCGTTTGCCGGGCAGACGAGCGTGGCCGGCTTCGATCTGCGGCAGACGCTGACGTACTTCATCGTCATGCTGATCCTGCAGTTTTTCATCAGTGCGATGAATGAGGATTATGAAGTCTCCGAGGAAATCCGCAACGGCCTGATCAACCAGTTCCTGCTCAAGCCGATCAACTATTTTGCCTACCGGTTCAGCATTTTTGCGGCGGCGCGTCTGGTGTCCGGCTCCCTCGCGCTGCTGCCCCTCCTCATCGCGGCCCCGTTTCTCTACCACTACGTTTCGCTTCCATCCGCGGGCTGGACCTATGTGGCCGCGGTGCCGGCGCTGCTCATGTCGGCCTGCATCCAGTTCACTCTCGCCTACTGTTTCGGGCTGCTGACGTTCTGGTTCCTCGAAATCCAGTCCTTCGTCATTCTCTCGCTCGCGATCGAGACCGTGTTCGGCGGGCAGGTCTTCCCGCTCGATCTACTGCCGCGGTGGCTGTACGAAGCCTCGTCGTATCTGCCCTATTACTACCAAATGTACTTCCCGGCCGCGCTCCTGACCGGCCGCATCGGCACGCCGGAAGAGGCGCTGCGGGGGCTCGGCATCCAGCTGTTCTGGGTGTTCGCGCTTTATGGCGTGGCCCAGCTGCTCTGGACCCGGGGATTGCGCCGGCACACCGCCGTGGGAGGCTGAGCCCGTCCATGCGCCTGCTTCACTACCTCCGTCTCTGGCTCGCCTGCATGCGGTATTCGGTCGTTCGCACGCTGATGTTCCGCGGTGACTTCATCATGTGGTCGCTGGTGGAGCTTTTCTGGATGGCGGTCAATCTGGGGTTGATCGGCGTCATCTACCGGCACACCGAAAGCATCGCGGGGTGGAACCAGTGGGAGATGACTCTGCTCGTGGGCACGTCCCTGCTCATCCAGCGCCTGCTGATGGGCTTTTTCTGGACCAATTTGTTCGAAATGGGGCGCAATGTGCGCTCCGGGGCGTTCGACTTCTTCGTCGCGCAGCCCGGTCCGCTGCTCTTCATGGTGTCGACGCGGAAGATCGACCTCGATGGTTTCCTCAATGTGCCGATCGCCCTCGGCGTGATCATCTATGCGGCACGGCAGCTGGGCCTCGACCCCGGTGCCGCCCAGATCGCGGTGTACGCCGTGTTCATCGTCTGCGGGCTGGCGATCCACTACGCCACCTTGCTCTTCTTCATTTCGCTGGTTTTCTGGCTGCAAAGCGCCAAGGGCGTGGAGGGAGGGTACTTTGGACTGAACGAGTTTTCCCGCCTGCCGCGCCAGGCCCTGAGTGGCGCCGCCGCGGTGATCTTTGTGTACGCGCTGCCCGTGACGATTGTGACCAATGTTCCGGCCAGCACCCTGCTCCACGGCATCGATTGGACATCCACCGCCTGGCTGGTCTCGGCCGCAGTCTTCTGGTGGGTTCTGGCCGTGACCGTGTTTCATGTCGGTGTCCGCCGTTACACCAGCGCCAGCTCATGATCCCCTCGCTGTCGGATCTCCAGGAACGCTTGGGCTACACGTTTCGTGATCCGGGACTGCTGGTCGAAGCGCTCACCCACCCGTCCTATCTGCAGGACGATCCGAAGACCACGCAGAGCAATCAGCGACTCGAGTTCCTCGGTGATGCGGTGCTGCACCTGCTGCTGACCGACGCCCTTTTCCAGCGATATCCGGAGGAGCGCGAGGGCAGCCTGACGAAACGGCGCGCCACCCTGACCAAAGGCACCTACCTTGCCGGACTCGCCCGCCACCTTGGCCTGGAAGCGATGCTCCGATTGGGCGGAGGCGAGGAATCGACCGGAGGGCGATCCCGCGCGGCGGCGCTCGAAGACGCGATGGAGGCGGTGATCGGCGCCATCTATCGCGACAGCGACTTCGCCACGGTCCGCACTGTGGTGCTCGCGTGGTATGGCGATGTCGACCGTCGGGTCGCCGAGCTGGAATCCGGTGAAAACCCGAAAGGGCGCCTGCAAGAACGCGTCCAACCCGTGCACGGCAACGGAGCTCTCCGCTACGAAGTCTCCTCGATCGACGGCAAAGACCACGAACGCAGCTACGAGGTCGTCGTCTACCTCAAGGACCAGTCCATCGGGCGCGGTCGCGGACCTTCGAAAAAAGTCGCGGAGGAAGCCGCGGCTCGCGAAGCGCTTCTGCACGTCGACCAAGCCCTCGCCCGCCCAAACTGAGCGGACGAGGCGGAGGCGCGCTCGAGGCCACTAGAGCCGGGCGACAACGATGGACGCGTTCGTCCCGCCAAACCCAAAACTATTGGCCAGGGCCGCGTGCACCGGTTTGCGCACCGCCTGATTTGCCGCGATGTTCAAACCGAGCGTCGCAATGGCCGGATCGATTTCGTCGAGGTTGATGGTCGGAGGCACCACACCGTCGCGGATAGCCAGCACCGCCGCAAACGCGCCCATCGCGCCCGCGCCGCCCAAAAGGTGGCCCACCATCGATTTGGTGGCGCTGACATGGAGGTTCGTCTTATTCGCGGCGAACACCGTGGCAATCGCGACCGCTTCTTCGCCGTCACCCCCTGGAGTGGAGGTGGCATGGGCCGAAACGAAATCGATGTCGGTTGCCGCCAGACCTGCCGTGGCGAGGGCGCGTCGCATCGAACGCTGCGACCCTTCCGCCCCTTCCGCCAGAGAGGACAGGTGGTAGGCATCGGCGGACGCGCCATAGCCTCGCAGTTCGGCGTAGATCCGGGCGCCGCGGCGGGTCGCATGCTCCAGCTCTTCGAGCACGAAAACCACCGCGCCTTCCGACAGCACAAAGCCATCGCGCTGGGCGTCGTAGGGTCGGGACGCCTTTTCCGGGGCGTCGTTACGGGTCGACAACGCTCGCATCTGGGCAAAGGCGCCGATGGCCAGAGGCGACACAGTGGACTCCGCCCCGCCTGCGATCATCACGTCCGCATCCCCGCGGGCGATTGCGGCTGCCGATTCGCCCAAGGCATGGCCGCTCGTGGCGCAGGCCGAGGCGATCGACATGTTCGGCCCGCGTAAGTCGAGCAAAAGCGAGGCCTGCCCCGACAACAGATTCGGAGCGATCTGAATGATGAGAAACGGAGAAATCTTCCGAAACCCTCCGGCCTTGTAGACATCGTGCATCGCCTCAATTTCCGGCAATCCCCCGATGCCCACGCCCAGATTCACGCCCATGCGCTCCGAATCGAGCGAGGCGCGGTGGGCGTCGAGTCCGGAGTCCGTGTAAGCCTCGACGGCGGCGGACACGCCCAGGTGGGTGAAGCGGCCGAACTTCTTCAAGTCCTTCGGTGTGAAGGGCGCCAGGACCGGATCCCGTTCCCGCCCCCGGGGGAAGAGCGGGGAGGCCAGCGCCTTGGTCGGATCGAATCCCCGCACTTCTCCGGCAATCCGGGCGGAGCAGAGGGCGGCATCAAATCGGGTGATCGGGCCAATGCCAGACCGTCCCTGGACCAGACCCTCCCAGGTTTCCGCCGCGCTGAGACCGAGCGGAGTGACCGCGCCAATTCCGGTCACCACCACACGACGGCGGACCGCAGGACTGGGAGGGGGAGCGAAGGCAGGTGAACTCATGTAAAAGCGACCATGTTCAATGACTTCGCGCCGTTGGGCAAGCGATGAGACGTGATTGCCCACCACGACCACATGCGTACTCCCAAGGAATCCGGCACCCACTTATCCCTCCCCCGCGGGCAGGATTGCGGATCGAAAACGGCCGGTGCCCGGGGGGGCCGTGGGGAACCTGAGCGCAAGCTGGGTCATTGGAGCTTGTCCGAGTCAAGTCAGTGTATACTCCAGTATTAAATGATCGCGCTTTTTCGGCGGTTCCACATTCGCCCTGATCCGACGTGGCGAGCAACGATCCCTCAGCATTCGGTCCGTGGGGGTGGGCGCCTGAGGGAGCACGGCGTGCGAAGAAACAACCTTTGGGCCGGCATGGGGACGTGCGCCGTCATGCACGTGGGACCGTGGCTACTGGGACTGGTTGTGGTTGGTGCTGCAAACATGATGCTCGCGCAACCGGCGCAGGCGTCGCGCCCCAATGTGCTGTTCATTTTGATCGATGATCATCCGGCCAACCTGACGGGCGTCCTGAACGAGTCGCCGGTGCGCACGCCTCATCTTGAGCGCCTCGCCGCGCGCAGTGCTTGGTTCTACCACGCTTACGCCGCGGCCCCCGTCTGCGCTGCCTCGCGCGCGGCGTTCCTCACGGGGATTCACCCCGCGAAATCAGGAGCGTACTACAACAGCCAGGCGATTCGCCGGACGCAGGCTCCCATTTCCCGCGCCGTAACCCTGCAGCGGCATTTCCTCGATCACGGTTACCTGACGGCGGGATACGGGAAAATCGCCCACACCCCCTACCAGGATGACCACGTAACCGACTACACGCCGGGCTACTTCAAGGGGCACGCAAACAAGAAGTATGTGACCTACAACGACCGGGACCTGCTCGAGTTCGTTCTGCCTGAGACCGTCCGGGTGCCAGACCCCAAGTACCTTCCCACCCGGTTCGCCGCCCTGCCGGACGATTGGGATCGCGACGATCCGGCTAAATTTCAGCAGGACACGGAGCAGGCGGCGCGAGCGGTTGATTTTCTAAAGGCGCGGCACGAGCAGCCTTTTTTCCTCACGGTCGGATTCTGGCGTCCCCACTCCGAGCGAATTGTGCCGAAACGGTACTTTGATTTGTATCCGCTCGACTCAATTCGACTCCCGCCCGGCTACCGGCCGGACGACCTCGATGACGTGCCAGCTCCGGGACGCTGGCGGACCACCAGCACCGGAACCCATGCCGCGGTGGTGAATTCCGGTCTATTGCGCGAATACATCCGTTCCTACTATGCAGCGACCACCTACGTGGACGAACAGGTCGGCCGGGTTCTCGACGCATTGGAGACAAGTCGCTACGCGGCGAATACCATCATCGTCTTCGCCAGTGACAATGGCTACAACGCGGGCGAGAAGAACCTATGGGCCAAGTTCGCCCTCTGGGAGCAGACCTGCCGTGTCGTGTTCTCGATTTCCCTGCCGGGACGGCCCGCGCAGCAGTGCCCCGCCCCCGTCAGCCTGCTCGACCTCTACCCCACACTGATCCAGCTCTGTGGGCTTCCTTCACCCAGCACCCACCCACTGGACGGAATCGACCTGTCCCCCATTCTGGAAGGTCGGCGCATGGAGCGCGGCGCTCCCATCCTCTCAACCTACGGTCTCGGCAATCACTCCATTCGCGACTGGCGCTTCCGCTACATCCGTTACCGCAATGGTGACGAAGAACTCTACGATCACGAACACGACCCTCACGAATGGAGCAACGTCGCCTCGGATCCCAGGTTCGCCGATGCCAAGGAGCGATTGCGCCGGATGCTGCCCCGCGAGGACGCCCCCGAAATCGAACGCGCAGGCCCCCGCGACGGATCCGAGTTAGACTCAGCCGCCTACGATCTCATCGCACCCGGCACGAAACTAGGACCCTAGCTTGGACCGGGCGGCTCCGGGAACATCACTCCGACCAACCGGTTCACTTCGTGAACCGAATCCTGCAAACCTCGCTTCCGCGCAGGGCGCTGGTCGGCGGCCCGACGCGGCCTCTTATGGAGCGAGCGGAGCACCGAATCCGATCAAATTGCCGTCCGGGTCCTTGATCTGGAAATCACGCATGCCGTAGTCATGGGAGTCCAGCGGCGAGGTCACGGTCGCGCCCCGATGCGTCACGTCACGATAGAACGAGTCAACCACGTCACAAAACAGATAGACGGACCCCTGCCCAAGCCTGCCCGCGTTCTGGGACGATGAGCAGAGATGGAGCTCGACTGCGCCTCGTTTCAAACCGGCATAAAAGGGGGGAGTACCCACGACGAAGTCTTTCACGAAACCGAGCATCTCGGTATAAAAGGCGAGCGATCGCTCAAGATCGGAAACCTGAAACACGGCGGCGGCGCTGGTGCTTTGCATGGAGTGGGTGGTGGTGAAAGCGGTGGCCGGAGGCGGCCCACCGCGGTTCAACGGTTCGTGCGACGCCGGCGCAACGCATATACGATCAACGGGGGAACTGGCAGAAGGGCCACCGCGAACAGCGCCCCGAGCACCTGACCCGGGCCCGTCGGCAAAACAACCGTGAACGCGGCACCGAGCAAGGCCATGAGGACGGCGTGGATCTTGAACGCCCGGATCTCCTTGGGAGTAAAACCCGCGGGAGGTTGTTTTTCTCGTTCCATGCGTAACGAAGTGGTCGTTTT